>NZ_AXWQ01000005.1:0-300000 GCF_000482745.1 Oleidesulfovibrio alaskensis DSM 16109 | reverse complement strand
GAGGGCGACATAGGCATCCGTGCAGTGGTGTCAGTGGGACCGGACGGACGCCTTTTATCACCTTCCGCTTCTGACAGACAGTTCCTCTACGAGTTCGGACGTGGTATACTGGCCCTGATAGAGCCTGAAAAAGGCGTCTACGAAGAGCGCATGCTCTCTGAGCTGCTGCCGGAACCGTATGTCCAGCGTCCGGAGTGGCAGGAGTAGTCTGTTTTTCCGGAGGTCGTGATTTATGGATGATCGTCGCAGAAGGTTGCGTGTGCCCGCACGGTATGCCGTGCATCTGGAATACGGCGGAAGCAGAAACAGGGCGTTGACCCTTGACCTGAGTCTGCGCGGGGCCTTGTGCATCGCGCATCCGCCGCTGCCGGTGGGCGCGGCATGCCGTTTTCTGCTTACTCTTGCAGAAGGGTATGAGCTGTCGGTAGATGCCGAGGTGGTGCGTGCTGAAAGTGATGAAACAGCTTTGCGTTTTACAGCCATGTCACCGGAAACCTATGCGCATCTGCGTAATATGGTCGAACTGCTGGCGGGCGATGCAGACGGTGTGGAAGCGGAGGAAACTGTACCGTTTCAGTAAATGCCGTATGTGCGGGGCAGATGTATTGTTACCGCATCTGCGCGCTTTGCCCGCCGCGTCAAGTAGGGTAGTATAGGCCTGCAGCCTTTGCGACATGCTCGCGTGGGGCTGCGGGTTTATTTTTTTCGAGCAAGGAGCAGGCATGGAACGCATTCTCGCAGTGGACATAGGGGGAACCAACAGCCGGTTTGCGGCCTTTGTGCTGCAGGCTGACGGTACGCTGAAATTTGAAGACAGCTTATGGCTTTCCACTCAGGGCGCGCAGTCTTTTCCGGCGTTGCTGGCAGAGCTGGAAAACCGCGGGTTTTCGCTGCTGCCGCGTGATGCGGACGTCATGGTGCTGGCTGTGGCAGGTGCTGTCGAAAAAAAAGGGCGCTATTGCAAAATATCCAATGCATCGTGGGCGGTTGATCTGGATGAAGTGGCACAGACGTTCGGTATCGCCCGCGGTCGTCTGATCAATGATTTTGAAGCGCAGGCTTACGCCTGCCTGTCCGAAGCCGTGCATGACGCTGTTACGGTGCAGCACGGTGTGGCAGAGGACGGCGCCCCCATAGCCGTGGTGGGGGGGGGAACCGGACTGGGCAAGTGTCTGCTGGTGTGTGACGGGGTGGGGCGTTATATCACCGTGCCGTCAGAGGGCGGTCATTCCGTATTTCCTTTTGTAGGCAGAGAAGAACTGGAATTTGCGGAATTTATACTGCGTGAGACAGGAAGACCGCAGGTTATCGGCGATCTGGTGGTCACAGGAACAGGCCTGCGGCTGCTCCACCAGTTTCATACCGGCGAACGGCTGTCATCGCGTGAAGTAAGCCGCAAGCTGGAAGGCGACTCCGTTGTTCTTGAGTGGTTTGCCCGTTTTTACGGCAGAGCCTGCCACGATTATGTGCTGGAAACCATGGCGCTGGGGGGGCTGTATATCGCCGGCGGGCTTGCTTCGGGTAATCCGGGACTTGTCACCCACCACGCGTTTGTACAGGAGTTTGTGCAGAGCGATGTGCACGGGCATCTTTTGCGCAAAGTGCCTGTGCGTCTGAACCGCAATGAAGAATCGGGCCTGTGGGGCGCGGCCGTGTGCGGCGTGCAGATGCTGAGAACCGGCCGCCTTGTACGCTCCGCCGGCGGAGCCTGATTGTGCCTGCTGCTGTTGTCCGGCCTGCGGGCAAGGAGTTTTCATGACTATTCGTAACACGGGCAGGGTGATTCTGCCTGTGGCTTTGGCCGTTCTTCTGGCAGTATTCTGGTATTTTGATCTGGGGCGTTTTTTTACGCTTGAATATGTGAAAGCTTCTCAGGATTCGTTCACAGCTTTGTACCGGCAGCACGGGGTGCTTGTGGTGGCCGGATATATGGCCCTGTACATTGCGGTGACGGCTCTGTCTCTGCCGGGGGCCACGGTTATGACTCTGGCCGGTGCGGCTTTGTTCGGGTTCTGGGTGACTCTGGCGGCTGTTTCATTTGCTTCCACCATAGGAGCCACACTGGCGTGTCTGGCTTCTCGCTTTGTACTGCGGGGCTGGGTGCAGCGGCGGCTTGGCGGCAGGCTGGAAAAGATCAACGCAGGCATAAGGGAGGACGGAGCTTTTTATCTGTTTTCTCTCAGGCTTGTGCCTGTCTTTCCTTTTTTTCTAATCAATCTGGCCATGGGACTTACCCCGCTGCCCATCAGGACATTTTACTGGGTTTCGCAACTGGGCATGCTGCCCGGAACCATTGTGTATGTGAATGCAGGTAAAGAGCTGGGGGCCATTGAATCGCTTTCCGGCATCCTTTCGCCTTCGCTGATACTGTCTTTTGCCCTTCTGGGGCTTTTTCCGCTGGCAGCGCGCAAGGTGCTGGAACGTGCAGCCGCATGGCGCAGCACAAAAGGAGCCTGATGATGGCAAAATATGACTATGATATCATCGTGATAGGCGGCGGTGCCGCCGGTCTGACCGTAACAGCCGGAGCCGCTCAGCTGGGCGTTAAGGTGTTACTGGTGGAAAGCGGGCATGCCCTAGGCGGCGATTGTCTTCATTACGGCTGCGTACCCAGCAAAACACTGCTGCGTACCGCCGGAGTGCGGCATCTGATGCGGCACGCGGCACGTTACGGACTGCCCGATGCGCAGCTGCCGCCGGTGGACTTTGCGCAGGTGGCGCAGCGTATCAGCGAAGTTCAGGCCGTCATCCAGCAGCATGATTCCGTGGAACGTTTCACTGCACTGGGAGCAGAGGTGCTTTTCGGTGCGGCGTCGTTTGCGGATGACCACACGGTGGAAATCCGTTCTGATGATTCTGTGGTGCGGGCCACAGGAGCAAAAATTGTCATCGCCACCGGGTCGGGAGCCTCGGTGCCCCCGCTGGAGGGGCTGAAAGAAAGCGGATATCTGACCAACAGAGAGATTTTTTCTCTGCCGGTGCTGCCGGCATCGCTGATAGTGCTGGGGGGCGGGCCTGTGGCTCTTGAGATGGCGCAGGCCTTCCGGCGTCTGGGAACAGAAGTGACCGTTGTACAGCGTTCGGGGCAGTTGCTGAGCAACGAGGATGCCGATATGGCGGATATCGTCAGGCTGCGGCTGGAATCTGAAGGGGTGCGTGTGCTTACCCGTACGGAGATGCAGTCTGTCCGGCGCGGAGCTGACGGTGTGCAGGTGCGCCTTGTACACGAGGGATCGGAAAAGCTGCTGTCTGCTGCAGAGTTGCTGGTGGCTCTGGGGCGTGCTCCTCATGTGTCGGGACTGACGCTGGAAAATGCAGGTGTGGTGTATTCGGCGCGGGGTGTCGGGGTGGATGCACGCATGCGGACCAACGTACCGCACATCTATGCCGCCGGAGACGTGACCGGCCGCTACCTTTTCACCCATGCGGCAGGGTACGAGGGGGGCATCATCATTGCCAATGCCGTATTCCGTCTGCCGAAAAAGGCTGATTATACCAACATGCCGTGGTGCACGTTTACTGATCCGGAGCTGGCATCCGTGGGGCTGAACGAACGGCGGGCGCAGGCCGCCGGAATCGATTATACCGTCCGCACTGAGTTGTTTTCAGGAAACGACAGGGCACTGGCCGAAGGAGCACCGGAAGGGCGCATAAAAATGCTGCTTGACCCGCGGGAAAAAGTGCTGGGGGTGCAGATATGCGGTGCCGGGGCCGGTGAAATCATCAACCAGTGGGTGGCTGTGCAGGCCGGGAAGGTTTCATTGTCCAGAATTGCCGGTGCGGTGTATCCGTATCCGACGCTGGGCGAAATAAGCAAGCGGGTGGCCGGCAATGTGATGGCGGACAAATTGTTCTCCGGCAAGGTGCAGAGTGCACTGTGTTTTCTTTTTCGCCATCAGGGCAAGGCGTGCAGCTAGCTTGCTCCGCTACTGCAGTCTTTCCGGCTGCCGGATGCGCTGCATGAGCACGCTCCATGTGGCTACCAGCGTGTCGTTCTGAAACAGTGCCCCTCTGTTTTCGTACGCTTCGCTGCTGATAAGCCTCAGGTGTTCGGTAGCGTGCTGGCGGGTTTCTGCAATGATGGACGATGATATGATGGTATCGCCTGCAAAGGCGAAGCAGCCGCTGACGTCACCCAGAGACGGGCTGGTGGAGCGCCATTGCGCGTAGGTTGCCTTGGGGGGCAGCGGCTGAAATGTGTACAGGTTTTCTATGTCCTGCGGCTGCGCGGTGAGAATGCGCATGAATGCATGGTTGGACCATTGTTCCGGCGTGTGGGTGACTATGGACCTGCCTTCCACCGGAACAGCTACACCGCTGATGTTGGAGAAGACACCGGAAAGCTGCCAGAATCCTTCTTCCATAAGAAATGTGTGCTGCATTGTGTTCTCTCCGGAGTTGCGGATGCCTTATGCAAAAGGGGATGTTTCCATCCCCCTGCATGACCGGCAGGTACTGCCGGAGTATCCGTTCATGATAATTTTTCAGACTGCCGCACCGCAGACGGGTCTGTGCTGCTGTTGGCAACCGGCCTGACCAAAAACATATGATACTGTCTGCGGCTACCGGCTCCGGTGCCTGAATACGACGGTACATAATCCGGTGCAAGCCTTGCAGCCATGCCAACGCATGGCGCATGCGTCATGCTGTCCGGCTGTCTATCCAGCGCATGGCTTCTGCCAGATCCAGCGAACCCTCGTAAATGGCCTTGCCGGTAATGGCGCCCTGCAGGTTGGCACTGCGGCTTACAGGATACAGATCGTAGACGTCCTGCATGGTCGCTACGCCGCCTGCCGCTATGACTGGTATTGCCGAGCGGACGGCAAGTTCGGAAAGAGCTTCCACGTTTACACCGCTCTGCATCCCGTCGCGGTCGATGTCGGTGTAAATGAGGAACGCGGCTCCCTGTTCTGTCAGCCGGGGCAGTACGTCGTAAATGCTCAGGCCGGAATCTTCCACCCAGCCTTTGGTTTTCAGTCTGCCGCCTTCCGCGTCCAGCGAAACGCCTATACGGCCCGGAAACGCTGAACACATGGCCCCGAACAGATCGGGATCGGTCAGGGCGATGGTGCCGATTATCAGCCGTTCAACTCCGGCATCCAGATACGCCTGCGCGGTGACGGTATCGCGTATGCCGCCGCCCAGCTGGACGGGAATGGATACACTGGCGCAGATGGTTCTGATCAGCTCGCGGTTGACCGGAGTGCCGGAAAACGCACCGTCCAGATCTATCACATGCAGCCAGCGTCCGCCCTGTTCTTCCCAGTGGCGTGCCATGGCCACAGGATCGCCGGAAAAAACCGTTTCCTGATCGGCCTTGCCCTGCCGCAAGCGAACCGCCTGCCCGCCCTTTATGTCCACAGCAGGAAAGATGATCACAGACCCAGCTCCTTGATTCCCTGATACAGTCCTTCGCGGGCCAGATCTTCTGCTGTGATCCACTTGCCTTTGCGTTCGACGAATTTGCTGAACTCCAGCAGATTGTCAGCAAGTGTCTGCTGGGTTTCTTCAAAATGGTAACGCGAAACAAGGGACTGCCCCTGCACGTCCATCAGAAAGAGGTCAAGGGTGACGCTTGCGGGGCTGGCTGCCGTCATGTTTTCGCCTTTGCGCTGGTGCCAGTCGATGAGATGCGGCACCAGCAGGTAGTCAACCTCCATGCAGCGGCCCACGCGCAGCCAGTGTTCAAAAGCGCTGATGCTTTTTTCGCCCTGCTGTGCGGCGGAAACTATTTCCTGACATTGCCTTCCCTGTTCACTGGAAACATACTTGCGTGCGGTGGCACCGGCAAGAATGGCGGCAAAGTCTTCATCAAGACCGCGCAGGGTCTGGTTGTCCACCTCCTGCTGATTTTCCGGAATGTAACCGGCCAGCAGCGCTGCCGTGGTGGTGGGCTGGGTAAAGCCCGCCACACCAATGTTGATATCGGGCAACGGCATGGGACCTTGGACAGGGCTGTAACAGCCGGTAAGCAGCAGCGCGGCCGCCGCCGTGACCAGCAGGATTTTTATGCAGAGTTTGCGCATCAGTCGAGACTCCCCTTGGTGCTGAGCAGTGCTTCGCGTTCACAAGCCGCGGCCCGGCGCAGAGCAAGCCCCAGACCTTTGAACGCGGATTCTAACAGATGATGACCGTTTTTGCCGTAAAGCAATGATATGTGCAGATTGATTCTGGCACCGTTGGCAAATGATTTGAAAAACTCGCGCCACAGGTCTGCCTCGTCACCGGCAATGACCGGCGGCAGCAGTTCGTCGCCGCGGTAAACCAGATAGGGGCGTCCGGAAATATCCAGATCGACTTCCGTCAGCGCTTCATCCATGGGTACCCGTGCGTTGCCTACCCGCGCTATGCCTTTTCTGTCACCCAGCGCCTGTGCGAAAGCCTGCCCCAGACAGAGCCCTGCATCTTCCACCGTATGGTGGGCGTCCACATGCGTGTCGCCGTTGCAGGTCAGGGTCAGGTCAAAGCCCGCCCAGAAGCCGAGCAGAGTAAGCATATGATCGGTAAATCCGTGACCGGTTGTTACCGATACTTCGCCTTTGCCGTCCACTGTAAGCGAAATGGAAATGGCAGTTTCTGTCGTGGTGCGCGTCACAGTCGCAGCGCGTCGGGTCATGGTGTCTCCTGAAAGCCGGAAAAAAAGCGGCTACGCTGTTTCTTCCTGCTCATCGTTTTCATCTTCATCCTGCCCGCCGGCTTTGGCGGACCGGCCGAAAATCTGTGCCACGTAGATGCTTACTTCATACAGCAACAGCAGCGGACCGGCCATAAGCAGCTGCGAGATGACATCGGGCGGGGTAAGAATGGCCGCCACAATAAAGAAGCACAGCACAGCAACTTTGCGGGCTTTGCGCATGGCTGCAGCGGTAAGAATGCCTATCCGTGCGCCGAAAAAGGCAAACAGAGGCATTTCGAAAATCAGGCCGAACGCTATAAGCAACTTGAGCGAAAAACCGAGATATTCACCAAGCTTGGGCATGGCCTGAATGGTCTCGTTGTTAAAGCTCATGAAAAAGTCGAAAGCGAACGGGAAAACAATAAAATAGCCGAAGCAGGCGCCCGACGCAAAGAACAGTGCGGAAACACCGGCCATGGGAATGATGTATTTTTTTTCCTCGTCGTACAGTCCTGGAGCGATAAAAGCCCATATCTGGTAAAATATGTACGGGCTGGTCAGGAACATACCGGCAACGATGGATATTTTAAGATAGGTGAAGAACGCTTCGGGCAGCTCGGTGAAAATCAAAGTGCTTGTTTCGGGCATTACTGCCAGCAGCGGAGCCACCAGATAGCCGAAAAGCTGTTCTGCAAAACCGTAACAGGCCAGAAAGCCTATGCCCACGGCAATACAGCAGCGCACAAGCCGGAACCGCAGCTCATCCAGATGTTCAAGCAGCGTCATGGGCCGTTCGTCTTCATCCTCTTCCTCATCTGCCGCCGCCTCGGTCACGCGGTTGACGGCAGGTACGGGAGGAACGGATTCAGAAAGAGCCGGGGCGTTTTCCGCCCCGGCTTTATTGTTATCGTCGGCGGATTCGGCAGACGGGTCATCTGCTGCGGCATCGCCGGTATCAGCATCAGTTCCGTCCCCGGGGGTGGAATCTGCTGCTGTATCCTGCTGTTCCGCTGCGGGCTGTTCGTTTGTGTCGCCCTGCCCGGCATCGGCGGTAGAAGTTCCGGTTTCTCCGTTTGCCGCAGTTTCGTGCTCTTCGGAATCTCCGGTCTGCCCGTCGCGTTTCAGCTCGTCACTCATGCCTTTACCTTCTGCTTGTCGGTTACGGCATCAGCATCGGCCTGAGCTGTTGCTGCCGTGTCCTGCTGTTCACTGTCAGGTGCCACGGCGATATCAGGCTTTGCATCGGGGTCGCGTTGTTCCGCTTTGGCCGTTTTCTTCTTTGCGGGAGTTTCATCATCGCCGTACAGGTCTTTTCTGGCTTCCTGTTTGCGCTTTTCGTGCTCTTCAAGCTCCACTTCGGTATTGATGGTCCGCTGGAAGTCTGTGGACACCCTGCGGAACTCGGCCAGACCCTTGCCCAGCGTGCGAGCCGCTTTGGGCAGGTTTTTAGGGCCGAGAACGATAAGAGCAACAACAAGGATAACAAGGAGTTCCGTAGTTCCGATGCCGAACATAGTCTGGTATCCGCCTTTTCAGCTTGTTACCCGCCCTTATTCCCACTCGATGGTGCTGGGCGGCTTCGAGGATATGTCGTAAACCACGCGGTTGACGCCTTTGACCTCGTTGATGATGCGGCTGGAGATGCGCTCCAGCACTTCGGAGGGCAGCCGCACCCAGTCTGCGGTCATGGCGTCGACACTGTCCACCACGCGCAGGGCTATGACGTGCTCGTAGGTGCGGTCATCGCCCATGACACCGACCGTCTTTAACGGCAGCAGTACGGCAAAGCCCTGCCACACTTTGCGATACCAGCCAGACGCCGTCAACTCATTCTGAACGATTTTGTCAGCTTTGCGCAGGATGTCCAGACGCTCTTCCGTTACCTCGCCGATGACGCGTATGGCAAGGCCGGGACCGGGGAAGGGATGGCGCCAGACAATGAAGTCGGGCAGGCCGAGTTCCACGGCCAGCTTGCGCACTTCGTCCTTGAAGAGTTCGCGCAGCGGCTCGATGAGCTTGAGTTTCATGGTTTCGGGCAGGCCGCCCACGTTGTGGTGGCTTTTGATGACGGCCGAAGGGCCCTTGTGCGATATGGATTCAATGACATCAGGGTACAGCGTGCCCTGCGCGAGATACTTCACGTTGGGAATCTTCTGCGACTCTTCATCGAACACGTCTATGAAGGTGTAGCCGATGATCTTACGTTTCTTTTCGGGGTCTTCGACTCCGGCAAACTGCTTCATAAAGCGTTCGCGGGCGTCTACAACCGTCAGGTTGAGGTCGAAGTGTTCGCGCAGATAGCCGGAAACTTCATCAACTTCATTCAGTCGCAGCACTCCGTTGTCCACAAAGATGCAGTGCAGGCGGTGGCCGATGGCCTTGTGCAGCAGCACGGCAACCACGGTGGAGTCTATGCCGCCCGAAAGAGCGCAGACCACCTGATCGTCGGGGCCTACCTGCTCGGAGACTTCTTTTATCACCCGCTCGCAGAAAGAAGACATGGACCAGTCAGCCTTGATTCCTGCAATTTTAAACAGGAAGTTGTGCAGCATGCGCACGCCGTCTTCAGAGTGATGGACTTCGGGGTGGAACTGCACGGCATAGATGCGGCGCTGGTCGTCGGCCATGGCGGCCACTTCCAGTGTTTCGGTGCTGCCGGTCACCGTAAATCCGGCGGGCACTTTTTTCACTCTGTCACCGTGCGACATCCATACCCGTGATGATTCATCTGTTTTCAGGCCGTCCCACAGGGGGCTTCCGGCGCAGAACTTCAGGTCGGCGGGGCCGTATTCGCGGGTTTCGGAGCAGGAAAGCTCTCCGCCCAGATTGTGCGCAAGCAGCTGCATGCCGTAGCAGATGCCCAGAACCGGCACGCCGAGTTCCAGCAGGCCTTTGTCCAGCGCGGGGGAATCTTCGCCCAGCACGCTGGCGGGTCCGCCGGAAAGCACTACAGCCGAAGGAGACATGGCGGCTACTTCTGCGGCAGTGACGATGCAGGGATGAATTTCGGAATAGACACCGGCCTCGCGGATACGGCGAGCGATCAGCTGCGTAACCTGCGAACCGTAGTCCACGATAATGACTTTGTTCTGCTTTTCCATTCTATTCCTCCGGGGCGTGCGTTACGCGCTCCGTTTGGGACGGTTGATTACTTGTCCATGTTATAGTTGGGGGCTTCTTTGGTGATGATCACGTCGTGCACGTGTGATTCACGAAGACCCGCAACGGAAATCTGCACCATCTGTGCTTTTTCATCCAGTTCTGCAATGGTGGCCGCGCCGGTGTATCCCATACCGGAACGCAGTCCGCCCACCAGCTGAAAGACCGTGTCGCCCACATGTCCGCGGTAGGGCACACGTCCCACGATGCCTTCGGGGACCAGTTTTTTGGTCTTTTCCTGGAAGTAGCGGTCGGAGCTGCCGTCCTTCATGGCGTCGATGGATCCCATGCCGCGGTAGATTTTGTAGGTGCGGCCCTGATAGAGCACGGTTTCACCCGGGCTTTCCTCGGTGCCTGCCAGCAGCGAACCCAGCATGACGGTGTTGGCACCCACGGCAAGGGCTTTGACAATGTCGCCGGAGTATTTGATGCCGCCGTCCGCAATGATGTGGCGGCCGAATTCTCTGGCGGCACGCACGGCTTCCATGATGGCCGTGATCTGGGGCACGCCCACACCGGCCACGATACGCGTGGTGCAGATGGAACCGGGGCCGATGCCTACTTTCACAGTGTCGGCTCCTGCCTTGAAAAGCGCCTTGGCGCCTTCGTAGGAAGCCACGTTACCTGCGATAAGCTGGCAATCGGGGAAGGTTTTTTTCACCATTTCCACGGTTTTGAGGATGTTCTGCGAATGCCCGTGGGCAGAATCAAGAACGAGGAAGTCGGCTCCGGCCCCGAGCAGGGCCTGTGCGCGGGCTTCGCATTCGCCGCCCACACCGATGGCGGCACCGACACGCAGACGGCCTTTGTCGTCTTTGCATGCCTGCGGGTATTTCTGCACCTTGTCGATGTCTTTCATGGTGATGAGACCCTTGAGTCTGTTGTTCTCATCAACCACAAGCAGTTTTTCGATGCGGTGTTCATGCAGGTGATGGCGGGCTTCATCCAGGGTGGTTCCCACCGGCACGGTTACCAGTTCTTCGCTGGTCATCACTTCGTGCACTCTGGTGCCTTCAAGATCGGTGACAAAACGCACATCGCGGTTGGTCAGTATGCCCACCAGTTCGGCGTCTTTAACAACGGGCAGACCGGAAACGCGGTATTCGCGCATGATCTGCAGCGCCTGCGCCACAGTGTAGTCGGGGGCTATGGTCACCGGATCGATGATCATGCCGCTTTCCGATTTTTTGACCTTTTCGATTTCAAGCCGCTGCTCGTCGATGGTCATGTTTTTGTGGATGACGCCCACACCGCCGTTACGCGCCATGGAGATGGCCATGGCAGACTCTGTAACGGTGTCCATGGCGGCGCTGATAAGCGGGATGTTCAGCTTGATCTGCGCGGTCAGCATGGTGGAAACGTCCACCTGATCCGGCGTGATCTCGGAGTAGCCGGGGACAAGCAGCACATCGTCAAATGTCAGAGCTTTGCCAAGAATCGTGCCCATGATATTTCTCCAAACAGGTTTCCGTCAGACGGCCGGCCCTTAGGCAGGCCGCCGTCTGCGCTGAGCCGTGCTTCCGTGGAGGAAGAAACGGTCTAAAATCAATGAAAAGTTAATCGACCTTAGTAGTCCTTTTGGGCGGCTTCTGTCAACCGGAAGGCGGCTTGTGATGCGGTTCTGCAAGCATCGGGTGCCCCTGTGCACCGCGAACCAGACCAAGGGGCAACGTCCGCAGATTATGCGCCGCAAGGTTACCTGATCAAGTGTAATTGTATAGCCGACCAAGCATAAACGGGCAACAGGCGTTGCAGCCTGCTGCCCGTGGAGGGTCAGTGTGCGGCCGGCAGGCCTGTCATGAAAGGGGGCTGCCGGCTTCATGCTATTTGTCTTCGTGTTTGTTGCCGGTCAGCTCGGCTTTGGCCCGGGCTTTCAGTTCTTCGCCGGCAGTGCCGGAAGCGAGTATGGCTTCCAGATGCGGCCGGGCTTTTTCAGGTGCCCCCAGAAAATGACCGTACAGCACGGCCAGATTGTACCGCGCCATGGGGTCGTCTTCCAGCTTTATGAGCCGTTCAAAGGTTGTGGCCGCTTCGGCATGCTGGCCCAGCTGGTATTGCGAAATACCCAGCATATACAGCGGGCGGGAATCAGCGGGAGCTGCCACCACAAGCTTGTTGAGGAACGTCTGGGCACGCTGCCAGTCCCCTGTGTCCATAAAATGCTGCGCAAGCGTCTGCAGAACTTCAGGATCGTTAGGGTTTTCCTGCATCATGCGCATCAGTTCAGTCAGTTCGCCGGTTGCGGCGGCCGACATGCCCTGTTCCGGGGCTGCAGCGTTTTGTTGCGGCGCCCGGCCCTGTTTGACAAGAGAAGGATGGTTCATCCTGTAGATGAACGACGTGATGAGCATGACAGCCAGAGCGGCGCCCAGTGCTGCCAGAATATACTTGGTTATGTTGTGCCTCGGGCCGAAAGCAGGCCCCGGATTGTGATTAGTCATCGTTCATAAGCTCCATTTGGCGGATACGCTTGTCGAGCTGCTGCTGTGTGCGTGCCATGAAGAACAGATAGGCGCCCACCCCGAGCCATACAGCGGCATTGGCCATAAGCAGCCAGTTGCTAGAGTCCATGCGGGCCTCCTTACAGGTCGTCTGTGGTTGCAAGTGAATCAAGCCGGTCCGTGTCCGCCAGCTGGCGTGTTCTGATGGCAGTCAGCGCATACCACAGAAAGCCGAAACACAGCACACAGACAACCGCTGTGGTCAGCATTTCCGGCTCCAGTCCGCCACCGCGGCTGGCAAATACGGAAGGGTGTATGGACCGCCACAGTCGAGCGGAAAAGAACACCAGCGGCACATCTATGAATGCCACTATGCCCAGTACCGCACACACCACGGCGCGCCGTTCGCGGGCCAGTCCCATGGAACGCAGCATCAGGTATCCTGCATACACGAACCACATGACCAGCGTGGTGGTCAGCCGCGGGTCCCATGTCCACCAGACTCCCCACGAATGCCTGCCCCATACGGAACCCGTGACCAGAGCAAGGCCGGAAAAAAGCACGCCGATTTCGGCGGCTGCACCGGCCAGATTGTCCCAGAACCATGTTCTTTTGTTCAGATACATGGCGCTGGCTACAAACACCGCAAAAAAGCTGATCAACGCCCACCATGCCAGCGGCAGGTGGATGTAGAAAATTTTTTGAACGATGCCCATGGTCTGTTCTTCAGGGGCGTATACGAAGATGAAGTACTGGCTGACGGCCAGAGCCAGTCCTGCCATGGCCGCTGCGTAGCGGGGCAGGGGGCTGCGGGGCCGTATGGAATCGCGCATGTGGACCTCGTATCGTTTTTGTGGATGAGGGCAGACTGCGGGTCTGCCGTCGGATCAGCCTTCTCCGCTGTAAATGAAGGGGAAAAGCACCAGCCCCGCACCCAGAAAGAGCGCGTCGAACGCCGCGGCAATGCCTATCCACGACTGTGCACCTTCCGGCAGCTGGCCGGAAAACGCTGCCGCCCCGAGCCGTATTCCGGCCAGAAGCGCAGGAATAAGCAGGGGAAACAGGATAATGCTGAGCATGGATTCTCTGGCTGCCTGCCCCTGCGACAACGCCCCGAGCAAAGAGCCCAGTGCCATGATGCCGAGGTCTACCAGAAAGACTGCGAGCAGACCTGCCGGCCATAGTGCAGAGACCGACTGCCCCAGAAAAACCACCGCTGCGGGAACAAACACGAGCTGCGCGCACAGCAGCAGCAAAAGGCCGGCAAGCCCTTTGCCAAGCCAGACGGACTGCACCGGCACCGGTGCCAGCAGCAGACCGAAGCGTGCGCCGTTTACCTCTTCAAGACCGTACAGCGTGTTGAATATGAGTACCTGACAGAACGCGGAAGCCAGCCAGAATATGGCGGCGGCGCCCTGCGGTGACATTACTTCTCCTATCTGCTGCGACAGGCTGAACACGAATATGAGCAGCAGGCCGAGCAGCAGTGCCTGTGTGAGTCCCGTGCCGCGGGTGAGAACCAGTCGCAGGTCTTTGGCGGCTATGCGCATGGCTGCGTTCAGCATGCTGCCTCCGGAATGTAACCGGCGGCGGGGCCGTTGTAGAGCACGCGTCTGTCCCCTATGGCAACCACCGCATCGGCCAGAGCCAGATCTTCCGCCACGGAGTGGCTGATCCAGACCAGGCCTGCACCGCGGTTACGGGCTTCTTCTATTTCGCGCCGCAGCATGGACATGGAACGTACATCCAGTCCTGTGCCCGGCTCGTCCAGCAGAATTAGGTCGGGCTGCAACAGGAAAATCCGGGCCAGATTCAGCCGCTGAGCCATTCCGCGCGAAAAACTGCCCGCCCTTTCAAAGGCGAACCGCTTCAGTTCCACGCGGTCCAGAATGTCGAGCAGGGCCTGCTCGTCAGTCCGCCGTCCGTGCAGCCCTGCCCAGAAAGACAGGTTTTCCAGAGCGGACAAATCCGGATAAATGAACGTCTGATGGCCCAGATAGCCAATTTTATCTTCGGCCGCATGACACAGCACCTTGCCCGCACTCGGACGGGCAAGTCCGGCCATGATGCGCAGCAGAGTGGATTTACCAGCTCCGTTGGCACCGGCCAGCAGGGTGATGCTGCCGGAGGTCACGCTCAGGCTTACATCTTTTATGACCAGTCTCGTGCCGTAGAATTTGGCTATCTTTTCCAGTTTAAGCAGCATCTTCCTGCACCATGGCGGCGTTGTTCCTGCGGGAGCGCACGGCGCGCATGCCAAGGAAGGGGAACAGGCTGGCCAGCGTGCCGCCTATCCACAGCCAGTTGACCAGCGGGTTGATGCTGACACGCAGCACGGCTTTGTTGTCCTGCGAGATACCGAGCAGCGTGGCGTACGGTTCATCACCCAGCGTAGGGATGGTTGCCGCTTCGGCATACTGGTTTCTGCTGAACTTGCTGTATATGCGCCGCTGCGGGTGCAGGGTGCCTATCTTTTTACCGTTTTTGGCTACTTCCAGCTCGGCTTCGATAAAAATCATACCGGGGCCTTCGCCTTCGTACAGCGCCTTGTAGGTCATGGCGTAGTCGCCCAGAGTCACTGTTTCACCCTTGGCGATTTCTATTTCTTTTTCCACCTTGTACGGGCCGGAAAAAGCCACGCCCAGCACCATGAGCAGCAGCCCGATGTGCACACCGTAGGCCGCAACGGATGAGCGGTTGCGCCGCAGATGCGGCTGGGTGGCAAAGAGTATGCCTATGCCCGCAATGGCGCCCACGGCACTGGCGGCACCCAGCAGCGCGGCCGGAATGCGTATGCCGGTCACAAAGAAGCCTGCAAGCAGGGCCAGAAAAATGCCCCCCGCCAGCGCTGCTGCTTTTGTACTGCGCAGGCCTTCTTTCCATCCCAGCCAGGGACAGATGACCAGCAGCAGCGAAAGCATGACAAACAGCGGCAGACAGACTCTGTTATAGAAGGCGGGTTCCAACCCCATGGGGTTGGCGCTCCAGAATTTGGAAAACACCGGCCACATGGTGCCCAGCAGTATGATGATGCTGAGCGCCATAAGCACCCACGCCACAATGACAAGAAAACCTTCGCGGCTGGCAATGCCCGAAAGAGGACGGGCGCCTTCCACCTTGTGCAGCATGGGGATGATGACGGAAATCGCTGTAAAGGCGATGATGAACACGAGCAGAGGCGCCCCCACTCCGCCGTCACCGAAGGCATGCAGCGAGTCCACGACTCCGCTGCGGACAAGGTAAGTGGCGAAAAATGCCGAGATGGTCGTGAGCGCCATCAGGAATATGTTTGTTCTGTGCAGCTTGTTACGGCGTTGTTCCAAAATGGATGTGTGCAGATAGCCCGAAGCCACAAGCCACGGGATGAGAGATGCGTTTTCCACAGGGTCCCATGCCCAGTAGCCGCCCCATCCCAGTTCCATATAGGACCACCAGCACCCCAGAATGATGCCTGCCGTAAGTGTGGCCCAGGCCAGCAGGGTCATATTGCGGCCGGCTTCGATCCACGAAACCTCATTACCCGAGTTTCTGTTAAGTGCCTGCGCCAGTGCCAGACAGCCCGGTACGGCAAATCCGCCGTAGCCCAGAAAGAGCAGCGGCGGGTGGAATATCATGCCCGGGTTCTGCAGCAGCGGGTTAAGCCCGTTGCCGTCGGCAGGTGCCGGATTAACGGTGATGAACGGGTTGCTCCATGTGGTCAGAAGCAGGGCGAAAAACGCCTGAATGATCATGAAA
Organism: Oleidesulfovibrio alaskensis DSM 16109; assembly: GCF_000482745.1. NCBI lineage: Bacteria > Pseudomonadati > Thermodesulfobacteriota > Desulfovibrionia > Desulfovibrionales > Desulfovibrionaceae > Oleidesulfovibrio > Oleidesulfovibrio alaskensis. The sequence goes on along the minus strand of NZ_AXWQ01000005.1, from coordinate 284,049 downwards.
AACAGCCAGAAGTACGTTTTTGTACCGTCTGACATCACCCTGTAGCCCTGTGTGCACATAAAATACACGCCCGAAAGCGATACGCACAGCGCCCAGAACAGCAGCGAGCCTGCCTGTCCTGCCCAGAATGCCGTCAGCCGGTAAAAGACAGGAAGCAGCCTGTCGGTGTAGCTGGCGATGTATGCGTTGGAAAAATCAAATATCACGAGGCCGTAAAGCAGGATGAGCGAAGCTGCGGTCATGAGCCCCGTGACAAGTATCTGCCCTTTTTCCAGCAGGTGCAGTGCGTTTCTGCGTCCCTGCCAGGCCTGCGCCATGCTCAGGCCGCCCAGAGTGAGCGACAAAAGCAGACAGGCGGAGAGAATAAAGTACCCCGTAAGGTGCATGTGGTCTCCTTTACAGGACTATTTCATACGGCGTCAGCCGTGAGTGAGCGTAAAAAAAGAAGGCCCGCGGGAAGAACCTGCCTGTAAAAAAGGCCAGCTGGCTGCCGGCCTTGTTTCAGCCCTGTGTCTATTCCCGGTTTTCCTTCTGGTATTTCGAGGGACACTTGGTCATGAGCGTGCGTGCTGCAAACATTTGTGTCTGGGGGGCAACGCCGCCTTCTATGATTACTTCCGCACCGGGTTTGAATGTGTCAGGCACAGCGCCTTTATACTCAACCCACATGGTACGCGTTTTGTTGTCTTTGTCTTCAATCTGGAACCGGACGCCCAGTCCCTCGTCTATGCGCTGCAGGCCTTCGGCCTTGACCGTGCCGAACAGCCGCGCCGATTTCAGGTCGCCGGACGGCATGGCCAGCGCTTCTGATACATTCAGAAAATAAACGCTGTTCTGGGACAAGCCGGAAAAGAGCAGATATCCCACCCCGCCCACAAAAAGAAGCAGGGCGGCTATGTAGATGGTCTTGCTGTTTTTTTTCGGCATGGATGCTCCATGTGTTACGGTTTCCGAACGGTATGTATGGTCACCGCGGGCACGTGTGGCTCGTTGCTCGCGAATAATGATGAATTGTTGTTTTTACGAATACGGACTTTCCGGTCGGGAATCAAGGCTTCACACGCTTTTGCCGCCCGTAAGTCTGGCCCTGCGCGAGCGGGCCAGTTGCTGCAGGTCGGCAAACTGGTCCGATTCGTCCACGATTTCTTTGCCCAGAATTTCTTCCAGCACGTCTTCCAGTGCGACCACGCCGGCAACGCCGCCGTATTCGTCCAGCACCACGGCCAGATGCACCCGTCTTTCCAGCATTTGAGTGAGCAGCCTGTCAAGAGTCAGCGATTCAAGCACAAAAGTCACCGGAGTCATTATTTCGGAAAGGCGCGTCAGATGCCTGTCCGCAGCGACTTCCTGCAGAACGTGGCGGCGCATGACTATGCCCACCATGTCCTCGTTGTTGTCCTGCCACAAGGGGATACGGCTGTAGTTCCAGAATCCGGGGCGCTCGTGGGCCTCTTCCACGGTCATGTCCGCCTGAAGCGAAAAAACCACAGTGCGCGGGGTCATTATGTCTTCGACCCGCTTTTTATCCAGTGACAGGATATTCTGGATAGAAATTTCTTCATACGGTTTTAGGATGCCGGACTTGCGCGACAGGCTGACCAGCGCTCTGATATCTTCTTCCGAGGCTTCGGGGCGCGTTTTTGCCGGAGTCATCAGTCTGGTTATCCAGCCGCCGATGATGATAACAGGCGAAAGCAGCCACACAAGCATGTTGAGCGGAGCGGCCACCACTGAAGTCAGCGGGCGTGCGTACGTGACGCCCAGCGTTTTTGGTATGATTTCCGAACAGATGAGAATGATGACCGTGAAGCATGCCGCAAAGGTGGCCATATGTTCTGCGCCGAACACATTGGCCGCGGCTGCACCGGCAATGGATGCGCCGGCGGTGTTGGCCACGGTGTTCAGGGTGAGCACCGCTGTAATGGGTTTATCAATGTTGGAACGCAGGGTGAACATCAGTTCGCCCGAACGGCGACCCTTTTTGCGCAGTTGCTCGATATGGCTCCATGGAACGGAATACAGCACTGCTTCTGCCACGGAACAAGAAGCCGATATGATGACGGCAAAGGAAACCGCCAGAATAAATTCAATCATGACGGATGAATGATCCTGTTATGAAAAAGGAGGGGACGTTGCACCCACGGACGGCCGGAAAGACCGGATAAGCGTATGACATATGCCGCAAGTATAGCAATGCGGGAAATGATTATCAACACTGTACCTGCGGCCGCGGCAGCCCCTGCTGCGCGGGAAGTTTATCGGGGGCTTCTGCCGCCGGTGTGCGGGGCCTGCGGCCGCCGTGCGCCTTGCAAAAACATAACTGCCGTGCCATCTAGACACGCCTGTTGCGTGGTGTGTGCGGCAGGATTATGCTGTCCGCCGCGATTCAATTTGTTTCGCCCCTGACCCAGCTGCATGAAGGAGGCTCAGTGCCCCGTATTGACTGTATTCTTCTTGACCGTGACGGTACGGTCATCGTCGACAAGCATTATCTGAGCGACCCGCAGGGCGTTGAACTGCTGCCGGGGGCCGGAGAAGCATTGGCCGGAGCCTGTGCCGAAGGCAGAAAGCTGTTCATCGTGACCAATCAGTCCGGTATCGGGCGGGGAATGTTTTCGGAAAACGACTACGAGGCGTGCAGGATGCAGCTTGACGCCATGCTGCAATCCTGCGGCGCGTCGGTCACTGCTTCGCGCCATTGTCCGCATGCTCCTGACAGTTCCTGCATATGCCGCAAGCCGGAGACAGGCATGTGGCAGTCCCTGCGCGATGCCTACGGGCTGAAGGCTGAGCGCTGCGTGATGGTGGGCGACAAGCTGGCTGATGTGGGCTTCGGGCGCAACGCCTGTCTGGCGGCTTCTGTGCTGGTACTTACCGGCAAAGGGCGGGCAGAGGCGGAAAAGGCCGGATTGAAAGCGGAAGCTGATATGGCGTTGCGTGAGGAAGGCTGGGTTGAAGTGCATAAACGCTCAGGCGTGCTGCCGGATGTTGTGGTATGCGATGTGCGTGCCGCGCTCGACTGGGTAAGAACTGTGCTGGAGGAGAAATAATGCGACGCATAGCCGTCTGGAACACCGCTTTTCTCGGCGATGCCGTGCTGACGCTGCCGCTTATCAGCACGCTGAAGGCTGCCTATCCTGATGCCGCCATTGATTTCTGGGTGCGCAAGGGGTTTGAGGGGCTGTTCGCATCCCAGCCGGAGCTGGCGGGGGTGTACGGGTATGACAAGAACGGAGCACAGGGCGGTCCGGGCGGAACTTTCGCTCTGGGCAGGCATATGGCGGCACAGGGGTATTCGCTTTTTGTATCGGCCCATACCAGTGTCCGCAGCGGCCTGATGGCCCGCTGGTCAAGCGCCAAGACGCGTATCGGGTATGACAGACCTTTTCTGAACAGATATTTTTATACGCATACCGTTCCGCGCTGCTTCGACTCCATGGAAGAAATCGAACGCTTGCTGCAACTGGTAAAGCCACTGGGAATCAGCGAACTGCACACATGGCCCCGGCTGGTGCTGCCGCAGGATGCCCGCCAGAAAGCCGAAGGATATTTTGCCAGCCATGTGAAAGGTCCGGTTGTGGGGCTGCATCCCGGTTCGGTATGGGGAACAAAACGATGGCCTGCCGCCTCGTATGCGCAGGTTGCTTCGCACGCAGTTGCCGCGGGGGCGCAGGTGATGATTTTTGCCGGTCCCGGAGAAGAAGCCATGGCGCAGGATGTGATCAGCCGCATTGATACCGGGGGCAGACGCCATGCTGTGCTTGATCTTTCGGGCAGTCTTTCGCTTCCCGAGCTTGCGGCCTTTCTGGGACGTCTGGACTGTTATGTGACCAATGATTCAGGCCCCATGCATCTTGCATGGGTGCAGCATACTCCGGTGACGGCCATTTTCGGCCCTACCGTCCGGCGTCTGGGTTTTTTCCCCCGCGGCAGCCGGTCCACGGTGCTGGAGGCCGATGTCTCCTGTCGTCCGTGCGGCCTGCATGGCCCGCAGGAATGCCCGCAGGGGCACCACCGCTGTATGGCTGAGGTGACTCCCGGCATGGTCTGGGCGGATGTGGAGCGCAAGCTTTTCCGCACATGATGCTTTTGGATGTGGAGATGATGACGGCGACGGCGCCCTGCGGTTACGCGGGGCGTTTTTTTGTGCTTTCTGCCCGTGCTGCGCGGAGCGTGATGAGCGGGTGTGTCCGCCCGCGGGTAAACCCGTCGGCTGCGGCTTAGGCGGTCTTACCAGACTGCTGTTCGCGTTTTGTTTTTACCGGCTGTGTTGCGGGGGGGGCGGCTGCCGGTCGTCAGTCTGACCTGCTGTATGTGCGTTGAACGCTATGCTTTGTTGCTTACGGATGCACAGACGGGTTTGTTCTGCTGTATGGGGGGCGTTGGGACAGAAGGCTGGCTGAGTGCGGTGCACTGAAGGGCGGCGGAGGCGGGACGCACTGCATGTGTCCGTCACATGAGGCGTAACTGGAGCCGCCGGAAAGATTCGGGGACGGAAGAGTGCAGCTTCCGTCCCCGATTGTCCGCCATGAATGGGTGCCCAGGAGGAGTCCAGCCCTAGGGCACCCACATCATGCTTCTGCTTTCTTCCAGGCCCGACTAGAAGAAAACGAACGTCACAAGGATGAAGACGGGGATAAGGATACCGCCCGACCACATCATGTAGCCGAAGAAGCTGGGCATCTTGACGCCCTGATCTTCAGCGATGGAACGTACCATGAAGTTGGGAGCGTTACCGATATAGGTGTTGGCCCCCATGAACACAGCACCGGCGGAAATGGCCAGCAGCGTGTGTGACAGGTCGTTCATCAGGTGCACGGCGTCGCCGCCTGCGGTGTTGAAGAACACAAGGTAGGTGGGCGCGTTGTCAAGGAAGCTGGACAGCAGGCCCGTGAGCCAGAAGTACATCACGTTCACAGGCTGGCCGTTGTGGCTCACCATTTCAATAACACTGCGCAGTGCACCGGATTCTCCGGCCTTCAGAATGGCGATGGCCGGAATCATGGAGATGAAAATGCCGGAGAAGAGCTTGGCGACTTCGATGATGGGGAACCAGTTGAAGTCGTTCTTTCTGCGGCTTTCAGGATCGGTAAGCTTCAGAGACAGACCGGCGATGACCAGCAGCAGGACATCGCGGACAATGTTCTGAAGTTCAACCGGCACGTGGTAGAGATCAAGGCTGATGCCGGGCTTCCACAGACCGCTCAGCAGTACCGCGCCGACAACGCCAACCAGCAGGAGCAGGTTGATCTTGCCTTCCAGTCCCAGCTTTTCACCGGATGCGTCGGTGGGGGGAACCGGCTTGCCTTCCTTGGCGAACAGCATGGTGTCGACAACGAAGAAGAGTGCCAGCAGGATTGCAGCCACAAACAGCATGGGGACCAGCATATGGATGGTGGTCCAGAAGAAGGACACGCCCTTCAGGAAGCCGAGGAACAGAGGCGGGTCACCCAGCGGAGTCAGCGAACCGCCGATGTTGGCCACAAGGAAAATGAAGAATACGACGGAATGCACCTTGTATTTGCGGTGTGCGTTGGCGCGCAGCAGCGGACGGATGAGCAGCATGGCGGCACCGGTGGTACCCATCCAGCTGGCCAGTACGGTACCGATGAGCAGCAGGCCAGTGTTGACCACAGGGGTGCCCACCAGAGAACCTTTCAGGCGTACCCCGCCTGCAACTGTGAACAAAGACAGCAGCAGTATGATAAAGGGTATGTATTCAAGGAAAAGAGTATGAATAACTTCGTACAGCGCCAGTGAAAAACCGAATTTTACAGTGAAGGGAATGATGAATGCCAATGCCCAGAACGCAGCCACCTTGCCGAAGTTGTGATGCCAGAAATGGGGTGCGGTGAGGGGGAATATGGCGATGGAGAGCAGCATGCAGGCAAAGGGAATAACCCACATGACGCCCAGTTCAGCCCCGTCAAGATGAGGAGCACCATGCCCGCCTGCAGCCAGCGCCAGACAGGGCAGCAGACAAACCGCCGTGAGTGTGAACACTGCGGTCATAAGTTGAGAAAAACTCCAACGGTTCACCGTTCCTTGCCTCCTTGTTGTGTCGGAAACACGCCTGAAAAATATCGGGGTTTCAGGCCGTTATTGGGGAAAAAGGTCAATGGCAGACAGCTGCAGCCTGTGCCGTTTCCTGACAGCAGGGCGCTGTTCGCGCACAAGCCCGAAGCTGTCGCGAATGCCTTTGCCGTTCTACCGGACGAAACGGGACTTTTCAATAGAGCATGGCGGCAATATATGAAAAAAAGTCAGTGGCTTGGAACAAAGGCTCGCTTTTTTAGCAGGTTGTGCCATCTTTTGGCTGACAACCCCGCGGCAGGCATCACGTTATGCAGTGTCCGGCCTGGCGCTGCTGTGCCGCAGGCACGGGGTGACAGCAGGCCCGTTCCGCTGTATGTAACGCTGGATTTATGCACGGAACCGAAAAGTCAGAACGATATGAACGGATGAAAATGATATGACCAGAGAACGTACTTCAGAAAGGGTGGAGAAAATCAAGAGGGTGCTGTCGCTGAGGCAGAAAGACCTTACTCTTGTGCTTGCAAATATACACGATCCGCACAATGTGTCGGCCATCTACCGCAGCTGCGACGCTTTCGGCGTTTCCAGAGTCCATCTGTACTATACGGATACCCCTTTTCCCCCGCTCAGCGGACGCTCTTCGGCATCTGCCCGCAAATGGGTGGAGACTGAAAGGCACGAAGATCCGGCACAGCTGGCCGCTGCGCTCAGAAAAAAAGGATGCCGTATTCTTGCCACCAGCTGTTCGCCCTCGGCCCGGCCGCTGCGCGAATGGGACATGACCGGTCCCACGGCGATCATTATGGGCAACGAACACCGCGGGGTGGACGCCGAGCTTATGGAAATAGTGGACGGTGAAGTCTATATCCCCATGTTCGGCATGATTCAGAGCTTCAATGTCTCGGTGGCTGCGGCTGTTATTTTGTCCGAGGCTTCGCGGCAGCGTCAGCAGGCGGGTAAATACGAGACTCCCACATATACCGAAGAAGAATACGCTGCGGTGCTGGAAGAGTGGCTGGCAAAATAAGTTTTCAGCTTTCTGCTGGTTGTGCTGCGTATAGACACGGCCCGTGTGTGGGGGCGGACTCTGACGGACGCAATCAGCCGCCGCGTGACATGCAGGTTCAGGCGATAAAAAACCGGCCGCGGGTATGACCGCGGCCGGTTTTTTTTGTGGGGGAAGCTATAACAGGCCCAGTTCTTTCAGCCAGCCTTCATACAGGTGCTGCAACTCCTGTTCTCCAGCTTTTCTGGCCCAGTTTGCCAGTCCTGCCGCTTTTTTGGTCAGTGCGCCCACATCTTCAAGCAGCCCGTTGATATGGGCTGCTTTTTCCTGCGCCTGTGCTGCCAGACTTTCATTTCCGGCCATGGCTGCCGTGACGGCCAGCTGGCGGTAATGGGGAAGCATGGGAAAAAAGTACGTCTGAAGCAGGCGTACCCCGCTGGCTTCGGCGTACAGCCGGTTCTGTTCCAGAAAACCGGCCAGCAGAGCGTATCCTGTCTGCCACAGCGGTTCCTGCTGCAGCAGTTGCCAGCAGGCCGCCGCGTTGAACTCTCCGCCTGCGCCTGCTCCGGCGCCGGTCATGGATGATGTAAGCGCAGTCTCGCGCTCTTCTGCAAGCGTTATGTACGATTCCAGCCATGGCGTGATGGCAAACCGGTAGCCGTCCCGTACCGCATGCCTGTGCATGTCCGGCCCGAAGCAGCCTTTGCAGCGCTGGTTGAGCAGGGCCGCGTTCGTATCGTCATCGTCGCCCCGGCCCGGCGTCTGGCTTTCCAGATGGTAGACCCTGCTTTCAGTGACGCAGCGCAGCTTTTTGCCCGCCTCGCGGATGCGGCAGCATAGCTCAAGGTCTTCGCTGCCGTTTTTGTAGCCTTCATAAAAACCGCCGCACTGCCGGAACAGTCCGGAAGGAACGAGCAGACAGGCACCGGTGATGGCCTGCAGCGTTCTGCGGGTGCGCAGCACGGGATGGTCTGCCGGAAAGTTGGCGTACAGATGCTGTGTGCGCAGTGCGGGGGTGAAAACGATACCCGCGTGCTGCACCCTGTCCGATTCGGGATAGAGCAGCAGCGGTCCCGCCGCGCCCAGCCTGGCGTCTTCGTCAAATGCCTTCATCAGCGGAGGCAGCCATCCTGAGGTGAGCAGCGTGTCGTTGTTGAGAAACAGCAGCTTTTCACCGCGGGCGCTCTTTGCACCCAGATTGCAGGCCGGTCCGAAGCCCTGATTGGTGTCCAGCCTTATGCGCCGGAACATGCGTCCGAACAGTTTCTCTCCGAGGGGAGCCAGCTGGACGGCTGTTTCGTCTCCCGAGCCGTTGTCCGCCACGATGACTTCAAAGAAGTCGCCGGGAGTGTGCTGTCGCAGGCTTTCCAGACAGGCCCGTGTCAGATGCCACTGGTTCCAGACAGGTATGATGATTGAAAGGGGTGTGGTAGTGTTCATGTTGCGGGAATATCTCTGCATAGGGTGGAGTGCTTGCGCAGCAGGTCGCTGCGTGCCGTTTCCAGCGCCTGTTCGCGTACGGCCTGTACGGAACCGGCGGGATACAGGTGTTCCAGTTTTATTTTATTGCCCATGATGTGCCCCAGCTTGGCCGGAGCACCGGCCTGCCGCATGCTGGAATGCTGCATGTGCGGAATGCGCACGCTGCCTGTGTACACCGTGGCGAAGCCGGCCTGTGCACATCGGATATCGCGTTCAAGGTCGTCAAACTGTGTCGGAGAAAAGCGGATGTCGAACGGACCGCATTCTTCAACAGCACGCATGTTCAGTGCATGACAGCAGCCGGAAACGGAAAGGCACGGGCGGGTGTGCATGCCTGCCAGCACCGACCGGCTTCCGGCCGCATTGCAGTATACATGCATCTGTTCTTCAATGTCGGAAAAACTGCGGGTGCCCATATCCGGCGGGATGAGGAAAAAATCGGCGCATTGCACGGCATAGGGCGGGGTGTGGTCGAGTACCGTACATCCGGCCGTGGCCGTGCGCGGATTCTCCAGTGCCGCGCTCATGAGCGGAACAAGCCATTGCGGCGGCAGCAGAATGTCATCGTCCAGAAATACAGCCCATTGATGCCGGCGTACCTGCGGCAGTGAGAGCAGCCAGTTGCGGGCGGCAGGGGCCCCTATGTTCACGGGCAGACGCAGGGTGTGCAGCTGCTGCGCGGGCCATTGACCGCGCATGGTTTCCAGCATGGTCTGCATATCTTCCGCAGTCTCTGCGGCGGGGCGCCGGTCAGAGCCGTTGTCGAGCACAAATACGGGGGCGTTGCCCATGTCCGAATCACGCAGGGTTTGCAGCGTGCGCCGCAGCAGTCCGGGCTTGTTCCATGAATACAGCAGGATGGCAGGCGGATTGTCATGCACGGTCCGGTGCTGCAGTGGCGCGGGGTGCATAAGGCTGTACAGCCCCTGAGTGAGGGACGGATGCCACGGGTGCTGCCGCCAGAGCGCTTGCAGCACACTGTGCGCCGCACGGGTATCGGCACACTTCAATGCGGTTTCAACCTGCATTTCTGCTACCCACAGGCCGAAAAGCGGTCCGGCTTCTTTTTCCAGCCGGCGCAGCAGACTGCGGACTTTGTCCGCATGTTCCGCGTGGTTCTGTTCCAGCATGCACACCCGGTATTCGGCCTGCAGGCGGGCCGCCAGTATGTCCGCTCCGGCAAAGACGGGCAGTGCCTGCGCTGCTTTTTCCCACAAGCCGTCATGCGGCTGCGCAAGGCAGAGCTCAAAGGCCTGCCCCAGCCAGAAACATGCATGTTTTTCGTCCGCGATATGGTTGATGCACCGGAGCATTGCGCCTTGCGGATCGGCATCTGCCAGAGCGCGCCATGCCTCATATTCCGGGGGGACTGCACTGCGCTGCAGCACGGCGTGTGCCAGTGCAACCGTCCGGTCGTGGGACGGGTGTCCTGCAAAGAGCGCTGTCACATAGCCGCACAGACGGCGGTCGAGGGGATGCTTCTGCCATGACCACAAAATGTGGGCGGCAACAGCGCCGGACACCGTGACGGGCAGGGCGTCGGGCGCCGCTGCGGTCAGTGTCCGCAGCCCCTGTTCCGCATGCATCAGGCGTATGTTCAGTCCTTCGACTCCCAGCTGCCACAGCGGCATTGTTTCGCACAGCCGGAGCAACGTGTCGGTGCGGTGATCATTCATCATATTGCAGAGTATGCGCAGTACGCGCGCAGAAGCGGTGTAACACGGTGGACGGGGCTGCACCGCGCGGCTAAAATGATTGCGCAAAAGACGTGCGCACTGTATCTGATCATCTTGTAACCCTTTGTATAGTATGTCAACTCCGGTCTGGAGAAAAGGAGGCACTGTGCTTTTTGACTGGAATGCCATGGAAGCGGCCGGCGGCACGGACATGATGAATGAGCTTGCCAAAGGCGGCACCGGCAAGATGCACCGGCTTTATCTGGCAGATATGGCCCTGCAGAAGGCCATGGAAGCGCAGAAGGCCGGCAGGGCCGGAGTGGGCGGCATGCTGCTTGAAACCGGCAGAAGCCTTATCTGTGCGGCATGGGACGCGGATCCGCTGGACGGTGGCACCGCCGCGCAGTTGCTTGCTCTTGACGACATGCAGCCTTTTTTGCCGGATTCTGTGCGCAGTGTTGCACAGCACATGCGGCAGGGGTGGAGCGTACCGCAGGATCAGCGGTATTATCAGCGTCTGCTTCAGAAGCGTGACACAGCCCTGACCATGGGGTTTCTTGAAAAGCAGACCGCACGGGAGCCGGATAACGCCTACTGGCTGCAGCAGCGGCTTGCGCTGGCCGGTTACGAAGGCGACACCGGCCGCGTGGAAGCCGTCATTGCCGGAGCAACTTCCCTGCCTTTGCCGGTGCGTACGCGGCTGCTTGCCGACATGCACCTGATGCGGGGTGATGCGGAGCAGGCTGCGGCGCTTTATGAGTCCGTCTGGCCGCATTCCGCCGGAATGACGGAACACCTGACCCGCGCCGCAGAGGCCCTGTACCGCTGCGGCCGCGACGATACCGCACTGCGGCTGTGGCAGACGGCCTTTGCGCTGCGCGGCTGGGACAGCAATCTGCTGCTGCGCCTGTCTGACGTGGCTGACGGAACCCATACGGCATGCCGGATGCCCGAAGGCAGGGGGGCTGTGCTGCTTTATTCATACAACAAGGCAGCCTGTCTTGACATCACGCTGGGCAGCCTTGCCGCTTCGCGGCTGGATGATGCGCGCATTATCGTGCTGGACAACGGTTCTTCCGATGCAACACCCGGGGTGCTTGCCCGCTGGAAGGAACACCTTGGCGACGGATTGCTGACTGTCACCTTGCCCTGCAATGTGGGGGCCCCTGCAGCCCGCAACTGGCTTATGCATCTTACGGAACTTGACGGCTGCCGCTGGGTGGCTTACTGCGACGACGACGTTGAACTGCCCGCCGACTGGCTGGGGCGCATGGGCGCGGCCATGCAGCGCTATCCCCATGCAGCCGCGTGGGGGTGCAGAGTGGTGGACCATGCCAACCCCGCGCTGATACAGTCGGTGGATATGCATCTCGACGCTCCGCAGCCGCAGTCGGCCGAACAGGTGGCTGCCGAAGGTGAGCGCCGCTTTGCGGTTTCCATGCTGCAGCATCAGGATATGGATTTCGGGCAGTTCACCTACATGCGGCCCTGTGCCACGGTGACCGGATGCTGCCATCTTTTTCTGCTGGATGCCCTGCGCTCCGGCGGCGGATTTGACCTGCGTTACTCCCCTTCACAGTATGACGATCTGGAGCATGACCTGCGGCAGGTATTGCAGGGCCGACTGCCGGTCTATCAGGGGCATCTTGCCGTGCGTCATATGAAACGCAGCGGCAAGGCGGCGCTGCAGCAGCCCGAAGCGCAGGGGAATGCCTCTGCCAATATGTATAAATTGCAGATGCGCTATACAAAAGATGAATTTGAAACCATGCGCCGTCACGACTATGCCGCATTGAAGCAGGACCTGCTGCGCAAGGCCGCAGCGCTTGCCGCGAGCGTGGCGTGACGGAGCAATACGTAAGGAATTTTGCAGCTGATGGCTGATTTTTCACATAAAAGCACTGTGCTTGTAACGTGTCCGCTGGCGGCTTCGGCCTTGCTGGCGACGGAACTGAAGGCGCTGGGTTTTACGCCCCGCAATGAACTGCCCGCCGGTGTGGAGGTGCAGGCCGACCTGAATGACTGCATGCGGATGAACCTGCACCTGCGCACGGCCAACAGGGTGCTGTATCAGGTAGCCGCGTTTCGTGCCCGTGATGCCGATGCGCTGTACAGGGCGGCTTCGCGCATTCACTGGGAACTGTTTATCGCCCCTGAAGGGTACGTGAGCATAGCGTCTTCCGTTGACAACCCCACAATACGTGACAGCCGTTTTGCCAATCAGCGGCTGAAGGATGCGGTGGTGGACAGGATACGGAGCCGTACGGGCAGACGCCCCGATTCGGGACCGCTGCAGACGGGGGTAGTGCTGTTTCTGCACTGGCATGATGACTGGTGCCGGCTGTATGTCGATACCTCCGGCGAGCCGCTTTCACGCAGGGGGTACAGAAAAAATCCGTGGAAGGCCCCCATGCAGGAAACTCTGGCGGCCGCTGTTCTGATGGCTGCCGGCTGGCCGGGCGGTGGGCATCTGATCAACCCCATGTGCGGTTCGGGTACTCTGGCTGTGGAAGCCGTGCTCATGGCCATGAACTCCGCACCGGGGCTGCTGCGTGATTCTTTCTGCTTCATGCATCTGCCCGGTTATAAACCGGAGATATGGGACGCCCTGCTTGACAGGGCGGAAGCGCAGGAAACAGGAGAGATACCGGGGCGGGTCATTGCAACCGACATTGTGCCCGAGGCGGTAAAGGCTTCGCAGGAAAACGCGGTACGGGCCGGTGTTGCCGGTTTTATCGAGTTCGGCGTCTGTGATTTTACGCAGACCGACATTCCTCAGCCGTCTGAAGGGCGCGATGTGATCATCATGAATCCGGAGTACGGCGCCCGTCTCGGAGATGCTGCTCAGCTGGAGGGTGTCTACCGGGCCGTGGGTGATTTTTTCAAACAGCGCTGCGGCGGATACACGGGGTATGTTTTTACCGGCAACATGAAACTGGCCGGTAACGTGGGACTGCGCACTTCGCGCCGCATTCCTTTTCACAGTGCCAAAATAGAATGCCGCCTGCTGGAATACGAGTTGTATTCCGGCAGCAGAAAGCATGCGGACCATCAGTGACGCCGCAGGGGTACTGCCGCGCAACCGCCATAAAAAAAGAGGCTGCCACGTCATACGCGGCAGCCTCTTTTTTTATGCAAGACGGTCTGTTACGCCCCGAATGCCGCCTGATGGCGGGCCTTGAACTCTTCAGGGGTGAAGGTGTGCTCCTGTGTGCCGTAATGCTCTACGCAGAAGCTGGCACAAGTGGCGCCTATTTTTGCGGCTCCGGCCACATCCAGCCCGTCGGTTAGACCCTTGAGCAGACCGGCGCGGAATGCGTCGCCTGCGCCTGTGGGGTCAAGCACCTGCCGCGGTCTGGCAATGCCCACCATGACAGGTTCGCCGTTGTCTATGCGCGAACCGTTCTCACCGAGGGTGGTGATGATGTAATCGGTCATGGTCAGCAGTTCGGCTTTGGTGCGGCCGGTGGCTTTCATTATCATTTCCAGTTCGTAGTCGTTGCTTACCAGCATGTGTGCACCGTTGATGCATTCCAGCATGCTGTCACCGGTAAGCGCAGTGATCTGCTGGCCGGGGTCGAAAATATAGCGCATGCCCATGCTGCGGAATTTACGCGGCAGTTCCACCATATCCTGCAGGTTTCCGGGAGAGACGATGGCAAGATCGTTTTCGGGGGTGACGCCGTTAAACTGGTACCCGCAAGGGTGGCTCATGGCTGCGGGGTTGAATCCGGTGATCTGGTTGTCGCTCTGGTCGGTGGTAATGTAGGCTCCGGCGGTGAACTGGTCGTCCATTTTCCGGATGCCGTCCTGCGGCAGTCCCAGACCGGTCAGCACTTCTTCGTAGCGGTCAAAGTCTTTGCCCACAGTGGCAAGTATGGTCGGCTTTTCGCCCAGCAGAGCCAGTGAGTATGCAATGTTGCCCGCCGTGCCGCCGCGTTTTTCTTCCAGCCTGTCGATAAGAAAGCAGACGTTGAGAATATGGATTTTATCCGGCAGAATATGATCGCTGAATTTGCCGGGGAAGTTCATTATCCGATCGTATGCGAGCGATCCGGAAATAAAAATGGACATGTGCTCAACGCTCCTTTCGTACTTCGTTGTCTATCCAGTTGAGAAAAGGGGGAAGCCCTTCTGAAACGGCAAGTGCGACAGCACACGGCACATCGTAGCCGTGCAGTTCCGCCACGGCGGCAAGAGCATCTTCGACTCTGTCGTCCGATGTCTTGGCGATGAAAGCGACTTCGCTTTCATTCTGCACTTGGCCGTCCCACCGGAAAATGGACTCGATCCGTCCGAGAATGTTGACACAGGCTGCAAGTCTGCGTTCTACAAGAATCCGGCCTATGCGCCGTGCTTCCTGTTCATCGGGGGCGGTCATGTACAGTATTTTTGCCATGGTGTCCTCCGGAGTTACGGTGTGGTGCGTCGCGCGACAGCTTATGTACAGCAAAGCTGCGGTAACGGCAATAATTTCGGGGTGCAAAGCCCTGTGCCGCGGATTCTTTTCGGGGATATTGTATGCCCGTATGCTTTGCACAGTATGATTTTCATCCTCAGGTGGTCATGTAAATGAAAAAGAAAGAACGTGCGGCGGCTTTTCTGGCGCTGCTGAAAAAAAGGTATCCGGCTCCTGCCACACATCTTGATGCGCGTACCCCGTGGGAACTGCTGGTGGCTACTGTGCTTGCCGCACAATGCACGGACGAAAGGGTGAATAAAGTCACCCCCGGGCTTTTCCGGCGTTGGCCGGGCCCTGCCGAGCTTGCGCAGGCATTGCAGGGAGAGGTGGAAGAAGTTGTGCATTCCACCGGTTTTTACCGCAACAAGGCAAAAAAT
Organism: Oleidesulfovibrio alaskensis DSM 16109; assembly: GCF_000482745.1. Lineage (NCBI taxonomy): Bacteria > Pseudomonadati > Thermodesulfobacteriota > Desulfovibrionia > Desulfovibrionales > Desulfovibrionaceae > Oleidesulfovibrio > Oleidesulfovibrio alaskensis. The sequence goes on along the minus strand of NZ_AXWQ01000005.1, from coordinate 269,010 downwards.
CTCATAGCCGCGGCAGATATGGTAACCCGCCTGCACGGCGGGCAGGTTCCGCGTACCATGGATGAGCTGACGGCGCTGCCCGGGCTGGCCCGCAAAACGGCTAACATTGTGCTTTGGGGCGGATACGGCATTAACGAGGGGCTGGCGGTGGACACGCATGTGAAGCGTATAGCCTTCCGCATGGGGTTCACCGCATCGGATAATCCGGTTGTGGTTGAAAAAGACCTGATGCCCCTTTTTCCCCGTGCGGAGTGGGGCGACGTGAACCACCGCATGGTGTGGTTCGGGCGGCATGTGTGCGATGCCCGCAAACCGTTGTGCCATGAGTGTGAAATGTTTGATTTCTGCCCGCGCAAAGGGGTGCAGGGAAAAAAAACGGCAGCGCGTGCGTCTGCCCGCAAGGCCGGTGTCTGATGCTTAAAAATACGTTCTGTCATCTGCCGGGAGTCGGTGCAGGCACTGAACGCAGCCTGTGGGACAAGGGTGTGCTGACCTGGGAAGATGCGCTGGATGCGCCGCAGAAGCTGCTGGGAAAAAACGGCGACCGGCTGCGCCGCGGTGCCGAAGAATCGCTTGCCCGGCTGGAATCCGCCGACGCTGCGTGGTTCGGGGGCAGTCTGCCCGCCAATATGCAGTGGCGCCTTTTTGATCCGTTCCGCTGCAATGCCGCCTACGTGGACATTGAAACAACGGGATTGTCGTGGCCGTCGGCACATGTGACCACCATCGCCCTGTACGACGGGCGGCAGGTGCGTACATATGTGCACGGGCGCAATCTGCATGATTTTGCAGAAGACATGGCTGCCTATGACCTTTTGATAACGTTCAACGGTAAATGCTTTGATGTGCCTTTTCTGGAGCGGGCGCTTGATATGCGCATGACAGCGGGGCACGTGGATCTGCGTTATGTATTCAGAGCGCTCGGACTGGGGGGCGGCCTGAAGCATATCGAGCACTGCCTTGGGTTTGACAGAGGCGAACTGGAGGGCGTGGACGGGTACATGGCCGTGCTGTTGTGGAATCTTTTCCGCAGAACAGGCGACGAGCGTGTTCTTGAAACCCTGCTGGCCTACAATGCCGAAGATGTGCTGACGCTGGAGCCTCTTATGTATCATGCCTACAACAGGCACCTTGCAGGCACGCCTTTCAGTCAGACGGCAGCTTTGTCCGTGCCGCCGGTGGCGCCCAATCCTTTCCGTGCCTCCCCGCACGCCCTGCGCGAAGCCTGGTCCGGCGCAATGTTTTGATAGTGTGAAAGGAATAACGCGGCGGGGCTTGTAACTCCCTTCTTCCCCGTGCATAGTATGAAGATAGGGGGTGACTTATGTCACAGAGCAACATCCTTTTGGAATCGGGCACAAACGAGTTAGAAATAATTGAGTTTATCATAGAAGAGCAGGATGCGGAGGGCACTCTGTATAAAGGCCACTATGCCATGAACGTGGCAAAGGTGCTTGAAATTATACGGCGTCCTGATGTGGTGGGTCTGCCGGGTACGCATCATCCTGCGGCTTTGGGTACTTTTTCGCTGCGGGGCAGGGTGCTGCCGCTCATCGACCTTGCCCGGTGGCTGGAAAAGGGCAGTCTGGATTCCCCCGGAGCCAAAGTCATTGTTTCGGAATTCAGCGGCACTATCACGGCTTTTCTGGTGTCTTCGGTTACCAGCATTCACCGTCTCAGCTGGAGTCAGATCGAAGCTCCGGATGCGTACCTGCACCGGTTCAGCAATGAATCCATAACAGGCGTTGTGCGTTTTGAAGATCGCATCGTCTTTCTGCTGGACATGGAGCGCATTGTTGCTTCAATGAATCCGCATCTTGATTTGAAAGCCCACGCAGAACGCATCGAAGAGAGTGTTTCCGGTGATAATCTGAAAACGCTTATTGCGGACGATTCTTCTTCGATCCGCAACATGATAGGTGCGACGTTGAAAAAAGCCGGTTTTGACGTGACGGCCACCAGCAGCGGACTGGAAGCGTGGAAGCAGCTGGAAGCCTGGAAAAAGGAATCGCAGGAACAGGGACGCCCGCTGAGCGATTTTGTGGTGCTTGTGGTATCCGACATTGAAATGCCGGAAATGGACGGCCACAACCTGACAAGGCGCATCAAGGATGACCCTGTGCTCAAACAGCTGCCGGTAATGCTGTTTTCTTCGCTGATAACTGAAGCGCTGCGGCACAAAGGCGAGGCCGTCGGCGCTGATGATCAGGTATCAAAACCCGACCTGCCGTCGCTTACTTCGCGTGCGCGTGCGCTGATCACTTCTTATTTCGGTATCTAGCTTTTGCCCGCAGTATGGTATAACGCTGTGGACATTATGACTAAAGACAGCATCTTCACCAGTCCGTTCAAGGGCATTCCCCTGCATGAGCAGGTAAGCAATCCGAACATAACAGTCGGCCGTTACAGTTATTATTCCGGGTATTACCACAACCACCCGTTTGAAGACTGTGTCCGCTATCTTATGCCGCAACCGGATACCGTGGACAGGCTGATCATAGGCAGCTTCTGCTCCATCGGAACGGGCGCCAGCTTTGTCATGGCGGGCAATCAGGGGCACCGTACCGACTGGATAAGCACTTTTCCCTTCTACTACGCAGGCAATGCCGAATTTTCCGGTGCCCGTGACGGCTACAGGCCGGCCGGAGATACGGTGGTGGGCAGCGATGTGTGGATAGGAGCCGAAGCCATGATCATGCCGGGAGTGCGTATCGGGCACGGGGCTGTCATTGCTTCGCGTGCCGTGGTCACTTCTGATGTGCCTCCGTATGCCGTGGTGGCCGGCATGCCCGCCAGACAGCTGCGTGTCCGGTTTGATGAGAAAAATGTGGCCATGCTGCTTGAAATGGCGTGGTGGGAGTGGCCGCAGGATATGCTGAGTGCTGCCATGCCGCTGCTGACCTCACAAAATGTGGATGAACTCTACCGTTTCTGGAAAAGTTATGGTAACAGGACGGCAAACGTCACGGCATGACGCCGGGGCGCATGCGGCTGTGCGTCCTGTGGATGTGTGCCGATCACCTGCCTGAAACGTAAGGAGTTCTGATGTTCAACGGGCGTTTTGACTGCGACCTGAGCATGGCCGAATGCATCGGACATGCTGTGCTGTGGATCATTATTTCCGTGCTTACTCTGGGTATAGGAGCATTTATCTACCCCTATGCACTGGCGCGGTTTGTTGTCAGCCGGACATATGTTGTTTCCGGCGGGCGCAGAGTCGGCAGGCTGCAGTGCGACCTTGATCTCGGCAGTCAGCTTGGTCATCTTATTTTATGGATCATACTGGCTGTCATCACGTTTGGTCTTGCATATGTGGTGTATCTGTACCGTGTGGGCAAACTGGTGGCCGACCGTACTCTTATTATTCCGCTGTAACCGCATATTGCCGGAAAGGCTCTTTTCAGGCGCATCCGCCATGTGGCGGATGCGCCTTTTGTTTGTGGTGTCCGGATACGGGCCTAAAAAAAAGCCGGAGCAAGAAGCTCCGGCCGGAATAAGCTGACGGGCGGGATAGGGCTAGCGGCGGGCCGCTGCACGCAGATCGTCCACAGCGTCGGTGCGTTCCCACGAAAATTCGGGAATCTCGCGACCGAAGTGTCCGTAGCAGGCTGATTTTTTATAGATCGGCCGGCGCAGGTCAAGTCGTTTGGAGATATGGTACGGGCGCAGGTCGAACACATCGCGCACGGCCTGAGTGAGCACCTCGTCGGAAATGTCGCTGCTGCCCAGAGAGGTGCACAGTACGGAAACAGGATCGGCCACGCCGATGCAGTACGCGATCTGTACTTCGCATTTGGGAGCAAGTCCGGCTGCCACAACGTTTTTGGCAATGTAGCGACCCATGTATGCGCCGGAGCGGTCCACTTTGGAGGGGTCTTTGCCGGAGAATGCGCCGCCGCCGTGGCTGCCCATGCCGCCGTAAGTGTCCTGAATGATTTTACGGCCGGTAAGACCGCAGTCACCCATGGGGCCGCCGATAACAAAACGGCCGGTGGTGTTGATGAAAATTTCGCAGTCTTTTTCGTTGAAGAAGCCGGAAGGTTCCAGAACGGGACGTATGACGTGGGTTCTGATGGCGTCTATGATGTCTGTCTGGCTGGCCTGTTCCGCATGCTGTGTGGAAACAACCACATTGTTGATGCGTACCGGGCGGCCGTCAACGTATTCAAAGGACACCTGTGTTTTGCCGTCGGGGCGCAGAAAATCCACGGTGCCGTCTTTGCGCACAGCGGTAAGCTTTTGCGAAAGCTGGTGTGCCCAGAATATGGGGGCGGGCATCAGCGTGGGGGTTTCGTCGCAGGCAAAACCGAACATCATGCCCTGGTCACCGGCGCCCTGATTTTCGGGGTCCTGGCGGTCAACGCCCTGAGCAATGTCAGGAGACTGTTTGTCTATGGAAGACAGCACGGCGCATGTCTGCCAGTCAAATCCCATGGAGGAGTTATTGTATCCGATTTCTTTGATGGTATCCCGCACCACCTGCGGCAGGTCGGCATAGCCTCTGGTGGTTATTTCGCCGGCGATGATGGCCATGCCGGTGGTGACCATGGTCTCACAGGCCACGCGCGAATCAGGATCCTGTTCGAGCAGCACATCAAGCACGGCGTCGGAAATCTGGTCAGCGACTTTGTCGGGATGGCCTTCGGTAACCGATTCGGAAGTGAAGTGGTATTTACCCTTATAAGGGATCATGCGTTTCCTCCTGGGATGTGTTCTTCGCCTTGATGGCTGTTTTCTTTTTTCTGTTTTTCGACTTTTCGTGCTCTGCACTCAGAATTCCGCCGGAAATAAGCAGTTTGAATGCATCTTCCACATTCATTTCCAACGGAATGACATCCGCTTCGGGCACCATGAGGTAAAAGCCCGAAGTGGGGTTCGGGGTGGTGGGCACAAACACGTTCAGCACTTTGCTGGCTGTTTTGCTTTGAATTTCACCCACGGCAACGCCTGTGACAAATGCCATGGTGTACAGCCCCTTGCGGGGATATTCTATCAGCACCACCCGCTGAAAATCGCGCGAAGAGGTGAATATGGTTTCCACCAGCTGCTTGATACCGGAGTACAGCGAGCTGACCAGCGGTATGCGTGCCAGAATGGCGTCGCCCAGATCTACAAGGCGGCGCCCCAGAAAATTGCGCACAAGCAGCCCTGTGACCAGCAGCACCACGATCAGCAGCAGAAACCCCAGCCCCGGCACGGCAAAAGGCAGAAAAGCCTCCGGACGGTACTGCGGCGGCAGGAGCAGCAGCAGTTTGTCCACCCAGCGCACTGCCACCCGCAGTGTGAGAAAAGTCGCCACCAGCGGGGTAAGCACCAGTATGCCGGCAAACAGGTTTGCCTTGATGAACCGGCGCAGCGACGCCATAAAGCCGCCTGAAGAATCCTGAGCGGTCATTATCCGTGCCTGCCGTTCATATCAGAGCCAGATTGTCAATCAGGCGTGCTCTGCCCAGACGTACGGCGGCTGCGCATGTGGCCATGCCCCCCACTCGTTCCAGCGGCTGCAGCGTGTCGGGGTGAACAATTTCCAGATAATCTTCCCTGCCTTCCGGCAGGTGCTGCTTCCAGTATTCTTTAACCGCAGCCCGCAGAACGGCCGTGTCGCGCTCTCCGCCGGCAACCATGTCGCGTGCACGGATCAGCCCCTGATACAGGGCAGGTGCCTGTCTGCGCTCTTCCGGAGTCAGATACACATTGCGTGAACTCATGGCCAGACCGTCGGTTTCGCGTACAATGGGGCAACCGTCTATGGTTACGGGCAGATGCATGTCTTTTGCCATGCGTCTGAGCACTGCCAGCTGCTGCCAGTCTTTTTCGCCGAAAACGGCAAGACGGGGCAGGGTGAGCAGCATCAGCTTCATGACCACGGTGCACACCCCGCGGAAATGACCGGGACGGTCGGCGCCGCACAGGCCGGAAGACAGTCCGGGAATTTCCACCCATGTGTCGAATCCCTGCGGGTACATGGCTTCCGGCTGCGGGGTGAACAGCACATCGGCACCGGCCCGCTGGGCAACCTCGGCATCGCCGGAAAGGTCGCGGGGGTAGGCTGCCAGATCTTCTCCGGGAGCAAACTGCGCGGGGTTGACAAAAAGGCTCACCACAACCTTGTCCGCACGTTCGCGGGCATAGGCCATAAGGCTTTCGTGCCCTGCATGGTAGTAACCCATGGTCGGAACCAGCGCGGTTTTGACACCGCCGCAGCGCCAGTCAAGGCAAAGCCGCTGAAGCTCTTCGGGAGATGTGATTATCTGCATATCAATGTATCCGCATATAGTTGTTGTTCTGGTTGTAAACTTAGTGGCCCTTGTTGTAAAGCAAAATCCGGAACATACTGTGCCGCGCAGGGCGTCGCAGCGATGTCAGGCGGACAGAGTATAACAAGGCGGGCGTCATGGGAACGGCTTTCCATCAGGGAGCACTGGATAATTTCTGCGCGCTGTATGCGGTGGTCAATGCTTTTTGCCGCACGCACGCGCTTACCGCGTTTCAGGCCAGACGCATGTTTCATGACACGCTCCTCAGGCTTGCACAGGACGACGAGGTTTTTACCGCGGCGGTTACCGCCGCCACTGACTACACCGGCATAGTGCATGATATGCTGGAATGGTACGGGGCCGGTCTTTTCCCGCTGCATGTGCAGAGCGCTTTTGCCGATGAGCCGGCCGGAGAAAGCGATTTCTGGAGCATGGCTGCAGACTGGCTTGCCGCGGGTGCCAGAAGAACAATGCTGCTGCGGTTCATGCGCTATGTGCCCGGGCAGGATGCCCCTGTGGTACGCCACTGGACAGCCGCCGACCGTCTGCTGGGCGATTCGCTTTTTCTGCTCGATTCCAGCAGAGACTCCGGTGCGCTGCACGTGCTTTTGCGGCATCAGGTAACCTGCTTTCGTGAACGTGTGAACGAGGAACGCTTTGTGCGGATTATTCCCTCGTCCTGCCTGCTGCTGCAGGGACTGGATGCTCCGCCGCCTCGGGGGATGAGCATCAGTCGTCCGCGCCGCTGACATTTTCTTCCCAGCGGCGCTGTTCGTCTTCCGGCATGCCGAAGGAGTGCTGCGCCGCGGGAAATTCTCCCTGACGCACTTCATCACCATACTGCTGCACGGCTTTTACGGCATGCCCGCGCAGCTCTGCATAGCGTTTCACAAACTTCGGGGTAAAGCGGTCGAACAGGCCCAGCATATCGTGCACCACCAGCACCTGTCCGTCGCACTGCGCTCCGGCCCCTATGCCGATGGTGGGAATGCCTGACGTGCGGGTAATGTGCGCGGCCACAGGGGCGGGTATGGCTTCCAGTACCAGTGCAAAACAGCCCGCATCTTCCAGTATGCGCGCATCTTCCGCCAGACTGCGGGCGGCGGCAGCCGAACGCCCCTGCACTTTAAAGCCGCCCAGCGCCGCTACACGCTGCGGAGTAAGCCCGATGTGCCCCATGACGGGAATCCCCGCCTTCACAAGAGCCTCCACCTGCGGAGCGACTTCTTTGCCCCCTTCCAGCTTTACAGCGCGCACACCGCCTTCGCGGAACAGTCGCGCCGCGCTGTGCATGGCCTGATCCGGCCCCTGTTCATAGGTCATAAAGGGCAGGTCGCCCACCACCAGCGCGCGTGAGGCGCCCCGCGTAACGGCCCGGCAGTGGTGGATCATCTCGTCCAGCGTCACGGACAGCGTGTCCTCATGCCCCAGCACCACCATGGCCAGCGAATCGCCTACCAGCAGCATGTCCATGCCGCCTTCATCGGCAATGGATGCCGTGGGGTAGTCGTATGCCGTCAGCATGGCCAGACGTCTTGTGTTTTTTGCCGCCCGTATGTCCGCCGCGGTTATGGCGCGGGTTTCGGCATGTGTGCTCATTACGGTTCCTCCGTGTTTTGTCTGTACCATAAGGCAAAGCGTGTCTGTCGCCAATCCCTTTCGGTGCTGCACTTGCGGGCATCTGGCACGATTTATGCTTGTTTTTTGGCCGGAACGGGCGACCGGCGTGTTTTTCCTGTCTTGCTGCGTAAGCTGCGGGAAAAACGTGTCAAGTTGCTGACAGTTGCGGCATGTGAGCAGACGAGGAGGAATATATATGTCGATGGTCATCAACCATAACCTTATGGCGCAGAATGCTTCGCGCAATCTGAGTACGGCGTACGGCAATCTGTCAACATCCGTCCGGCGGCTTTCTTCGGGGCTGCGTGTGGGGACAGCAGCCGACGACGCGGCAGGTATGGCCATCAGAGAACTCATGCGTGCCAACATAGCGTCCATGCATCAGGGGGTACGAAACGCCAACGATGCCATTTCGCTGCTGCAGACGGCAGACGGCGCGCTTTCAGTCATTGACGAAAAGCTCATCCGCATGAAGGAACTGGCCGAACAGGCCGCAACCGGCACGTACACCTCGGATCAGCGTCTGCTCATTGATTCCGAATATCAGGCCATGGCTTCGGAAATCACCCGTATTGCCAATTCGACTGATTTCAACGGTATCCAGCTGCTCAACGGCAATCTTTCCAGCTCCACTCATGATGGCAGCGGGGTCGTTTCGCGCGGGAAAATGAAGATACATTTCGGCACGGCAAATGATTCTGCCGAAGACTACTATTACATACAGATAGGCACCGCCACGGCTTCGGCACTTGGGGTGGGCAATCAGGCCGATGCCACCTTCGGCGGGTTTGCCATTTCCACCCAGTCAGCAGCCCAGCAGGCCCTTGTTGCCATCGACAAGGCTATTGTATCCAAAGACAATATCAGGGCGGCCCTCGGGGTGCTGCAGAACCGTCTGGAAAACACCATCACCAACCTGCAGATTCAGGCCGAAAACCTGCAGGCCGCTGAATCCCGTATTTCAGATGTCGATGTTTCCAATGAAATGACCGAGTTTGTCCGCCAGCAGATTCTTACCCAGTCTGCGGTGGCCATGTTGTCGCAGGCCAATTCGCTGCCGCGTATGGCCATGCAGCTGCTCGGCGGCTGATGCAGAGACCGTTGGGGTATGTGCCGGAGCAGTTTGCTGCTCCGGCTTTTTTTATGTAATACAGCATGTTATGTTTTTCTGCTGTGTGCAGTCCGAAAAAAATGGACTGGAGGGCTAATGAAAGCCGGTTCGCGGTCGAATAGATAGTCAGGAAGATCACTTTGCGGCCGCAGGGAAGCGGCCGGAGCAGAGTGTTTCTAAAAAGCACTAATATTCATGGAGGAATATTATGTCTCTGGTTATCAATCACAACTTGATGGCGACGAATGCTGCCCGTAACCTGAGCCAGTCTTATGGCAACCTGAGCACGTCCGTACGCCGTTTGTCTTCGGGCCTTCGCGTGGGTACCGCTGCGGATGACGCAGCCGGTCTTGCCATCCGCGAAATCATGCGCGCCGACATCGCCGCGCTGAATCAGGGGGTACGTAACGCCAACGACGCTATTTCGCTTATCCAGACTGCAGACGGTGCGCTTTCCGTTATCGACGAAAAGCTCATCCGCATGAAGGAACTGGCGGAACAGGCCGCAACCGGTACCTACACTTCCGACCAGCGTCTGATCATCGACTCCGAATATCAGGCCATGGCTTCGGAAATCACCCGTATCGCCAACGCTACCGACTTTAACGGCATCGCGCTGCTGAACGGCAACCTTTCCAGTGCATCGCATGACGGCAGCGGCCTTGTGTCCACCGGCAAGCTGAAGGTGCACTTCGGTACCAAGAACGACTCCGCGGAAGACTACTACTACATCCAGATCGGTACTTCCACGGCATCGGCTCTGGGGCTGGGCAACCAGTCCACCGTGGGCGGAGCAGGGTACACCATTTCCACCCAGTCCGCCGCACAGAACGCGCTGGTCGGCATTGAAAATGCCATCGTCTCCAAGGACAAGATCCGCGCAAACCTCGGTGCTCTCCAGAACCGTCTGGAAAACACCATCACCAACCTGCAGATTCAGTCTGAAAACCTGCAGGCTGCCGAATCCCGTATTTCCGACGTGGACGTTTCGCAGGAAATGACCGAGTTCACGCGGCAGCAGATCCTCACCCAGTCGGCAGTGGCCATGCTTTCGCAGGCTAACTCGCTGCCCAGAATGGCCATGCAGCTGCTTGGCGGTTAATAGTCGCCAGACCGGGGAATCGGAGAAAACGGGCCGGAAAGCCGAAAGGCTTTCCGGCCTTTTGCATGCGCAACGGTTTGCACACTCCGCCTGTTTGCGGCATTGTGCTGCAAGCCGTTTTTTCGCTCAGGAGGAGCCTTATGCGCATCAATGTTACCCGCGAGAATTTTCCGGTGGTGCTTGCTGCCGTGTTTACTGTTTTTTTTGCACTGCTGGGCATTGCGCCCGCTTCCCGCGCGGTGTGGATTGCAGAGGTCATTCCGCTTGTCAGCGTGTTTGTGCTGCTGGTGGTCACATACAGATTTTTCCGTTTTTCCAATATTGCTTACGGGCTTATGGCTGTGTGGCTTTTCTGGCATACGGTGGGGGCGCATTTCACCTTCAGCGAGGTGCCTTTCGGTGCGGTAACGGAACTGCTGGGAGGCGGACGCAATCACTTTGACCGCATCGGGCATTTCAGTGTCGGGTTTTATGCCTATGCCATGTGCGAGCTTTTTATGCGCCGCAGACTGGCCGGTCCGGTGGTGTCCACCTTGTTTGCCCTCTTTTTCATCATGTCCGTGGCGGCCGGATACGAAATTATCGAATGGTGGTATGCCGCGGCGGAAGGTGGTGATGCCGGGGTTGCTTTTCTGGGTAGTCAGGGCGACGTGTGGGACGCGCAGAAAGACATGCTGGCCGACACGCTGGGGGCTGTTTTTTCGTTGCTGCTGTTCTGGACCATGGGCAGACGATGGGGCAGCCGGCCCTGACGGCAGCGCCGCAGGCTGTCCGCTGCCGTTGCCGTGTATGCGCCGCGGCGGTGCGGCGGGGGTGTACTTGAGTGCGGAAATGCCGTATGGAGTCGTTCCGCGCCTGACGGTGCGAGAAATGTCCGGAGGCGTTCTTTTATGACGCACTGCAACCCGCAGCACAATCTGCAGGGGCGTGACAGGCTCACACGTCTTGCCGATTTTCTTTTTGAAGCGGGAATGCTCCGCAAAACTCCCCGCAGCGGGTACCAGTTTCTGGGTACCGGCAGCGAGAACGTGGCGGAACATTCTTTCCGTACCGCGGTCATCGGTTATGTGCTGGCCTGCGAGGCCGGAGCCGATCCTGCGCGGACCGCGCTCATGTGCCTTTTTCATGATTTTCATGAAAGCCGTATCGGTGACTTCAACTATGTGAACCGCATATATAATACCTGCAACCAGCGCATCGCGCTGGAACATGCGCTGGAAGGCACCGGTCTGGAAGACCGTGTGCTGCCGCTTTTTGACGAGCTGGAAGAAGCCGGCTCCGTGGAGGCGCGTCTGGCGCAGGATGCCGACCAGATAGACCTGATTCTGAACCTGAAGCAGGAGCTTGATCTGGGCAACAGATATGCGGGCAAATGGATGGAAGGCGCCCTGAAGCGCCTGCGCACCGAAGCGGGCGCCGCACTGGCGCAGACCGTGGCGCATACAGATCATACCGACTGGTGGTTTCTGGGACCCGACAAATCATGGTGGGAACGCAAAAACGGAAACCACAAAAAATAATACCCGTGGTTACCGCCCGCCGCATCATGCGGCGGGTGTTTCGCTTTGTTCCGCTGAGCGCCGGATGTGCAACCCCGCACGGCGCTGCACGTTACTACAAGCCTGTGTGACAGGAGGAATACGTGGCAGATCCTGATCGTTACAATAAAATGTTTCCCGTTTCGTGGGAGCAGCTGCACCGCGATACCAGAGCGCTCTCATGGAGACTCATGGAACGGGGGCCTTTCAAGGGTATAGTGGCCATCACCCGCGGCGGTCTGGTTCCCGCTGCCATTCTGGCGCGTGAACTTGAAGTGCGTCTGGTGGATACCATCTGTATAGCCAGTTACGACTGGAAGTCGCAGGGGGGCATTTCTGTCCTGAAAGGGGTGGAAGGTGACGGCGAGGGCTGGCTGATAGTGGATGACCTGGTGGATACCGGAACCACGGCGCGCGCAGTGCGCGAAATGCTGCCCAAGGCTCACTTTGCCACCGTGTATGCAAAACCTTCCGGCCGTCCGGTGGTTGATACCTATATTACCGAAGTCAGTCAGGATACATGGATTTTGTTCCCCTGGGACTCCGAGATTCAATATGTTCAGCCTCTTGTCAACCGCAGACAAGAAGGGTAGATAGTTTTTTTCCGGTGCGAACCGGAGTGTTTACTGGCTTGGGCGGCGTTCACGGGGAACGCTGCCCGCTATGTATATTGGGATGGTCTGCATCATCGAGGGAGAACGTTAGATGCGCAAGCTTATGCTGCTGCTTGCCGCAGCCCTGCTGGTATTCGGCGGGCTGACCGGCTGCGAAAAGGAAAAACCGGCGGAAAAAACCGCCACGGCCGAATCTGCGGCCAAGCAGGATTCCGCGCCTGCCGCAACGGAAGAAGCACCTGCTGAAAAAGAATTTAAAATCGGCTTTGTCTATGTGAGCCCTGTGGGTGACGCCGGCTGGTCGTATGCACACGATCAGGCCCGTATGGAACTGGAAAAACGCCCCGGCGTGACCACTTCTTTTGTGGAGTCCGTTCCGGAAGGTGCTGATGCGGAACGTGTTATTCTGAACATGGCCCGCAAAGGCTATGACATGATTTTCACCACCAGCTACGGCTACATGGACCCCACCCTGAAAGTGGCCGGACAGTACCCTGACATCACCTTCATGCACTGTGCCGGCTACAAGACTGCCCCCAACATGAGCGCCTATTTCGGCCGCGTGTATCAGGCCCGTTACCTTACGGGCATGGTGGCAGGCCGCATGACCAAATCCAACGTGCTCGGCTATGTGGCGGCTTTCCCCATTCCCGAAGTTATCCGCGGCATCAACGCTTTTGCTCTCGGCGTGCGTTCGGTGAACCCCGACGCACAGGTGCGCGTGGTCTGGACCAAGACCTGGTATGATCCCGCCACAGAAAAAGAAGCCGCCAAGTCGCTGCTGGATGTGGGCGCGGATGTCATTGCGCAGCATCAGGATTCTCCCGGCCCGCAGGAAGCAGCGCAGGAGCGCGGTGTGTACTCGGTGGGCTACAACTCCGACATGAGCACCTTTGCACCCAAGGCACACCTCACTTCCGCTGTCTGGAACTGGCAGATCTTCTATGATCATGTGGTGGACAGCGTGCGTGACGGCAGCTGGCAGTCCGGTCAGTACTGGTGGGGACTTGAACACGGCATTGTCGATATCGCTCCCTTCGGCGACATGGTTCCGCAGGACGTGCGTGACGAAGTGCTGGCCAAAAAGGCTGACATAGCTTCCGGCAAGGTTGCCGTGTTTACCGGTCCTGTTAAAGACCAGAGCGGCAAGATACGCATTGCCGAAGGTGAAAAGGCCGGTGATGCCGCGCTGCTCGGCATGGACTGGTTTGTCGAAGGCGTGGTAGGCACCACCGAATAGACCCTGCATCGCTGGAGACATTGCCCGATGATGGGTTACAGAGTCGTTAAACGACAGGAGCCCCTTAACTGGGGCTCCTTTTTCATTTTTCTGGTTGCCCTTGTTCTTTCTCTGTCACTGAGCGGCGCCATGCTGGCCGTACAGGGAAAACCTTTTCTCAAGGGACTGTATCTGTTGTGGGACGGCGGGTTCGGCCAGCTGTATGCGCTGGAAGATACGCTGCTCAAAACCATACCCATTTTTCTGTGCGCCTTGGGCGTTGCCGTCTGCTTTCGCATGCAGATATGGAACATCGGCGCCGAGGGCCAGTTCGCGCTGGGAGCAGTGGGGGCCACATGGGCCGTGCTGACTTTTCCTGCTGCTCCGGCGTGGGTGCTTATTCCGCTCATGCTGGTGTGCGGTGCCGTGGCCGGAGGCCTGTGGGCGCTTGTGCCGGCACTGCTGCGGTTGCGGCTGGGTATGAATGAAATCATCACAACATTGATGTTTAACTATATCGGCATCCTGCTGCTGCAATACATGGTTTACGGGCCGTGGAAAGACCCGGCCAGTTTCGGATTTCCCATGACCCCCATGTTTCCCGTGGCCGCGGTTTTTGCCCCTGTTGTCGGCAGAATACACTGGGGCATAGTGTTATGCGCCGTGGTGGCCGTGGCGCTGTGGTTTTTTCTGTATCGTACGCGGCTTGGGTTTGAGCTGCTGGCGGGCGGAGAAAACCCCAGAGCGGCGCGCTACGCACGTATGCCGTACAACTTTCTGGTTGTTTTTGTGCTGGTGTTATGCGGTGCTCTTGCCGGCTGGGCAGGCGTTCTGGAAACATCCACCACACTTGGCAGGCTGCAGTCCAACGTCATGGCCGGTTATGGATTTACGGCCATTGTTGTGGCGTGGCTTGCCCGGTTACGCATTCCGACCATCGCGGTGTTTTCCTTTCTGCTTGCAGGGTTGCGGGTAGGGGTGGAAAACCTGCAGCTGGAACTGCAGGTGCCCGCCGCATTCGGCGGCATTATCGAAGGGCTTATTCTGCTGACAGTGCTGGCCGGGCAGTTTTTTGTCTGGTTTACGCTGCAGCCCCGCAGCAAAGGGGAGGACTAGCCATGTATGCGGAACTTGTCATCCCCGTTCTGGCCGCCACCATTCAGGCCGGCACGCCTATACTGTTTGCCACGCTGGGCGAAATGTTCACCGAAAGGGCGGGCGTGCTCAATCTGGGCGTGGAAGGAATGATGATTCTGGGGGCTTTTTTCGGTTTTCTGTTCACGCACTGGACAGGCAATCCCTGGATAGGTGTGCTTATGGCCGGTACAGCGGCCGGAATGCTGGGGCTGTTGCACGGCCTTGTCTGTCAGGTCTTTCTGGGCAGTCAGGTTGTTTCCGGACTGGCTTTGACCATTCTGGGGGTAGGGCTGGCAGATTATCTGGGAACGCCTTATGTCGGCGTGATCACAGAAGGCTTCACGCCGTTTGCCGTACCCGTGCTTTCATCCATACCGCTGGCGGGCGATATCTTTTTCCGCCACGACGCCCTTGTGTACCTTTCTTATGTCATGCCGCTGCTGTTCTGGTTTTTCATCTGTCGCACCCGTGCAGGCATGGCGCTGCGCAGTGCCGGTGAAAATCCAGCGGCCTCTGCCGCTGTGGGGCTTAACCCTGTGCGCCTGCGCTGGATGGCCATTTTTGCGGGGGGCTTTCTTGTGGGGGTGGGAGGCGCCTATCTTTCGCTGGCGTACACCCATCTGTGGACAAACAACATGACGGCCGGTCGCGGATGGATTGCCGTGGCACTGGTCATTTTCGCCTTCTGGCGACCCGGAAGGGCTGTGCTGGGTGCCTATCTCTTCGGCGGGGTCATGGTTTTCCAACTGCGCCTGCAGGCCATGGGGGCCACGCTGCCTTCCTCGCTGCTGCTCATGCTGCCGTACGCGCTTACGGTTGTCGTGCTGCTGGTATCTTCGCTCAGGGGAGGCGGCGGAAATGCGCCTGCCGCTCTCGGCGTCAACATCGAGCCGGACGAATAGGGGGACGCCGTGACAGAACAGAAACCGCTCAACAAACGCACTGCGCGGGACAGATATACCCACCTTCCGCCTGTGGTCAGGCTGGAGGGAATAAGTAAATCCTTCGGCAGAGTACGCGCCAACCACGATATCACGCTGGATATCCGGCCGGGCATGATCAAGGCCCTGCTGGGCGAAAACGGCGCCGGAAAGTCCACGCTCATGTCCATTCTGTCCGGACGCTTTCCGCAGGATTCCGGAACGATATATATAGACGGCGCACCGGTACGCTTCACCTCGCCGGCGGATGCCCTTACCGCCGGAATAGGTATGGTATACCAGCATTTCATGCTGGTGGAGTCCATGACCGTGGCGGAAAACGTCATGCTGGGACAGCGTGGTGGTTTTCTGCTTTCGCCGCGCAGGATGGAAGAGACTGTTGCCCGTCTGGCAGAGAAATACGGACTGGAAATATCGCCTTCGGCTCCGGTTTCGGGGCTTTCCATGGGTGAAAAGCAGCGTGTGGAGATTCTCAAGCTGCTGTACCGCGACAGCCGTGTGCTTATTTTTGACGAACCCACAGCGGTGCTTACCCCGTCGGAGACCGAACAGCTTTTCGAGGCGTTGTGGCGTATGGCGGATCAGGGCAAATCCATTGTGTTCATCAGCCACAAACTGCAGGAAGTGCTGAGTGTGGCCGACGAGATAGCCATTCTGCGCCGCGGTGAGATAGTGGACGAGTTCCACGAATCAGACGTACCTAACCAGAAGGTGCTGGCCAACCGTATGGTCGGTCGTGATGTTGTGCTAAGTGTCGATGCACCGCCGGTGCCTGTGTGTGAAAAGGTCCTTGAGATAGAAGGCCTTGGCGGAGACGGACTGGATGACATCCGGCTGGCGCTGTGCAGAGGCGAAATTGTTGCTGTGGCAGGCGTTGCCGGTAACGGACAGAAAGAGCTGGTAGAGGTTGTCTGCGGACTGCGGCGTCCCGCCGCCGGTCGTGTGGAGATTCTCGGCCGCCCGTGGAACGCATTTTATCCGCATCCGCCCAGAAGGGGCAGATCGCTGGCCTATATTCCCGAAGACCGGCAGGGGCTTGCCACCTGCAAATACCTTGACCTTGTGGACAACTTTCTGCTTACCACCCGTCACGCCTTCAGCAGACGCGGTCTGCTGGACAGGGCTCAGGCTGAAGAAGTGACGCGCCGTATCGTGCAGGAATACAATGTCCAGCCGGGGCATGTTGATGCTCCTGCACGCGCGCTTTCCGGCGGCAACCTGCAGAAGCTGGTCATAGGGCGCGAATTTTTTCGCGAACCGGCTATCATTGTGGCAGAAAACCCTACTCAGGGGCTGGATATTTCTGCCACGGAAGAAGTCTGGAACCGGCTGCTTGAGGCGCGTTCCGGTGCGGGCATTCTGCTTATCACAAGCGAACTCAACGAAGCTTTGCAACTGGCTGACAGAATAGCAGTCATGTACCGCGGCAGGTTTGTTGACGTGTTTCCCCGTACGGATGAAAAAAAAGTCGAAGCCATCGGTCTGATGATGGCCGGTGTGCAGCCGGAATAGCTCCGCCTGCCGATATCAGCTTTACAGGCCGTCTCCGGACGGCCTTTTTGCTGTCCGGCGGGCTTTTTGGTGTATGCTTGCCGCAGGGCTGTCATACGCCGCAGTATGTCGCATGCCTCCTGCTGCATTGCGGTAACCTGTGCGTACACTGGCGGATGCGGATAAGGTTGCGGCAGTAGCGGCCACACTGTGCACGAAGAGGATAGTCATTCTCACACATGGACTCTTCAAACGGCATTTTTTATTGTGCAGTCAGAGGAGTGTGACCATGAATAAACATGCAGGCGGAAGCCAGCTGGAGACCATAGCCATGGTAAGCCGCGTGACGTGGATAGGGCTGTGGCTCAATCTTGCGCTTGCCGCGTTCAAGATAATGGCGGGTACGGCCGGACACAGCAGGGCTGTGGTGGCAGACGGTATCCACTCTCTTTCCGATCTGGTGACTGATGTCGTGGTGCTGGTCGGGGTGCGTTTCTGGAGCGCCCCTGCCGATGAAGAACACCCGCATGGACACCAGCGTATGGAGACCATGGTCACGGTGGTCATCGGCCTGCTGCTGGCGGGAGCCGCTGTGGGGATAGCGTGGGACGCCATTGCAGCCATGGGCCGCGAGAGCGCCCATCGCCGCGGTGCGGTTGCCTTCGGGGCTGCGGTACTCTCAATTGTGGTAAAAGAAGGACTGTACCGCTGGACATTGCGTGCGGCCAGAAAGGCCAGATCTTCGGCGCTGGAAGCCAATGCATGGCATCACCGCACTGATGCGCTGAGCTCCATACCTGCTGCTGCGGCCGTGGGGCTGGCATGGTTTGTACCCGCATGGGGGGTGGCCGATCTGGCCGGTGCACTGGTTGTAGCGGTTTTCATTCTGTACGCCGCGTGGAATATCTGCCGTCCCGCACTGGAAGCCCTGATGGACAAAGGTGCTGATGAAACGACCCGCGCTGAACTGGAACAGGTGGTCTGTTCCGTGTCCGGAGTGAAGGATGTGCATTCACTGCGGACACGTTTCATGGGCAACAGCCTGCAGGTGGACATGCATATCAAGGTTGACGGTAGAATAACGGTTGACGAGGGGCATGCCGTGGCTCTGGCTGTGGAGGATGCGCTGTACGCGCTGGGGCCGCATATTCATGATGTGCTGGTGCATGTGGACCCGTGGCTGCCGGAACAGGCACCGCGGGCCGGTGCGGACGGTGAAAAGCATCAGGTGTAAAAGCAGGAGCGCTGCAGAATGTCAGCCGGACTGTCTTGCGGTTTGTCAGCCTCCGGCTGGAGCACTGCGGCGGCGATATCCGGCCGGTTGGCTGCGGCGTGCGGGCGTTGCAGTACCGGCCTGAAAGATGTGTCCGGTGCCTTGCGCACACAAAAGCCGGTCTGTGGTGAGACCGGCTTTTGTGTGCGGGCGCAATCCCGTATGAATTCAATTGCCGCCGCAACTGCCGTTGCTGCATCCGCCGCATCCGCCCGATGGTTTGGACGGGCGGGGAACATGCGGCACATACTGCATTTTGGGGGCGCCTCCGCCTTTTGCCAGAGCGCCCGGCAGTCTGTTGGGGCCTGTTCCGGGAATCTGACAGGGCATGGACATCACTTTCTGCACATTGGCGGCTCCGCAGACAGGACAGGTGATTTCGCTGAAGCTGTCCCGTACAAGTTCTTCAAAACGGTTGCCGCATTCGGTACATTCAAATTCAAAAAGAGGCATCGCTGACTTCCTGTTGTCGTTGCCGGTGTTTGTGAATGACTGCACGCCCGCAGGCGCGGTTTCTGCGCAGCATATAATCACTGCACGGGCGCAGGCAACCCCTGAACGGCTGCAGGTATGCAAAAAGAAAATGATGGGGATAAGAAAAAAATGGCGGAAGCGTATAGGAGTCGAACCTACCGACGACCTCTCAGCCGTCCACCGGTTTTGAAGACCGGGCGCCACACCGGTGACGATACGCTTCCGTTGAAATCTGCGCTATATGCAGAACTGCTTGCAGGTTTCGGGATGTATCAGTTTTTTCCATAGGGCACAAGGCTTGTTATGCTGTTGACGTCTCCGCCCGTTTATGCGTTTTTAGAGTGCAGGTCGTGCAACTTTCGGAAAAGCCCGAAAAAGCGTGTTGCAGACATTGCCAAACCGTGCGCACGACCTTAAACTTCTTAGCTCGAAAGCAATATCCGTCCTGCACGGAATGGAGGTTACTAGCGTTGAATCAGTTCTCGCGCAATTTGGTTTTATGGGCCGTCATCTCACTGCTGATGGTGGTTCTTTTCAACCTGTTCAGCCAGCCCCCCGGGCCGCAGGCCCAGATGTCCTACACTGAGTTTCTTAACAAAGTCACTCAGGGGGAAGTCGTTCAGGTAACTATTCAGGGCGAAAAGCTGAAAGGACAGACCGCCGAAGGGCAGTCGTTCCAGACCATAGCACCCAATGACCCCGACCTGGTCAACCGCCTGCTGGAAAAGGGTGTGCAGGTAAAGGCAGAGCCCAAGGAAGAAGCTCCGTGGTACATGACGCTGCTGGTGTCGTGGTTCCCCATGCTGCTGCTTATCGGTGTATGGATATTCTTCATGCGCCAGATGCAGGGTGGCGGCGGAAAAGCCATGTCTTTCGGCCGTTCGCGGGCCCGTATGATCTCGCACGAATCGGCAAAGGTCACCTTTGACGATGTGGCGGGCGTGGACGAAGCCAAAGAAGAGCTCACTGAAGTTGTTGACTTTCTTAGTAATCCTAAAAAATTCACCCGTCTTGGCGGGCGCATCCCCAAGGGGGTGCTGCTTGTGGGGCCTCCCGGCACCGGTAAAACGCTGCTGGCCCGTGCCGTGGCGGGTGAGGCCGGCGTGCCCTTCTTTTCCATTTCCGGTTCGGACTTTGTGGAAATGTTTGTCGGGGTCGGTGCCTCGCGCGTGCGCGACCTGTTTGTACAGGGCAAGAAAAACGCTCCCTGCCTTATCTTCATCGATGAGATTGATGCGGTGGGGCGTCAGCGCGGTGCCGGTCTTGGCGGCGGACACGACGAGCGTGAACAGACTCTGAACCAGCTGCTTGTCGAAATGGACGGCTTTGAATCCAACGAAGGCGTTATTCTGATAGCCGCCACCAACAGACCTGACGTGCTGGACCCGGCTTTGCTGCGGCCCGGACGTTTTGACAGGCAGGTGGTGGTGCCGACGCCCGACCTGCGCGGACGTAAGCGCATTCTGGAAGTACACAGCAAGCGTACTCCGCTGGCGCGTGACGTGGATATGGAAATGCTGGCCAAAGGTACTCCGGGCTTTTCCGGTGCCGATCTTGAAAACCTTGTCAACGAAGCGGCTCTGCAAGCTGCCAAGATGAACAAGGATCAGGTGAACATGCTTGATTTCGAGACGGCCAAAGACAAGCTGCTGATGGGCAAGGAAC
This sequence comes from Oleidesulfovibrio alaskensis DSM 16109, assembly GCF_000482745.1. Lineage (NCBI taxonomy): Bacteria > Pseudomonadati > Thermodesulfobacteriota > Desulfovibrionia > Desulfovibrionales > Desulfovibrionaceae > Oleidesulfovibrio > Oleidesulfovibrio alaskensis. The sequence goes on along the minus strand of NZ_AXWQ01000005.1, from coordinate 248,568 downwards.
GCCGCAGTCTGGTGATGAGCGACAAGGAAAAGCGTGTCACAGCCTACCACGAAGGCGGTCATGCCCTTACTGCGCGTCTGCTGCCCGGCACAGACCCCGTGCACAAGGTTTCCATCATTCCCCGTGGCAGGGCGCTGGGCGTAACCATGCAGCTGCCCGACGAAGACCGCCACGGCTATTCGCGCACATATCTGCTGAATAATCTTGTGGTGCTGCTCGGCGGGCGTCTGGCCGAAGAAGTCGTCTTCGGAGAGATTACCACAGGAGCCGGTAACGACATCGAACGCGCCACCAAAATGGCCCGCAAGATGGTGTGTGAATGGGGCATGAGCGACGCCATCGGCCCCATGAACATCGGCGAGCAGGGTGAAGAAGTCTTCATCGGCCGCGAATGGGCTCATTCGCGCAACTACAGCGAAGAGACCGCCCGCATGGTGGATGCCGAAGTAAAACGCATCATTGACGAAGCCCGTGAAAAGGCCCGCACGCTGCTGCAGGAGAATCTGGATACACTGCACCGTATCGCAGAGGCTCTGCTGGAGCGCGAGACCATTAATGCGGATGATCTTGAGCGTCTTATCGAAGGACGGCCCCTGCTGCCTGTTCCTGAAATCACGGCCACACATCCTGAAGGCGACGCAGAAAATGCCGGGCCGGAGGATTCCGTGGCCGCCGCACCGGCTGAGCATGCCGGAGACGAATTCCTGCTGGAATCGGACGAGGCTGCACGCCCCGCCGCAAAGGACGGGGAGGATGCTCCGGACGGGCAGGAGGAAGATACCGCTGACCGGAGGGAGAAGTAGCAATGCTTCCCCCCATCCATTGGGAAATAGCGGGGGGCAGAGCCATCGGGCCTGCCCCCTTTTTCATTTTCGGTATTGTGAATGTCACCCCTGATTCTTTTTATGACGGCGGCAGACATGACGGACCGGACAGTGCTGTGTCTCATGCCCTGCAACTGGCGGAACAGGGCGCACATGTGCTGGATATCGGCGGTGAATCATCGCGCCCTTATGCCGACCCTGTATCGCAGGAAGATGAAATCCGGCGGGTGCTGCCCGTGGTGAAGGCCCTGAGGGACCGCACCGGCGGCAACGGCCTGCCTTGGGCGCTTTCCGTCGATACCTACAAAAGCGGCACGGCCGCAGCCGTGCTGGAGGCCGGTGCCGGTATTATCAACGATATTTCCGCCTGCTCTTTTGACCCCGCTCTGAAAGACGTCATCGCGCAGTACAAACCGGGCTATGTGCTGATGCACAGCCCCGGCCGCCCGGAAACCATGCAGGACAAACCGGCATATGGAAATGTGGTCGAGGAAATTCTGGACTTTTTCGAGAAAAAGCTGAAAGAATTGGTCGTGGCCGGTGTACCGGAGCAACGCATCATTCTTGATCCCGGTATCGGTTTCGGCAAGCTGCTGGAGCACAATCTGGACATTCTGCGCCACATCGACAGATTTATGTCGCTGGGGCGGCCGGTCATGGGAGCATTGTCCAACAAATCCATGTTCGGGCAGTTGCTGGGGCTGGCTGCCGATGAAAGACAGAATGCCACGCAGGCAGCAACGGCGCTGCTGGCGGCGCGGGGTGTGCGTTTTCACAGGGTGCATGAGGTGCGGCTTGCGGCACAGACCCTTAACCTGGCTGCGGAACTGTACAACGCATAGAGGCGCTGCATGACTTTCTGGGCGGATCTGAGCATCACATGGCGGGATGTGCTCGACATCTCTCTGGTGTCTTTGCTGCTGTACCGTGTCATTGTGATGATACGGGGCACACGGGCGGTGACGGCCGTATACGGACTTATCATCCTGCTGCTGGCGTATTTTCTGTCGCAGGAACTCAGTCTGTACACGCTTAACTGGCTGCTCGAAAACTTCCTCGGTTCGCTGTTTCTTGTCATTATCATTCTGTTTCAGCGCGATATCCGCAATGCCCTCTCCGCCATGGGCGCGCGGAGTTTTTTCCGGCGCAAGGTTGTGGCCGACGAAGCGTTCAGCGAACTTGTGGGGACGGCTCTTTACCTTGCACAGCGGCGCATAGGGGCACTTATCGTGCTGGAAAAGAACGTACCGCTGGGCGACATGGTGGGCGGCGGTGTGCGTCTGGATGCCCGCCTGACCAAGGAATTGCTGGTCACCATTTTTTACCCCAACACGCCGCTGCATGACGGTGCTGTGATTGTGCGCAATAACGAGATTGTGGCTGCGGGCTGTATTCTGCCGCTTTCACAGGGCGTGCAGGAACGCAGAGACTACGGCACGCGGCACCGTGCCGCCATGGGCATAACGGAAGAAACAGATTCCGTGGCGGTTGTGGTTTCTGAAGAGCGGGGAGCAGTATCGGTGAGTGTGGGGGGCAGGCTGACGGGCGAACTGGACGCCGTAAGGTTGAAGCGCGTTCTCCGTAACGCTCTGGAGAAGTAGACTATGCAGCGACACTGGCAATTTGTGCTGCTTTCGGTGTTCATCGCCACCACGCTCTGGTTTATGGTGACCGGCCGTGAACGGGTGGAAACCTGGGTGGACATGCGTATCGAAATGACCGGCATGCCGCCGGACATGATTGTTCTGGACGGCCTGCCCAGCAAGATAAGCGCACGCATACGCGGCCCCAAAGGGCTTATCCGCGGGCTGAACGGCCGCGAATTTTCGTATCCTCTGGATTTAAGCCAGTTGAAGCAGGGCGAGAATGTGATTTCCGTTCTGCCCGACAATATTCCGCTTAAAGGTGCATTTCAGGTGGTGGAAATCAACCCTCCGCGGTTGCAGCTGCAGGCGGATTCGCTGATTACCAGAACACTGCCGGTGGAAGTGCTTCCGCAGGGTGCTCTGGCGCCCGATGTTGAAATAGGCGCACTGCTTCCGCAGCCGGAAACCGTAAAAGTGCGCGGGGCACAGTCTCTGGTTTCCGCCATCGAGTCGGTCAATGCCACTGTACGGCTTTCAAACGGAACCATGCCCAAGGTTGCCGATTTTCCGGCGGTGTACACCGTACCCGAAGGCGTGGAAGTTACACCGCCGCAGGGCCGCGTGCGTGTGACCACAAGGCTGGTGACCACCGAGGTGGTTCTTAAGCGCAAGGTGTCGCTGGAACTGCCTGAAGGGATTGCGGGAAAGCTGCATAGCCGGTATGTAACCCTGACTGTGCAGGTGCCGCGCTCCAAGGCGGGAAGCAAGGAATACCTTAACGCCGCGCGCGTGGTGCTGGCTGTGCCCGACAACATCGCTCCGGGCAGGCATGCGCTTAAATACAGACTGGAACTGCCGGAAAATGCCCTGCTGGTCGGGGCGAAACCGGCTGCACTTGATATCAGCATAAGCGGCAGGTAGCGCTCTTCAGCGCGGCTTGTCTGCTTTTTCATGCGTGTCCGCATGTTGCGGAGCACCCACAATGAGGAGTCGTACAGTATGACGACACGTCTTTTCGGAACTGACGGCCTGCGCGGGCAGGTAAATATATATCCCATGGTGCCGGATATGGCTCTTCGTCTGGGGCTGGCGGCCGGTACTTTTTTTCGCAACGGCAATAAGCGGCATCGGGTTGTTATTGGCAAAGACACGCGTCTTTCCGGCTATGTGTTTGAAATGGCGCTCACATCAGGTCTGTGCGCTGCCGGTATGGACGTTTTTCTGGTGGGACCCCTGCCTACGCCCGCCGTGGCGTTTCTTACCCGCAACATGCGGGCTGACCTCGGTGTTGTTATCTCGGCATCGCACAATCCCTTCCATGACAACGGCATAAAATTTTTTGATAAAGACGGATTCAAGCTGCCGGATTCGCAGGAAGATGCCATAACTGAAATGGTTCTTAACCAGAACCACCGCTGGGACTACCCGGAGCCGGAACGTGTGGGCAGAGCCCATAAGATTCAGGACGCACCCGGCCGGTACATAGTGTACCTGAAGAACAGCTTTCCCAGCACATTGACTCTGGACGGCATGAAGGTGGTGCTTGACTGCGCCAACGGCGCCAACTACCGCGTGGCTCCTCTGGCTCTGGAAGAGCTGGGTGCCGAAGTCATCAGAATAGGCACCAGTCCTGACGGGCTGAACATCAACCACAAATGCGGCTCGCTGTACCCCGAACTTGCCGCGCAGCGCGTGCGTGAAACGGGTGCGGATATCGGCCTTGCCCTTGATGGTGACGCGGACAGGCTGATTGTGGTGGATGAAAAAGGCACAGTGCTGGACGGTGACCAGATTATGGCCATATGTGCCATGGATATGATGGAAAAAGGCCGCCTGCCGGAAAACAGACTGGTGGCCACCGTCATGAGCAATATGGCGCTTGAGGTGTTTATGAAAGAGCGCGGCGGTTCGTTGCTGCGCACTCCCGTGGGCGACCGGCATGTGGTGGAAGCCATGCGCCGGACAGGTGCCGCCATGGGCGGTGAACAGTCCGGACACCTTGTTTTTATGGAATACGGAACCACCGGCGACGGCCTTTTGGCCGCCTTGCAGCTGCTCAGAATCATGCGCGAAAAGAACAGGCCGCTTTCAGAGCTTGCGGGGCTGCTTACACCGTTTCCGCAACAGCTCATCAACGTCCACGTCCAGCGCAAGATTCCCTTTGAACAGTGCCCCGAAATCGGCAGGGCCGTTGAGCAGGCCGAAAAAGAACTTGCCGGCCGCGGCCGGGTGTTGCTGCGCTATTCGGGTACCGAATCTGTGGCGCGGGTGATGGTGGAAGGTGAAGATGATGCTCTGGTGGGCAGACTGGCCGCCGGTCTGGCGGAAACCCTTCAGCAGCATCTGCGCTGACCGGTTGAAGGATGCAAGTCTAAGGAGACTGTCATGCTGATACGCAAAGTAGTCATTCCCGTTGCCGGCTGGGGCACGCGTTCGCTGCCTGCCACTAAAAACATTCCCAAGGAAATGCTGCCCGTCTATAACAAGCCCGTGGTGCAGTATGTGGTGGAAGAGGCCATGCGCTCCGGCCTGACAGATGTTGTTTTTGTGACCAACCGTGACAAAACCATCATCGAAGATCACTTTGACTATAACCTGCAGCTTGAAAGTGTGCTGGAGCGCGCCGGCAAGACGGAAATGCTGCGGCAGGTGCGTGAAGTTGCCGAAATGGTGAACATCCATTCCGTGCGCCAGAAGCGCCAGCTCGGGCTGGGGCATGCGGTGCTGTGCGCCCGCGAAGTGGTGCATAACGAGCCTTTTGCCGTGATGGTGGGAGACGACCTGCAGTTCGGCATGGAGCCGGGAATCCAGCAGCTTATCAATGTGGCGGTGGCCGAAAGGCTGCCCGTGGTGGGGGTTATGGAAGTTCCGGCTGACAAAGTGAGCCGGTACGGCATTATTTCCGGCGAGGAAATCTCCCCCGGTATTTTCAGAGTGCACGATCTTGTGGAAAAGCCCGCCGTCAGCGAAGCTCCGTCGCGTCTTGCCATTGTGGGACGTTACATTCTGACTCCTGATATTTTCAAGGTGCTGGAGAATCTGTCTCCGGGGCATGGCGGCGAGATACAGCTCACCGACGGGCTTAAGGTGCTGGCACAGGGGCGCGGTCTGCTGGCTGTTAAACTGCGTGGTATGCGGTTTGACGCAGGCGACTGGGCTGAATATCTGACTGCCAACATATATTTTGCGTTGCAGGAGGAAGACCTGCGCGATGAACTGGTGGAGCGGCTGCGTCCTTTGCTTCCCTTCAAATGTTGACGCAGGGGCGGCTTTTTTATGATTCTGTGCGGGCGGCGGTGTCGCCCGCTTTTTTTCGTCACTTCCGGCAACCGGCAACTCGTTATGAATGAAAATCTGCGTATAGTTTCAGTGTCGCTTATGGCTCCGCCGTATACCACGCTGCATTACAGGCTGCCGGAGTGGCTGCCCGAAGATATGTGGTGCGCGGGGTTGCGGGTGGCTGTGCCGCTGGGGGCGCGCGGTACCCTGCGTGCGGGGGTTATCGCTGCATGCGGTTGCGCTCCGGACACCGTGCCGCAGGGCGTTGAGCTGAAGGCGGTACTCTGGCCGCTGGAGTTTGTTCCTCTGCTGGGCGAAGAGTATCTGGAAATGGTCCGCCAGCTTGCCGTGCGCCAGATGGTGCCCCCCGGACAGATTCTGGGCATGCTGCTGCCTGCAGGGCTGCGCAGCGCCGGTGTGCGTCTGCGCGTGCGTGCCGGAGGCAGACCCCGTACGCTGCGGCTGCGCGATATTGCAAAAATGGCTGACTCCGAGCGCCATGTGCTGGCCTCGCACTGGAGTGCGGGCAGGGTGGAAGTGCTGGAACCGGAAACTGACGAGGCGGAGAATGACATATGCCATGTGACTGCAGATCCGCCGTGGCCGGTACGTCCGGCGGCCAGACGTCAGACAGAAGTGCTCGAATATCTGTGGGAGAACGGACCTGTTTCGCGGCGACGCATGCTGCATGATTTGGGTACAGGTGCACAGACGCCTCTGCTGACGCTGGCGGAACGGGGTCTTGTGCATGTGGGGCCGCTTGATGCAGAGCAGGCGGAAGTTTGCGGATGCGGTATTGACAGCGCGTGTCACACTGAGGCGTTTGAGAATCAGCTTTTTGAGCTGACTGATGCGCAGCAGGCGGCGTTGCGGGCCTGCACTGACGCTGTGGAGTCAGACAGCGCGGAAACCCGTCTGCTCTTCGGCATCACCGGCAGCGGTAAAACCGCCGTGTATCTGGAACTGGCCCGGGCCTGTCTGGAAAAAGGGCTGTCCGTCATGCTGCTTGCGCCTGAAGTGGCGCTGGCCTGTAAATTGTACCGCGATGTGCAGCTGCGCTTTCCCGGTCTGCCTGCTGTGCTGTATCACGGGTACCAGTCCGCGCATGAACGGGAGCAGCAGTTTCTCAACCTAGCGGCACAGGCGCGCGAAGGCCGTCCGGTGCTCATAGCGGGAACGCGTTCCGCTTTGTTTCTGCCGGTGGCGTCGCTCGGGGCCGTGGTGCTTGATGAAGAACATGATGCCTCGTTCAAACAGGATGAACGGCTGTCGTATCAGGCCAAGGAAGTGGCATGGTTTCGTGTGGCCCAGTCAAAAGGGGCGCTGGTGCTGGGGTCTGCGACTCCGGACGTGAAGACCTTTCACGCCGTGCGCGAAGGACACATGCCCGGCATTGTCCTCAGCGAGCGGGTGGGCGGTGGTACGCTGCCGGCCGTGGAACTTGTTAACATCAAAGATAACGCGGTTAAAGAGACCATTCTGGCACCGCAGACGCTGACACGCATCAAAGAGACTGTGACCCGGGGAGAGCAGGCGGTCATACTGCTCAACAGGCGGGGCTATGCTCCGTTGATGTATTGTCTGGACTGCGGCAGCGTGGCCCGCTGTCCGGAGTGCGAGATAGGACTGACCTATCATAAGGGACGCGAACGGCTGGTATGCCACTACTGCGGACATTCTGTCCCGTTTCCTTCGCCATGCGCCAAGTGCAGAGGCGTTCACTATCTGCCTATGGGGGAAGGTACCGAAAAACTGGAAGAAACTCTTTCCACCATGCTTCCCCACGGGAAAAAGGTACTGCGGCTGGACAGAGACAGCACCCGCAGGCCCGGCCGGATGGAGCAGATTCTGGCGGCATTTGCCAGAGAAGAGTCCAGCATTCTGGTGGGTACCCAGATGCTTTCCAAAGGGCATCACTTTCCCTCCGTCACGCTGGCGGTGGTGGCTGACGGCGATATCGGGCTTAATATGCCGGACTACAGAGCCACTGAAAGAACGTTTCAGCTGCTGGTACAGGCTGCCGGCAGAGCAGGCAGAGGAGAACGTCCCGGCAGTGTCATCATACAGACCCGCGACCCTGCACACTACTGCTGGGATTATATACGTAACTGCGATTATGAAGGTTTTTTTGAAAAAGAACTTGAAGCAAGACGCAAACGCAGATATCCGCCTTTTGTCAAACTGGCGCTTATCCGTCTGAGCTATCCCATGGACTGGCCGCAGGGGCAGGACCGTGTGAATGCGCTGGCTTCCGCAGTGCGGGCTTCCGGCCGCGAGCTGGGAGTCTCTGTTCTGGGGCCTGCTCCGGCGCCGCTGCCTGTGCTGCGGGGGCGCAGAAGGTTTCAGTGTCTGCTGAAGGCGTCCGACTGGAAGACCATCCGCATGCTCTTTCATGCCGCCCGTCAGGGGGTGCCTGCCTCGTCCCGGCTGCGCCTGAGTCTCGACCTTGATCCCGTGAATATGCTGTAACCGTATAAAAGGAGTTCCGCTGTGATCTGTAGCGTAAAAATATGTTCCGGCTGCCCGTTTTATCAGCGTGGTGAGATTTCTTACTGTCGTGCCGACGCCCTGCAGCCGCGTGCCGTTGACGGGCAGCCCGAAAGCAGACCCGAGTGGTGTCCGCTTGATGCCGGTCCGGTGGCTGTGGACGACAGGGAATGTGCGCAGTGTCCTTTTCATCAGCAACAGGATAAAAGACGCTGCGCCGTGGCTACTCCGCGTCTGCGTCCCATGGCCGACGACGAGGTCCGTCCCTCGTGGTGTGTGCTGCGCAGAGAGCGGTTTATAATCCGTCTCGGCCGTTAGCGGCCTTCCAACCGTTGCATACCTGCCTGTAGTTGGCTACTATCAGATATCGTAAATGGGGTATTTCGCGGGACGCACTTAACCAAACCGCCGGCACTGGCGGCTATGCCTGTGTCTGTGCGGCCGAATTACCGGAGCCTTCATGTCTTACGAGTCTGTCACCGTTCTTGTCGTTGATGACGAAGAGATGGTGCGTGAAAATCTGGAGGCCTACCTTGAGGACGAAGGCTTTAAGGTGGCTACTGCCGGAAGCGGCGAAGAAGCTCTGGAACTGCTGGCTTCTGTCTCTCCGCATGTGGGCATCATAGACATGCGGCTGCCGGGCATGAGCGGCAACGACTTCATTATCAAAGCCCATGCCGTCAATCCTGCGTTACGGTACCTCATCCATACCGGTTCTACCAACTACAAGCTGCCGGTAGAGGTGATGAATGTCGGTGTAACCCATGAAGATATCTATATAAAGCCTTTGCAGAATATGGATATGCTGGTACGGGGCATTGATCGCCTGCTGGCAAAATGAGACACAGGATGGCTGAGTGTGCTCTTCCCCGCGTGCTGGCTATAGATGACGAGTCTTCCGTCCGGCAGAGTCTGGCGATTTTTTTTGAAGACTGCGGTTACGAGGTGCTGGAGGCGTCTGACGGCTATGAAGGCATTGAAACCGCTCTGCGTGAACGGCCCGATGTCATTCTGGTAGATTTGCGCATGCCCGGCATTGACGGCATAGAGGTGCTGCGCAGGCTTTCTTCCGAACTTCCCGATACTCCCGCCATTGCCGTTTCCGGCGTGGGCGTGCTTGAACAGGCTCTTGAAGCCATGCGCAGCGGCGCGTGGGATTTCATTTCCAAGCCTGTCGAAGATTTTGAAGTGCTCAGAAAGGCCGTGGAATCCGCCCGCGAACGGGCGGACCGCAAACGCCGCAAGCGGGGCTACCACCAGCATCTTGAACGGGAGGTGGCGGCAAGAACCCGGGAACTGGCCATGGCCAAGGAAGAGGCGGAACTGGCCAGCAGGGCCAAGTCGCAGTTTCTTGCCAACATGAGCCACGAACTGCGTACACCGCTTAACGGGATAATCGGGCTTACCGATCTGCTGCTGTGCGCCCCCGCCGGCGGCGACCACCGTGAATATCTTGAAATGGTAAAGCAGGCGGGTCAGGAACTGCTGACCATTGTCAATAATCTTCTGGATATGTCCAGCATTGAGGCCTGCCGTCTGGTGCTGCGCGAAACGCCTTTTTCGCTGCGCGAAAGCGTGGGCGAGGTCAAGCGCATTCTCGAAATTCAGGCCAGATGGAAAAACCTCGATTTTGCAGTGTTTTTTGATGACGGGATTCCCGATCTGTTTGTGGGTGATGCAGGCAGGCTGAAGCAGATACTGAGCAATCTGCTGGTCAACGCCATAAAGTATACCGATAAAGGGGGCGTATCGCTGCGCGTCTCTTCTGCACCGTGCACTGCCGGTGATACAGTCAGGTTATGCTTTTATGTGCAGGATACCGGAGTGGGGATTGATCCGGAAAAGCGCGAGACCATATTTGAGCCGTTTGTTCTCGGCGAAAGTTTTATGACCAAAAAGAGCGGCGGAGCAGGGCTGGGGCTGGCTATTTCGCGCGAACTGGCCCGTAAAATGGGGGGGGATGTGCACGCGTCACGCTGCGCCGAAGGCGGCAGCCTGTTTGAGTGCATCGTCGAGCTGCGTAAATGTGAAGAAGAAGCGCCTGTGGCAGCCGAAAAAACATGTCCGCTTGCGAGAACGTCCAAGCCGCTGCGTATTCTGCTGGCGGAGGACGATATAATAAACCGTAAACTTGCCGTGTTCTTTTTTGAAAAAATGGGTCATGCCGTAAGGGCTGTGGGCACCGGTATAGAAGTGCTGCAGGCGCTTGCGCAGGAACCTTTTGATCTGATTCTCATGGATATCCAGATGCCGGATATGGACGGTGTGGAGGCTACCCGCGCCATCCGCAGCGCGCAGGGCGGCAGAATCAGATCTGATATCCCCATCATTGCCATGACGGCCCATGCCATGAAGGGCGACAAAGAGCGTTTTCTTACTGCCGGTATGGACGGATATGTTTCAAAGCCGGTGGACTTTCCTGCGCTGATGCAGCGCATTGAAGCTCTTTCGCAGCAGCAATCGAAGCTGTAGTGCAATTTTTTGAACCTTTCCTCAGGCCGCCATATCATACGTATTTTGTTTGAATATCTTACATTTGTTTTACCTTCAGGTGTCTTTTCTGCGCCGGGCCATGCCGCGCAGAGGTTGCCTTTTGCGGTTTTCTTACGTAAATCCCCACGGATGTATTGAGGAACGGGCGCACGGTTGCGTTGTGCTTTTGTACAACGCGCGAGGGATAATACCGTTGCGCTTTTTGCTGCCGCGCGAGGGGAATCGCGGGGAGAGTGCTTTTGTGCGCTTTTTTCGTGCATTCCAGCGGCGTTACTCTGTAAGGGGGAAAAATGAAGCGACATTTTCTCACTGCTGCTCTCGGCCTGTGTCTGCTGCTGGCCGGAGCGCAATCGGTCATGGCTGCCGGTTTTGCTCTGTACGAATGGAGTGCCCGCGGTAACGCTCTGGGCGGCACCCTTGTGGGACGTGCCGACGATGCTTCTGCCGTTGCGTTCAACCCGGCCGGTATCACACAGATTGACGGCACCCAGATTCAGGTCGGCTTCAGCGCCATCAGCCCTATGGCCGATCTGGTCTACAACGGGCAGAGCACCAAAGGCGCCGACAACACATGGCTGCCTCCGCATGCCTACATTGCTCATAAACTCAATGACGACTGGGCCATAGGTCTTGGCGTGTACAGCCGTTTCGGGCTGGGCACGGAATATGAAAAAGCCAGATGGCCCGGTGCCGCCAATATTTATTACGCTGCCATAGAAACTGTCTCGTTTGCTCCGGTGCTTTCGTATCGTCTTACAGACACCATCTCCATCGGCGGCGGCATTGAATTTGTCCATGTGGGGCTGGATATGCGCAAGCATGTCGGCAGCCCTGCCGGTCCCGACGGCAGACTGGATGCCTCCGGTGACGGTGTGGGCTTCAACTTTGGTGTGCACTGGAAGCCTAACGACCAGTGGCGTGTGGGCCTCAGCTACAAAAGCCAGGTGGAAATCGGTGCTTCCGGCACCCAGAAGTTCAACCCTGCCATACCGGGCGTGCTGCCTGCCAAGACCGGCGTCAGCGGCACTGTTGTACTGCCTGACATGATAGCGGCCGGTGTTACCTATTACCCCATGCCCAACCTCAGCATTGAAGTTGGCGCTATGCTGACCCGCTGGAGCACCTACAACGAGTTCGCGCTGGAATTCGATGATCCTGTGGCCTTTTCCACTGAAAAGGTTGATGAAAAAACTGGGACGACGTGATGCGTTACAGTGTGGGTGTTGAATACGGCATTACCGACTGGCTTGACCTGCGCGCGGGCTATGTCTTTGACGAATCCCCGCTTGATCCCAAATACGCGGACTACATTGTTCCCGGTAACGACCGTCACCTGTTCAATCTGGGTGCGGGCTTCAAGTGGAACAGCTGGACTGCGGACGTTTCGTACACGTATCTGTGGATGAAAGGCCGTTCCTATGCCGACAGCGTTGCCGACGGCGTGGTGCAGAACAGCTATTCCAAGGACAGCTATGCCCATATTTACGGCCTGACCATCGGATATACATTCTAGCTCCGGTGTGCGCGGGCTGTAGCCGCCGGTGCGTACCCTTGCAGCACCTGCGGTACCGGCTTGATTCTCCTGCCGGTTCAGGTATGACCTGAACCGGCTTTTTTTATGAGGAGCGTATATGCATATAGTTCTTTTTCAGCCGGAAATTCCGCCCAATACGGGAAACGTTGCGCGGTTGTGCGCGGCCACGCGGACCAGTCTGCATCTTATCGAACCACTGGGGTTCAGTGTGGATGACAAACATGTACGTCGGGCCGGTCTGGATTACTGGCCGCAGGTGGACCTGACCGTGTGGCCGGGCTGGTATGCCTTTATGCGCGAGGTGGGCAGCAGAGTCCGTCTTGTGATGACCAGTGCACGCGGCGGCACAGCTGTGCAGGATTTCCGGTTCAACAAAAATGATGCGCTGGTGTTCGGGCCGGAAAGCAGAGGGCTGCCTGCCCATATGTTGGACGGAAGCGGACATGTTGTGCGTATTCCCATATGGGGTGAAGTACGCAGCCTTAATATGTCGACAGCGGCGGGTATCGTATTGTATCAGGCACTTGCGGCTTCCGGTGAACTGGCTGGCAGATAACGGAAGCCTGCGGCGCGGCATGGGACATGCCGCTTTGATGTGGTTATGCACACATGCTGTGCCTGATGTGATGCGGGAAAAGAAGAGAGGCTGGCGTTATGGACTGGTGGTTGATGTTGGTTCCTTTTGTGGCGGTACTGCTGGATATGCTGGCGGGCGACCCCGCCTGTCTGCCGCATCCGGTACGGGCGGTGGGCAGACTGGCCGACATGGTGGAACGGCGCGTGCGCGGGTACGGCAGTTCGGTGCGTATGGGCGCGCTGGCGGCCGGACTGGTGGTGCTGCCTGTGGCTGTGGTTGTCTGGGGGCTGTGCGCACTGCCTGTGGCCGGAGCATTGGCCACGTTGTATTTTGCCTATGCCGGACTTGCACTGGGCAGCCTGCTGAAAGAAGGTGAGGCCGCTCTTGCTGCAGTGCAGCACGGCACACTGGAAGAGGCCCGGCATGCCGTGGGCATGCTGGTAAGCCGCGATACTTCTGCCATGAACCGTGATGAACTGTACCGTTCTCTTGCCGAGTCGGTAAGCGAGAACAGCAATGATGGTTTTGTGGCACCTTTCTTTTATCTGGTTCTAGGGGGCCCTGTGGTGCTGTGGGTGTACAAGGCTGTCAGCACGCTGGATTCCATGTGGGGCTACAGGACAGGACGCTGGGCCAGTTTCGGCTGTGCAGCGGCACGCCTTGATGATGTTCTGGCGTACGTTCCGGCGCGTATCACCGCGTTTTTCATGCTGGCGGCAGCCCGGCTGATGCTGGTTCCCACCGCGTTTGACCTGCGCGGAACATGGCGCAGGGCTGCATCTGATGCCGGACTTATGGACAGCCCCAATGCCGGCTGGCCCATGGCCATGGCCGCGTGGCTTCTTTCCCGCCGTATGGGCGGACCTGCTGTCTATGACGGGGTGACGGTGAACAAACCGCTGCTCGGGCCTGTCACCGGCGTGTGGCGGGCTGAGGACATCCGCATGCTGCTGCGGCTTGTCCGCCTTTCCTGTGTGCTGGGGGCGTGGGTTCTCTGGTTGCTTGCGCTGTGGCTGCATGCCGCGTTGTAGTTCTGGATTGCCGCCGAGGTGTCCGGCAGAAAACATCCCGCCAGCAGGCCGCGTTCATTCGCGTCAGGATTTCTGCTCTTTCAGCGCTGTTCCTGCTGCATGGCCGGACGCCCAGGCCCATTGCAGATTGTAGCCGCCCAGATGGCCAGTAACGTCCAGTATCTCACCTGTGAAGTACAGGCCGGAGACCAGCGTGCTTTCCATCGTCTTTGAAGATACATGGGCCGTATCCACACCGCCGCAGGCGGCTTCTGCCTTGCGCATGCCCTCGGTGCGTTCGGGGACGACTGTATGCCGGTGGACGCGCGTGGCGATGTCTTCAATGACAGGCGCACTGAGTTCAGCAATGTTTCTGTGGCGCAACGGCTCGTCCAGCAGACTTGTGACCAGCCTTTCCGGCAGCAGCCTGCACAGCAGGTTGCCTGTTTTGCCTTTGCCGCCTCTGCGCAGCAGCGCCGCCGTGTCTTCGTGCGGCAGAAAATTGATGCAGACCGGCTGGCGTGGCTTCCAGTAGGAAGATGCCTGCAGGGTTACAGGTCCGCTGATTCCTTTGTGTGTAAAAAGGAGCGGTTCTGTGAATGTTTTTCCGCCGCATGTGACGGCGGCGGGCAGCGATATGCCGCTGAGGCCATGCAGCGGCCAGTGTGCGGGCATGACAAGAGGAACCAGCGCGGGACGCACGGGAACAATGCGGTGTCCGAAGCGTGCCGCAATTCTGTGGCCTGTGTCGTCTGCCCCTGTCTGCGGCCATGCCGGGCTGCCCGTGGCCAGCACAAGCGCTTTTGACCGGTACAGGCCGCGGCTGGTCACAACATGGAAATATCCGTCTTTCCGGCCGGCTTCTGTCACTTTTGTGCCGGTATGCAGGTTGCAGCCTGATTCTTTGCAGCGCTGCATAAGCATGGCTGTGACATCGGCGGCACTCCGCAGGCAGAAAAGCCGTCCTTCTTCCCGTTCTTCGTAGGGTATGCCCCATTCCGCAAACGCCGATATGGTGTCCCATTGCGACCAGCGGGCCAGTGCTGATTTGCAGAAGTGCTTGTTTTCGCAGATGTAGTTTGCAGGTGTGACTTCCATATTGGTGAAGTTGCACTTGCCGCCGCCCGAAACGAGAATTTTACGGGCGGGCTTTTCTTCGCCTTCAATAAGCGTTACGGAATGTCCGCCGGAGGCGGCCCGGGCTGCACAGGTCAGACCTGAGGCTCCGGCTCCTATAATAAGTATATCTGTTGTTATCATAACTGGCTGGTCCGTGGCGTTGCAGGAACGCTGCACTATCGTGTTCCGCGCTTTTTGTCACGCGCCGCCCTGCGAGAAAAAATGCCTGTTTTACCCGTTTCTTCATACAAGGGCAGCGGCCCGCTGGCAAACGGCCATGTTCAGACCATGTTTCCGGTACTGTTCCGTCCTATGCCGGTGGTGGAGTATCGTCGTCAAAGACTGGAAACGCCGGACGGTGATTTTCTGGATGTGGATTTTTCTTCTGCCGCAGCAGCTGCGCAGTCTGAAAGCATTGCCGTGATCTCTCACGGACTGGAAGGTCATTCCCGCCGGCGCTATGTGCAGGGGATGGCACGGGTGCTAAATGCCCGGGGCTGGGATGCCGCAGCGTGGAATTTCCGCGGGTGCAGCGGCCAGCCCAACAGGTTGCCCCGCATGTACCATAGCGGTGATACGCAGGATCTGCATACCGTAGTGACAGCATGCGCACAAAAAGGCTACCGCCGTATTCTGCTTGCCGGAGTGAGTATGGGCGGTAATCAGATTCTGAAATATCTTGGTGAAGATCCGGACCGTGTCGACAGCAGGGTATGCGGGGCTGTTGTTTTTTCTGTACCGTGCGATCTGGTTGGGGCGGCTCAGGTGCTGGGCAGACCGCAGAACAGCGTATACATGCGGTACTTTCTGCGCACGCTGCGGCAAAAAATCAAAGCCAAGCACGCCATGTATCCGGATACGATTCAGATGGACGGGCTGGATTCCATACGTACCTTTGCGGAATTTGACGACCGGTATACCGCGCCGCTGCACGGTTTTTCCGGTGCCCTTGATTACTGGACAAAAAGTTCGTGCAGGCAGTTTCTTTCTTCTGTCAGGGTGCCCGCGTTGCTTGTCAACGCGCTGAACGACCCTTTTCTTTCCGCTTCCTGCTATCCGTACCGCGAAGCCCGGCAAAGCGGCAGCCTGTTTTTTGAAACTACTGTGACCGGAGGTCATGTGGGGTTTGTCCAGTTTAACCGGCAGAACATCTACTGGTCCGAAGAGCGTCTGCTGTCCTTTATGGATGAACAGGGGCTGTAATGCCTGTGTGTCAGTTCAGTACCGGACATCCGGCATCTGCCCCGGCCAGCAGGGCATCCTCGTCCAGCCTGCGCGATTTTCCCACAAGGGTGGTGCAGCGTGTGGCCGATTCTGCCAGCGTGTTCATTATATCCTGATACCGCGCATGGTCCGGCCCGGTGAGGTGCTGCGCAAATCCGTACCTGCCCAGCATGTTAAGCAGCTGCAGAGAAGCTGCGCCCATGCGCTGATATTCTTCAATCATCGCCTGCCGCAGCGGCATGTGCAGCAGATCTTCGGTGCGTCTGTCGCCAAGCGCCTGACGCACGCGGGCAAGCAGTTCGGCCTGTTCGGCAGCGGAGAGCGGCGGGGTTTTTCCGGACATGGTTTATCCTTTGGCTGTTTTTTTATGCTGCAGCCAAAGCAAAATACAGGCCGGAAGCTTTAAGGTGTTGTTTTTATAAGAATATGTTGCCAGCGCTGACGGCCAGAGCCAAAAAAACGGCGCGGCAGGATATGCATCCGCCGCGCCGTGTTCTTTGGCCGGTTATTTTTTCAGCAACGAGGCTTTTTTCTTGGCCCCCTGAGCGGCGTGCCGCTTTTGTGCCGAGAGTTCCGCCTTGCGGATTCTGATGGATACGGGGGTGACTTCGACCAGTTCGTCATCACGCACAAAGTGCAGTGCCTGTTCCAGCGTCATGGGTTTGACGGGAGTAAGCACCACGTTTTCATCTTTGCCGGAAGCACGCATGTTGGTCAGTTTCTTTTCTTTGGTGGGGTTCACATCGATGTCGTTATCGCGGTTGTGTTCACCCACAACCATGCCTTCATAGCACGGTTCGCCCGCACCCACAAAAAGACGGCCGCGCGGTTCCAGGTTGTACAGACCGTAGGCAACAGTGGTGCCCGCACGGTCGGCCACAATGGAACCGGTATAGCGGGTGGGAAAATCGCCGCGGTGCGGTTCGTATCCGTCAAGATACGAGTTCATGATGCCGGTACCCTTGGTGTCCGTGAGAAATTCATCACGGTAGCCGATGAGCCCGCGCGAAGGAATGCTGAATTCCATACGCACACGGCCGGTGCCGTTGTTGATCAGGTTGACCATGCGGCCTTTACGGGTGGAAAGTTTTTCGGTGACAACGCCCATAAAGGGTTCGTCGCAGTCCACCCACAGGCGTTCAATGGGTTCCACCAGTGTGTTGCCGTCTTTTTTGAAGATAACTTCCGGACGGCCCACATTGAGTTCAAATCCTTCACGGCGCATGGTTTCGATGAGTATGGCCATCTGGAATTCGCCGCGGCCTTTCACAAGGTAGCTGTCCTTGTCGTCGGTTTCTTCCACGCGGATGGCCACGTTGCGCAGCATTTCCTTGAAGAGCCGCTCGCCGATTTTACGGGACTGGACAATTTTTCCTTCGCGGCCGGCAAGGGGCGAGCTGTTGATGGAAAAACGCATGGCCACCGTCGGCTCGTCCACGTGAATACGCTTGAGCTTGCGGGGGGCGGCTTTGGTGCAGATGGTGTCGCCTATGGTCACGTCTTCAATACCGGCCAGCACCAGAATGTCGCCGGCTTCGGCAGACTGCACTTCGCTGAGCGAAAGCCCGTCGTACACCTGCAGCTTGGTGGCACGCAGGGTCTGGTTTTCCTTTTCACCCACGCAGAGCATTTCTTCTTTGGCCTGAGCCGTTCCGTGTATGATGCGGCCCACAGCCAGTCTGCCCAGATAGTCGGAGTAGGCAAGGTCGGAAACAAGCATCTGGAAGGGTTCTTCGGGATTGTGCGCCGGGCCGGGAATGACCTCGAGGATGGTTTCAAAAAGCGGGGCGAGATCCTGCCGCGGATCCTGCGGGTCGCGCATGGCCACGCCGTCCCGGCCGATGGCGTACAGCACCGGAAATTCTATCTGCTCTTCGCTGGCGTCAAGATCGATGAACAGGTCGTACACTTCGTTGAGCACTTCTTCCACGCGGGCGTCTTTACGGTCGATCTTGTTAATGACCACGATGACTTTGAGTCCCGCCTCCAGCGTTTTTTTGAGCACAAAGCGGGTCTGGGGCAGGGGGCCTTCAGAAGCATCGACCAGCAGGATGGCACCTGTGGCCATGGAAAGAGACCTCTCCACCTCGCCGCCGAAGTCGGCGTGACCGGGGGTGTCGATTATGTTGATCTTTGTGCCCTTCCAGTTCACGGCGCAGTTTTTGGCTGCAATGGTAATGCCGCGTTCACGTTCAAGATCCATGCTGTCCATTATGCGATCCTGAACTTCCTGATCGGAGCGGAACAGTCCGGCCTGACGGAACATGGCGTCGACCATGGTTGTTTTACCGTGGTCAACGTGGGCAATGATAGCTACGTTACGCAGCTTTTCGTTTACGATTGTGGTCACTGTTATATCCTTGGCAGGTAAGCAAAAAAAGAAACGCCTTTCGATGGCTGGCGCATATCGTTTCCGGATTGCGACAGAATCGGAGAGGCGGAAAATTGGTGAACAGGGTTGAATAGCCTTGTTTTTGCCCAAAGGCAAGTGTTATATTCGCAGTCTACAGCGACGCTATGACTATTTCTCCGGCCTGCGGGTCAAAGTATATCTGACTGTAGGGTACAGGGTCGGTGATGCACAGGGTCAGCCCGCCGGCTTTGATGCTGGTGCCGGGGTAAAGCGTCTTCAGCACCTTGAGCCTGGGTTTGGGGGCGTTGAGCAGCCGTTCCTTTTCCTGTTTTTCCTCTTCATCCAGTGCCCGCAGCTCTTCCTGCGCGGCAATGCGCGTCTTGATGACAGATGCCACGGCGGGGCGTTTTTCCGGCGGGGTCTGTTCGAGCAGGGTACGCAGATCCCGTTGACCGAGGCCCGCGTCAATGCGCTCTATAAGGCTGTTCAGTTCTTTGCGCCGGGCGCTGCGGGTATTGTCTTTGGGTTGGGGTTCCGTGCCCAGAATAATGGTGGTGAGCACACCCAGATCAGACCCGACTTCATTTGCCAGAATGTTTTTTACCGCGTGCACTTCGCCGCCGACTATTTTGCCGCGCCCTTTGACAGCTTCAACGCTGCCTGCGGCAAAGACGGTGCAGTTCGACAGCTCGTGCGCTATTATAATGTCCGCCCCTGATTCCAGCCGGGCACCTTTGGCAAAGGTCGCCGATATGGTGCCGCCCGCTTTGATGAACCCTGTACGGTCCATCAGAATTCCCGCGCCTATTTCCACATCGCCGCCGCATTCTATTTCCGCGTTTTCCACTATGTCGTCCACGCGCACATGGCGCGGTGCGCTTACGCGGAATCCGGCCAGCACGGCACCGCGGATATGGGCGGAACCTTTTTCCAGACTGATATTACCCACGCTCATATTCAGATCGCCGCGGGTCTGAAACACTTCGCTTACGGACAGGCTGTTGTTTTTGTATATGACCATGCCTTCGATGGCGGCGGCAAACTCGCTGCCTTCCAGCGCGTCCACATGTTCGCCCGTCTGCAGCAGAAAAACAGCGCCGTCGTGTGCGGGAATAAGCTTGCCGAAAACATCTTTGCCGGGGCGTCCTCTGGTGGGGGCGTGCAGTTTGCCCAGCTTTGTGCCGCTGGTTACGGCTTTGATCATTCCGCGTGCACGGAAGTCTATGCTTCCGTCAGCCGCTTCTATGCCGATGCTGGACCGTTCGTCCTTGATGTAAAGCTCAAACCAGCCGTCTTTACCGCTTTGGGGCTGCACGCCGCGGCTTAGCGGAACGTTCGGAATTTCTGCATTGCTTTTTTGTGCGTTTTTAAGTGCGGCCTGCAGCACGGCCGTTTCAAGCGGCTGGGTGATGTCTTCCGCCTTCAGCGCGCTTTCCATCTGCAGGGGGGTGACTTCCCGCCCTTTGAAATCCCTGGCGAACACACTGCCCATGGCTACCATGGCGTCGGGGGTCACGGCTATGAGCGGCCGCATGTGTATGCGGTTTCTGGTGATGCCGATAATGCCGTAGCGCGAAGCGCGCACCTGCAGTGTCGTCGTGTCCAGATGACAGCCGCAATCTTCGGCAAAACTAATTTCCTGCCCTTTCTCGGGGCCTTCAGATTTGACTACGGTGCCGTTGACCCCTTTGCCCGGGACTGCGCTGCGTGCGGGCGTGATGGTGCCTATGACGTCGCCGGGAAAGACAGGCATGCGGAAATCGCCCGCAGGCTGCAGTGCTGCGTCTTTGGCGGGTTCCGGCAGGGTGCCTCGGGCTACTGTTATGCCGCGCGGGTCTTCCCCTTTTTTCAGCACCGTGTTTATCTTGGTCAGCACGCCCACGAGCGGGGGCGTGATGACGCCCGCCTGCCGTAGTGCGTCATTGAGGCCCGAAGAAGAAATCAGCGCACCGCCTTCCTGCGCCGCAGACCAGTCGGAAATGACGGCCGAAAGGCCGTCTTCGGATATGGCTATGGATATGCTTGCGTTTCGCATGCTCATGGTGTGATATGTCCGGTGTCTTGCGGCAGGTAGCGATAAAAGTTACTTGTGTGAATTATAAGGCGATTCCAGATACACTATGTATAGACGAAGGCCGCACGCAACGCAAATCCGCGGATGCGGAGGCGGGCTGCGGCTGTGTAAAAGGAGACTCCATGCCGTATATACCTGAGAACCGTAGAGAATTCTTTGATAATCTTTTGCGGCAATGTGCGGGGCATGTGCAGAACGAAGGCGAGCTGAACTATTGTTTTTATAAGCTGGCAACGCTGCTTATTGAAAAGACAGGTGAAAGCTACGCGAACCTGAGCATGTGTTCCAGTGCCATGGAGCACGCAAAGCTTGAGTGGTACAGGAAACGGCTGGCGCCGTATGAAGACCGTAAAATAGCCGAACATGGCGATATCTGACAGGGGGATGTATGAAGGATTCCGGTGGTAAACGCGAAGATGGCTGTGCTGAAGAGCAGGGCTGCACCACAACGGCGCAGGGACCCGGAAGTGCGGCAGGAAGGTGGTCTTTTGTCTTGTCCGTTCTGGCGGTCGTCGTGTCTTCGGTGTTTGCGTTCGGCTTGTCCGGCAATATTTCCGGAGTGAACAGCCACCTGTCGGCAGAGGCGGAAACGGTTCAGGCTCTGGAAAAGAAGATAGCGGGCCTTGAGCAGCTTGTCAGAAAAGATGATGCGGCAAAGCTGGTGCGCGACGAGTTGAATAACGCCGTGCTGGCAGATGTGCTGCACAGGCTTGAAGGGCTTGTGCAGCGCGTCGATGATCCGGCGCTTGTGCAGAAAATCAATGACGCAGCGGCCCTCCTGCGCGAGGTGCAGGGCGCCGCCGCGCCGGACGGTTCTCTGGACGGCTAGCGAGCGGGCTGTTGTCTGCCCGCATTTTTGCTGACAAAAAATGCTCCGGCACCGGTGCAGATGCACCGGTGCCGGAGCTTCCGTTTTTCATAAAACGCGTGTCTGTCAGACAGGCAGGTCGGCGGTAACCGCGGCAATGAGCTTTGCCAGCCTGTTTCCGGCAAGACTGGCCACGCGGATGACTTCCTCCAGAGGAGCCTCCTGCATGCAGTCCGGCAGGTTTTTGTTGGTCAGGCATGAAACGCCCAGCACTTTCAGACCCATGTGGCGGGCGGCGATAACTTCGAGCACGGTGGACATGCCCACGGCATCCGCTCCTGCCGCTTTGTACATGCGGGTCTCCGCGGGGGTTTCCATCTGCGGGCCGCGCACTCCGGCGTAGACGCCGCGTTCCAGACGGATGCCCAGCTCCGAAGCCTTTTGCATGGCTGCACAGATAAGTTGTGCGTCGTAGGGGGCACTCATGTCAGGAAAGCGCGGTCCCCACAGGTCATTGTTCGGGCCGGTCAGCGGGCTTTGTCCCGTAAAATTTATGTGGTCGGTTATGGCCATGAGATCACCCGCGGACCATGCGGGATTCAGAGCGCCTGCCGCGTTGGTGATTATCAGGGTGTCAGCTCCGCATGCGGCCATGGTGCGCACACCGGTGCATACGTCACCTGCTGAATAGCCTTCATACAGGTGGCAGCGGCCCTGCTGGAGCAGCACGGGGGTGCTGCCGATGCTGCCGGCTATGAATCTGCCCTGATGCGAAGCGACTGTGGAACGCGGAAAATCGGGAATCTCACCGTAATCAATCACGGTATGAATGCTGACGGCATCAACCAGTCCGCCAAGGCCGGTGCCCAGAACGATTCCAACTTTGGGGTCGGGGTGCCCTGATAACTTTTTTTTCAGAAATTCCGAAGCGTTCTGTACTTTTTTCGGGTTTTGCATAACTCTCCAGAATATTGTATTGATTGAGTGTAGAAAAGGGACGCGATCATACTTCTGCGATCGGTTCATGGATGGCCTGTGCCTTCATGGCCGGTCTTCCTGCCTTTTTACCAGTTGCGGAGCTTAGACCGAACATATGGATATAGCAACTCTTTTCGGGATTATTGCCGGGTTCGGCCTTGTGGTCGGCGCTATCTTTATGGGGGGCAATTTTGCCGACTTTGTCAACCTGCCGGGGCTGATGATCGTTTTCGGCGGCACGGGAGCCGCCATTCTGGTCACTTTTCCTTTTGAAGAAGTGGTGCAGGCCGTGAAAGGGGGGCTGCAGGTTTTCGGCGCCAGAAACGTGAAAAACCGTGATGTGGTCAATACCATGGTACGTGTGGCTGAAATTAGCCGCCGTGAGGGGCTGACCGCTCTGGAACACATAAAAACCGAAAATAGCCTGCTGAAAAAAGCCTGCCAGCTGATAGCCGACAATGCCGACCATGCGCTTATACGCGATACTGTGATGATTGAAATCGCCACCATGCGCAGACGGCACAACGTGTCCATAGCCGTGTTCAACCGGCTGGGGGCGTTTGCACCGGCGTTCGGTATGATAGGCACGCTTATCGGTCTGGTGCAGATGCTTACCCGTCTCAACGACCCTGCCGCCATCGGTCCGGCCATGGCTGTGGCCATTTTGACCACGTTTTACGGGGCGTTGATGGCCAATCTGCTTTTTTTACCCATCGCCGGCAAACTGAAAGCCCGCACCCTGCAGGAAGAAGTGCACCTTTTTATCATTTTCGAAGGGGCAAAATCCATACTGGAGAATAACAACCCGCGTCTGGTGCATGAAAAGCTTTCGTCATTCCTTTCACCTCAGGAGCGCCGGAGTGTCCGATAAGGATCTGCCTTTTTCCCTGATAGAGCAGGAAGAAGAGGACCGCACCGACGAGTGGATTGTCACGTTTGCCGATCTCGCCACGCTGCTGCTTGTTTTTTTCATTCTGCTTTTTTCCATGTCAGTCATCGACGAACAGCGGTTCACCGACTCGTTCACTTCCGTACGGACGGTTTTCGGCGGCAAGGAAAGCACGCTGTTCACGTCATCTGTGCGTTCGGACGATGCGGCCCTGCTTGAAAGCGTGCGTTTGCAGAAACAGCTCATCGAGGCTCAGCGGAAGGTGTATTCAGATGTGCGGACCTTTTTGAACCGCAAAGGAGTGGAAGGCGTGATCGGGGCGGTTTTTGACGAAGGCGTGATCACCATCAAAGTGCCGGCTGGAGTGCTTTTTGAAAAGAACTCCGTGGATATTTCCGCAGACGGGCTTTCCATGCTTGAAGGGTTGAATGACTTTTTCCTGAAAAAAAAGGATCAGTCCATCAATATACGGGGGTATACCGACGACAGTGTGCCGGCTGCCGGCAGCCGCTTCAGGGATAACTGGGAAATCTCCGCCCTGCGGGCGGTGAATGTGCTTCGTTTTTTCCTCAAGTCTGGTATAGAGCCCGGACGGCTGACAGCGACCGGACTCGGTGATCTTGATCCGCTTTTTCCCAACACCAGCGAAGAAAACCGCGCAAAGAACAGAAGGGTTGAATTTGTTCTGGAGCGCCGTGTGGGTAAGTAGCTGTCATGAATGAAGAATTTGATATTGTTTTTACCGGGACCGGCGGACAGCGCCGGGCTTTTCGCACGCGTATCAGGGGGCTTGAAGCCTTTCTTGAAGAACGCGGTACGTTCCTGCCCGTCAGGGACATCAGTGCCACTGGTTGCTCCGTGGACGGAGACGAGCAGGGCTTTGGCATAGGCGACGACTTCCGCATTGACCTTTTTGTCAATAAAAAGCTGTTCATAGCCGGACTCCTGCTGAGAGTTGTGCGGCTGTTACCTGACGGCGGCCTTGGCTGCAGCTTTGAAGAGCTTGACCGGCGACAGGAAGCGCGGCTGGACAAGCTTATTCTGGAAGTGCAGAAACGGCAGATCGCCATGAAAAGGGCGACTGTGTGTGATGAAGAACTGGAAAAATAAACAGTCGAGGGACATTGGTGCAGAATACCGAACATAAGGTGCTGGTGGCGAATCGAGGGGAAATCGCCATCCGTATCGTTCAGGCCTGCCGCAAGCTGGGTCTGGATTTTGTATGTGTATACACGGCGGAAGACGCTGAGTCGGGGCATGTACGCATCGCCCGTCAGCTTGGCGGCGAAAAAAGCCTGTTCCGTGTATCGTCATATCATGATGCGAACGAACTGTTGTCCGTAGCAGACGAGGCCGGCGCCACCGCCGTGCATCCCGGCTACGGCTTTTTTGCCGAAGATTACAGGTTCGCGCGGCGGGTATCGCAGCGCGGGCGCAAACTGATATTCATAGGTCCGTCATGGCGGGTTATCCGCGAGCTGGGTGACAAGATAAATACCAAACGTCTTGCGCGCAGTCTCGGCGTGCCCACTGTGCCCGGTTCAGACAAACCCATCTACGACGAGATGGAAGCCGAAAAAGTGGCCCAGTCGCTTTTCGAGTTTCAGGAAGAGCAGGGCGTCGAGCGCCCTCTGGTTCTGGTCAAGGCCTCCGCCGGAGGCGGCGGAATGGGTATAGAGGAAGTGCACAGCCTTGATCTGTTCCGCTCCGTGTATCGCCGTATCCGCAATTACGCCCTGCGTCAGTTCAATGACGAGGGTGTTCTTATCGAGCAGCGTGTCAACGACTTCAACCATCTGGAAGTTCAGATCGTTTCTGACAGAAGCGGCAAAAATCCCGTGCATTTCGGCACGAGAAACTGCTCCATACAGTCCACCGGTCTGCAAAAGCGCGTGGAAATTGCTCCGGGGTTCGACTCTTCGTCGTATTCCTATGCGTTTGACGCAGACAAACTGCTGGAAGACATCACCAACCACTCTCTGGCTATGGCCCGCAAGGTCGGCTACGACAATGTGGGCACATGGGAGTGGATTGTCTCGCGCGACGGGCGTCCCTTTCTGATGGAGGTGAACACCCGCATTCAGGTGGAAAACGGCGTTTCTGCCGCCATAGCGCGCATTCACGGTAAAGGCGGTGTCGACATAATCGCCGAGCAGATCCGTGTGGGGCTGGGCGAGCCGCTGGGTTACACGCAGGAAGATATCACATTCGAAGGTGTGGGCATTGAATACCGCATCATCGCGGAAGATCCTGACAACCGTTTCACCCCCTGGGTGGGACGTATAGAAGGCTTCCGCTGGGATGAACGTGACTGGCTTTCCATGCATACGCATGTGCCCACTGACAGTCCGTATGACATTCCCACTGAGTTCGACCCCAACCTTGCCCTTGCCATTGTGTGGGGCAAAGACCTTGCACAGGTCCGGGAGCGGGGGCTGGAACTGCTGGACACCATCACGCTGGAGGGCGTTAATCAGGCCGGTCCCATGCGCACCAACATTGCTTTTCTGCGCAGAAAGACGGCTGATGTTCTCCGTTTCTGATGTGTCGGGTGCGGCCGTTTTTGTCCGTTATTCTGCGGTACAGAGGCAGCTGTTCTTTTCCGGCAGGTATTCCGGTGTGTAGCCGCCGCGCGGTTGCCCGCGCTGTGCGGACTCTGCACGGCATGCCGTATGCGGCTGCCGTAGCCCAACAAGGCAATATCCCCGCAAGCGGGGAGGAGCGATATGGATTTTGATAAGAAACTGCATCAGCTTAACGACCGTCTCAACTACATCCGGGACGTGTTTACCGGCAAGCAGGAAGAAAATATCCGCCTGCTTGAGAGCAAGCTGAATGAATTGATGCTGAGGGAAAAGCACCTTTCCGCTTCGGAACAGCAGGCTGCCGCAGCCACGGTTGACGATCTGTTCGACTTTGTGGAGCGCAAGCTTGAAGAAGATCTTACCCCCATGGACAGGGTGCGTATCGTACGTCATTCGCAGCGGGTCTGCCTGCGCGACGTGCTTGAAAACGTGTACGACAACTACACCGAGATAGGCGGCAAGGACGAGAACAGTATCGATCCGAGCATGCTTATTGCGCGTGCCTACATCACAAGGCGCAGCGGTAAAAAGGTGTACCACCAGCCGGTGATGGTCATAGGGCAGGAAAAAGGCCATGGAGAGGAATTCCGCAACGGCGGTTCTGTAAAGCCCTGGGGCAATGCCAAGGCCCTGCACTATATGAAAGTTGCCGAAACAGAAAATATTCCCATCCATACATATGTGTTCACACCCGGATCATATCCGGTGGAGGATGCTCCCGGAGCTGCCCAGCAGATAGCCCGCAACCTGTACGAAATGGCAGGGCTGCGTGTGCCTGTTGTGGCCGTGTTTTCCGAAGGTGGCTCCGGCGGTGCCGAAGCCATCGGGCTGGCCGATACCCGGCTCATGCTCTCCCACGGGTACTATTCTGTTATTTCTCCCGAAGGGGCGGCCGCCATCGAAGGCAGGCTCAAAGAAGGCCAGCGTGCCACGCCGGAACTGATTGAAAAATGCGCGCGCCAGCTGCGTATCACCGCAGCGGATAACCGCCGCATGGGGTACATTGATCACGTTATAGACGAGCCGCCGCTGGGAGCCAGACCGTACCATTACGATTTTTTCCGTTCTTTGCGGCAGGAAGTTATCCGCGCGACGGATGAGGTTGTGCTGGGGGTCAAGGGATTTGCTCCTTTCCGCGCCATGGCTTTGCGCAGGCGGCACGGCAAAAAGGGTGTGACGCCTGACTTTGACAATATCTATGTCCGCTGGAATCTTTCTTCCAACGCCCGTGACAGACTGGTGATGAAACGCCACCGCAAGTTCCGCCGCCTGTCACGTCAGGCTTGCCTGGACAGACGCGCCGTGCACCGCAGAATATGGGAATGGGGATATGATCTCGGCTGGGATGTTTATTCTTATTTCAAGTACGACCTGTGGCGTAAGCATCAGCAGCGCATTGTTTATGCGGTGGAAGAGGTGGACGCTGAAGCGCGTGTGCTGATGAACCGCCTGCTGAGCCCGTGGCGTAAGCTGAGCGGGTCACTGCCCGGTTCCGGCAAGCCTGCCGAGGACAAAGAAAAAGAGCTGACCATGCTTTCGCAGTGGGATCAGGAAGACCAGCGCAACGGCGAATGGCGCTATGTAAGCCCGCGTGCCAAGGAAGACCGCACCATTACCTGCCCCAATGCGGATTCTCATGGCTGCCTTGACCTGTGGGCCCCTGATCTTTTTGGCGAATTTGCCGGTGTGTGCAACTATTGCGGTCATCATTTTCCGATGGAAAGCAAGTGGTTCGTGCATAATATCTTTGATAACGGCTCTGTTTTCGAGTTCAACTCCGAGCTGGAAGCCGCCAACCCGCTGGGTTTTGAAGGGCTGGACGTGAAGCTGGATCAGGCCAAGCAGAAAACCGGCCAGAAGTCCGGCTGCGTCACGTTCGAAGCGCGGCTCGATAATATCAAGATAGTGGTGGCCATGCTTACCGCACCGTTCCGCGGTGGGTCGGTGGGTGCCGCCGAAGGCGAAAAGTTTATCCGCGCCGCTGAGCGGGCCAAGAAAAAGCGTTTTCCGTTTCTTGCCTATGTGCACGGCACTGCCGGTATCCGCATTCAGGAAGGCACCAACGGAGTCATCCAGATGCCCCGCTGCACCATGGCCGTGCGCCGGTACATCGAAGAAGGCGGGCTGTACCTTGTGGTTTATGACACCAATTCCTACGCCGGCCCTCTGGCAAGCTTTCTCGGCTGTTCGCCGTATCAGTTTGCCATCCGTTCTGCCAACATAGGCTTTGCGGGCAGAGGGGTTATCAAGGAAACGACCGGTATGGATATTCCTCCTGACTACCACAATGCCTTCAAGGCACTGAGCAGAGGACATATTCAGGGCATATGGGACCGCAGAGAGGCGCGGCAGAATCTGCGCCAGGCACTGCTGACCATGGGCGGACGCAATCTTTATTACCGCTAGCCGTCAACCGGCCGCGGGGCCGAACGAAGCAAGGAAACGGGTGAAAAACCGTGCTTGATATATCACAACTGCTTGAAGAGATTAAGGCGTCTCCTTATCAGGAGGAGACAATAGTGGCCCCCCACACGGGGGTGGTGACCTTTGCTCCCATCAAGGAAGGCAAGCGTGTGCGCGGGCCTTCCGGTGTGTGGAAAGAAGTGAAGGGCACACTGCTTGCCACCATTGAACGGGAAAGGAACCCCAAACCCATTCATGCCACGGAAAAAGGCAAGGTGAAGGATATATTCCGCCAGTACGAAGGAACCTTTGTCGAAGCCGGAACACCGCTTGTGAGCATCCGGCACTATCTGTCAAAGGAGGAAGTGCTGGGGATCATTCTGCGTAAGGCGCTGCATCTGTTCAAGGCGCCGGAGCGGGCCAAATACTACTTCACGCCGGATGTGGACAAAAAAGTCAAGGTGTCCGGTTCCAGATCTGTCACTGTGCAGAACGGCATGGAACTTTTCATCATGTCGCGTATGAAGCGCGAAACGCCGCTGCATTACGAAGGCCCCGAAGGTCTGATTTACGCGGTGTACTTTCAGCATAACGAAAACGTGGACGCCGGCCAGCCGCTGATAGGCATCTGCCCGCCGGATCAGCTGGAAACCATAGAAGAGGTGGTCATGCGCGTGCAGACGGAGTGGGTGGAAAAGGAGTGACCGATGGGTAAAGTGCTTCAGGTACGGGTTATGGCCTATACGTTTGACCCCGATGATGTCAGGCGCACCTGGCCGCTGCTTTACACGCAGGTATGGGGTGAACGCTCCCCCCGGCCCGACGAAATGCGCGGTGTGGCGGAGCTGGTTCAGGCTCTGGATGACGGTCTGCGCTTTGAGCCGTGGGACGGGCGTGTAAAAAAGGTGCTCGAACCGGGAGTACGCAGCCTTTCGGCTCTTATGCAGCAGCTTGAAACCGCTCTGGGGGACTGGGATCCCCGGCAGGCAAACTCGCTGAGCGAGAGAATAGAGGAAGGACTTTCCGAGCTTGAAAAAGAGCTGGCGAAAGCGTAGGAAGAGCCGAGATACAAAAGGAGACGTCTCATGTCGCTTAATAAAGTTATGCTCATAGGCAGGCTGGGTGCCGACCCCGAGCTTAAATATTCCCAATCAGGAACCCCTGTTGCGCGTATGCGCATTGCCACCAGCGAAACCTATACGGACCGCGAAGGCAACCGGCAGGAAAGCACGGAGTGGCATACCGTGGTTGTGTTCCAGCGTCAGGCCGAAAACTGCGCCAACTACCTTTCCAAAGGCAGCATGGTGTATGTGGAAGGCAGCCTGCAGACAAGACAGTGGCAGGATCAGCAGGGACAGAACAGATACACCACCGAGATCAAGGGCCAGCGCGTCCAGTTTCTTGACAGAAAAGGCGATGGTCCCGGTGCGCCTGCACAGGGCGGCGGTGAGCGCCGTTCTTTCCAGCAGCCGCAGCAGTCACAGCAGCGTGGCGGCCGCCAGGCTCCTCCTGCCGATGACGGATTCGATGATCTCGGTCCGGCATTTCCTTCGGAAGTCAGCGGAATGGACGACGTGCCGTTCTAGGCACATCGTGTTTATTCGTGATGTTAAAGCCCCGCAGGCTTGCCTGCGGGGCTTTTGTATTCTGTATGATTCTCCGGTGCGCAGCGGGACCGGGTGCACCGCACTATTTATGCAGCTTTCCACCGGCACGCGGCGTGCCATCAGAACTGGCGGCCGATGTCTGATGCGGCTTTGAGTACCACCGGTGCCAGCTCGGCGGCAATGCGGCTGTCGTCCCATTCGTTGTTGTCTGCAGAAATATAGACAGCGGCCAGCAGTGTACCGCCGGACGATAGTACGGGTGCTGAAACGGAAACTTCACCTATGAGCTGCTCCTGACGCGAAACCGCATACCCCAGTTCTGCCGCCTGCCGTACGGCCCGCATGTTTGCCTCGCTGTCAGTGATGGTGAACGGAGTCAGCTGCGTTCTGACGCTCTGTTCTATCAGGCTGCGGGCGCTGTTTTGCGGCAGACACGAAAGCAGAGCCCTGCCGCCGCAGAATGCGGGCACCCTTCTGCCCGCCAGCGTGCTTTCAAGCAATATGAACCGCTGGGGCAGGCGTATAAGATACATAACATCTTGCTCGTACAGAATACCCAGATAACTGGCGCATCCTGTTCTTTTACGCATTTCCAGCAGCACCGGTGTGGCAATTTCCACAAGTCGTTTGTCCTTCAAATAATGATAGCTGAGCGACATTACCTTTGGACTTAAAGAATAACGCTTGGTATCTGTGTCTTTTTCCAGATAGCCAAGGGCCTCCCATGTAAAGAGAAAGCGCTGAACAGCGCTTTTGTTCAGCCCTGTCTTGCGGCTCAGGTCCGACAGACTCAGATTGCGGGCAGTGGAATCGAAGGCCTCCAGAACCATCAGAGCCCGTTGAAGTGAATGTACAAAAAGCGGGTCAGGGCGTCTGTCAGTAACGGCCGGTTCTTCTGCCATGAAGGCCTCCCTGCTGTGCTGCTTTGTGTTTGTCGTGTGCTGCGTGGAAGTATGATGTTGTTTGGTTGCACAACTGTCGTTATTGATGTTGTTGTTGACAGTGCAACTGCAATATGTACAATTGTATTATGATAAAAAGTATTGCATTGCAATACTGTTTTGCAGAATCAGGAGCTGTCGCTGTGGGATATGAAGCATTTCCCGAGCCGTTGTGGGCGGAGATAGATCTCTGCGCCCTGCGGCACAATTTTTCCGCTGTACGGTCGCACGTCGGAAAGGGTGTACGCATTATGGCAGTGGTCAAGGCCGACGCTTACGGTCACGGGGCTGTGGCCGTGGCACACGAACTGTTGCGTCAGGGGGCTGATGCCTTCGGAGTGGCCAGACTGGATGAGGCAGTGGAACTGCGCGAGAACGGTATCACCCGGCCTGTGCTCATTTTCGGGCCCACCCCGCCGCAGAAGGCTCCGCTGCTTGCCCGCTACGGCATCATACAGACCGTGCATTCCGATACCTATGCAGAGGCGCTGCAGGCGGCGTTGCTGGCCCAGCAGCCCCGCAGGCGGGTACAGGTGCACATAAAGGTGGACACCGGCATGGGGCGTCTTGGGTATATCGCCACGGGAAACGGCGGTGATGTTCCGCTGGGACAGGTGTTTGCCGGTTTTTCTTCCCGCACCATGCTGGATGTGTGCGGTGTGTTCACCCACTTTGCCGCCAGCGATGCCGCCGACCCTGTTACGGCGCGCAGGCAGCTGGCCGTGTTTGAACAGGCACTGTCAGAGCTGCCTGCCGGTATGCGCGACAGGCTGTGTGTGCATGCGGCCAACAGCGCGGCAACCATGGTCATGCCCGATGCCCGTTTTGACATGGTGCGCCCGGGCATCATCCTGTACGGGCTCCGCCCCTCGGCAGAGATGGACACCGCCGGTTTCGATCTGCGTCCGGTGATGAGCCTCAAAGGCCGTATAGCCAGCGTCAAACGTGTTCCTGCCGGATTTACGGTAAGCTACGGGCATACCCACGTGACGGCCGCCGGAACTGTCATTGCGGCAGTGCCTGCAGGGTACGCGGACGGGTACAGCCGCCTGCTTTCGTCCTGCGGCACCATGCTGGTTCACGGCCGCCCGGCCGCAGTAACCGGCAGGGTGTGTATGGACCAGACCATGATTGACGTGGGGCACATTGACGGAGTGCAGGAGGGGGACGAGGTTGTCCTGCTGGGCAGGCAGGGCGCCGAAAGCGTGACGGCAGACGATCACGCCCGTCTGACTTCCACTATTAATTATGAGGTTGTCTCCCGCATACTTGCCCGTGTGCCGCGGGTTTATGTGGAAAACGCAGAGTAATGACCCGCTTGCGCCGGGCGGCGCCGCGGGATTGGTGCTTCCCCTGTCCGTACGGCAGTGCGCCGCAGGCGGGGCGGTTCAACCTTATTCCTATCGGAGGATGTCTATGAAACCATCGGGACATTTTTTCAGAGGCATGAAGCGTTTTATGGCCGCCGCACTGGTCGTGCTGGCTGTTCCGGCGCTGGCTGCGGCCGCCATGACGGTCAAGATGAGTTACAACGGGCCGCCCAGTCTGGAAGACAACGCCGTGCATGCTTTTGCCACCACTTTCAAGGAACTGGTTGAAAAAGAGTCCGGAGGCGGCATTGTCATCGACCTGTATCCCAACAGTCAGCTGGGTAATGAGCAGCAGCGCATGGAACAGGTGATGACCGGTCCCATGATCAATGTGGCTTCTTTCGGCGGTATGGAGACCGTGTTTCCTGAAATGTTCGCCACCAACGTACCCTTCATGTTTGAAAGCTACGCTGCGGCACATGAATTTTTCGACAACAGCTCTTTTATGGATAAAGCCGGAAAAGAGCTGCGTTCGCGCACCGGCATCGAGCTGCTGGCCGTGGTGGAAGAGGGGGGCTTCATTGCCTTTACTTCCAAAAAGCCCGTCAGGTCTCCGGCTGATTTCAAGGGTATGAAATTCCGCGCCATGGATGCCAGCCAGGTAGCCATGTACGAAGCCTTCGGAGCTTCCGGAACTCCTATTCCGTGGACCGAGGTGTATCTTGCGCTTAAAACCGGCGTGGCAGACGGCCAGATGAACCCCCCCACCTATATCATCATCGGCAGCCTGTACGAGGTGCAGGACCATCTCACCCTTGCCAACGTCCAGTATTCCGATCAGTTCCTGTTGATTAACGGTGAACTGCTTGACTCTCTTCCCGACAGCCAGCGTCAGGTAATCCGTAAGGCGGCGCACGAGGCAAACGTCAAGACCCGCCAGTTTGTGGAGTCTCAGGTAGACGAGCGTGTGAAGTTTCTGGCCGGCAAGGGCATGACCGTTTACACCCCCACCGCGGAAGAGCTGGCGCAGTTCAAGGAACTTGGCAGTCCTTCCTACATCAAGTGGCTCAGCGGACAGATTGACACGGCATGGATAGACCATGCCATGGAAGACGCCCGCAAGGCCAATGAGGCAGTGAAATAGATGGGCCGTGTGGCGGACGTCTGTTATAAGGCTTCCGACCTGCTGGAGCGCCTCTGCCTTATGGGGGCGGGGGCTCTCCTCGTGGTCAACCTGCTGTCGGTTATGCTTGGTGTGTTTTCCCGTTTTTATCGTGCGCCCGTGTGGACAACTGATCTGGCAAAGGTCACGCTTGTCTGGATGGTCATGCTGGCTGCTGCTCCTGCTTTGAAGCGCGGCGAGCACATGGCCATTCACATTCTGGTCGACAGGCTGTCTCCCGGCGCCAGAAGGGCGGCTGTGATATTCCGTACACTGGTGTTTGCGGGCATCCTTGTGCTTATGATCTGGCTGGGCGGTGCATATGCTTACAAAATGCGTCTGTTCACCATTATGACGCTGGGAGTGAAAAAAACGATACCGTTGCTGGCGGTACCCGTAGGCATGGCGCTGATGCTTGCAGAATACGCATTGCAGCAGTTCATCGCACTTGATGCGCTGGCCGCCCGCCCCGTGCGCGGTGCATCAGAGGGGGAAGACGCGTCATGAGCATTCTTTTGCTGCTTGTCTTTTTTGCCATGCTGGCATCGGGGCTGCCGCTGTTTGTGGCCATGCTGTGTACAGCGCTGGCCGGGTTTGCCTACATCGGCGAGTCCGGTCAACTGCGGCTGATGGTGCAGCAGTTTTATGGCGGCATGGAACCTTTTTCCCTGCTGGCCATACCGTACTTTATTCTGGTGGGCGAACTGATGGGCTGCGCCGGACTGACCAGCAGACTGTTGCGTTTTGCCGAGGCTCTTGTGGGACACCTCAAGGGCGGACTGGGCTATGTGACAGTGGTGGCCAGCATCATTTTTGCCGGTGTCAACGGCTCTGCCGCGGCGGATGCGTCCGCAGTAGGCTCCATCATGATTCCCGCCATGAAAAAAGGCGGATACCCCGACTCGTATGCCGCGGGCCTTACTGCCGGCAGTTCGCTTATCGGTCCCATCATTCCGCCGAGCATTTTTATGATTTTGTTCGGCGCCATGACAAAGACGAATGTGGGCGGGCTGTTTATGGCGGGTGTGGTGCCGGGGTTGCTGCTTGGTGTCGCTTTTATGGTCATGCACCGCATCAGTGCCGCGCGGCTCAACCTGCCTACGGTCAATACGGCCTTTTCCATGCCTGATCTCTGGAGGGCCACCGGCGGAGCCATGGCTGCGCTCATTGCTCCGGGTATCATTATCGGCGGTATCCTGTTCGGGTTCATGACCCCCACCGAATCCGGTGCCATAGCCAGTCTGTATGTGGTCATCGTGGGCTTTGTCTGGACACGGCAGCTGACGGTGAAGGGCGTGCTGCTGGCGTTGTCGAACACGGTCCGGCTTACCAGTGTCATTTTTGTGGTTATCGGGGCGGCGACTATTGTCGGCTGGATTCTGTCTGCCGAAAAAGTACCGCAGTCCATGGCTCCGGTGATCATGAGTTATGCCTCGAGTCCTGAACAGGTTCTGCTGCTGATAAGCCTGATTGTGTTTGTGGTGGGCATGTTCATGGAAGAAATTGCGGCTCTGGTGCTGCTTACTCCGGTGTTCGCGCCGCTGGCTGTGGCGGCGGGAATTGATCCGTATCATTTCGGCATCGTGATGACACTGAACATCACCATTGCGCTTATCACTCCGCCCATGGGAGCCTGCGTGTACATCGTATCCTCCGTGGGTAATGTGTCGCTGGAAAAAATGTTCAGGCACATCTGGCCGTTTGTTCTGGTGGCGCTGGCCTGTCAGCTGCTGCTGATTTTTGTTCCCGGGATATCTGTCTGGCTGCCGCATATGCTGGGCTATTAACATTGCTGACCGGTGCGGGCCGATGCCGCGCCGGTCGTTTTTTGCGGAGAACATAATGTATAAACACTACAGCGCCCCCATTCCCGCTGTACGTTCCCACAGCTGGGAAGAAGTCTACTCCGTGTCCATTGCCGAAAATAATGAACCGCTGGTTCCGCTGTCGCTGGTTCCGGAGAAGATATTGGTGCGTTCGGCCTATTTTGCCGCCGGTATAGGCGGAGCCTTGCCGGAATGTTATGCCCGCCGGAGTGTGTTTGAAAAATTATTGCTGGCGGCCGAAATGTTGCCGCCTGATCTGCGTATGGTGGTGCTGGACGGATGGCGCAGCCCGCAGGTCCAGACTGTGCTGTTCCAGCGCTGCCGCAGTGCTTTGGCCAGAGCCAACCCGCAGGCGGATGAAGATGAACTGCACGCGCTGACCCAGCAGTATGTGGCACGCCCCGGCTTTGACGCTTCCGCGCCGTCGCCGCATGTGACAGGAGGGGCGGTTGACCTTACTCTGGCAACCCGTTCCGGCAGGCAGCTGTTTTTCGGTTCGCCCTTTGATTATCCCAGAGACATCTCATACACGCGGCATCTGGAAGAACGTCTTGAGCGGGGCATCGCATTGCAGCCTGAGGAAAAAGAGGCCTTGAGCAACCGCCGGCTGCTGTACGGCGTGATGGTCCGGGCCGGATTTGTCAATTATTCCTGTGAATGGTGGCACTTCGAGTACGGCACCCAGCGTTGGGCATTGAAAAAAGGTGAAGATTTTGCCGTGTACGGACCTTCGCGGGTATGTCTGAATCCTTTTGAATCGTTTGAAAAAAAATGAACAGGTCGTCCGGAAACCGTATATCCGGCGTGCAAAAGCCTGCGGAGCGGAACAGCTTTGCAGGCTTGTTTGTCCGGTAAAACGGTGTTTTACTGGCTTTGCTCTGCAGCGGGCACTTCCTGAGCCGCCTGGTGGCGGCTGATAATTCTGTATCCGTAAACGGCATGGTATGAAGCTCAAGCTTGAACTTATTTTCAAAGACCGCGTGGGTGTTGTTTCCGACCTTTCTTCATTGCTGGCCGGCCATGCATTTTCCATTTCTTCCATGGAGGTGGAACGTAAGACTGACAAAGCCTTTGTATATATCGAGGCGGAAAAGTGGGACGAGGCCGTGGAGCGGGCGGCGCTTTTTAAAGTGCTCAGCAGAATTCCCGACCTGCTGGAATTCCGCATTGTGGAAACATTGCCCGGTGAAGAACGTGAAAAGCGTTTCAAGGTCGTGCTGGACAATATCAGTGACGGAGTGCTGTCCATCGATGCTCGGGGCAGGGTGACAGCCATCAATGCCGTTCTGCGTCAGGTTTACGGCTGCGGCCCAGATGCGGCGGGCAAGCCGCTTGCTTCTCTGGGACTGCCGGATAACGGGCTTCTGGAGTGCCTTGAGGGTAAGGAGCTGCTTAATGCCAAGCGTGAGATAGCCACCTCTGACGGGCGGGTACAGTACTTTGTGACCCGCCGTCCCATACGCGACTCCAATGACCGCATTGTCGGGGCTGTGGAACTGGCCCGCGATATGCGTGAAATCCGGCAGCTGGCCCGTTCCATAACCGATCCGGAACAGATCGGATTTGGCGATATTGTCGGCAGGGATGCTGCCATCGCTTTTGCCATCAGCTTTGCAGAGCAGGTTGCGGCAACAGACTCCATCATTTCCATCCGCGGAGAAAGCGGTACAGGCAAAGAGCTTTTTGCCCGTGCCATTCATACAGCCAGCAGGCGCAGCGGACCTTTTGTTCCTGTAAACTGTGCTGCACTGCCCGAGCAGCTGCTGGAAAGCGAGCTTTTCGGCTATGAGCGCGGGGCGTTCACAGGCGGCAGGCGCGAGGGCAAACAGGGGCTGTTTGAAGTGGCCCGGGGCGGAACTCTTTTTCTGGACGAGATAGGCGATATGCCGCTTGCATCGCAGGTGAAAATCCTGCGCGTCATACAGGAAAGCAGAATGCGCCGGCTGGGAGGTTCGCAGGAAGTGGCGGTGGACACGCGCATTATAACCGCCACCAACAGAACTCTTGAGCGGCTGGTGGAAGAAGGGCGCTTCCGGCAGGATTTGTATTACCGCATCAATGTGCTGCCTATCCACATACCCCCGCTAAAAGAGCGGCTGGACGATATCCCGCTGCTGGTGGAGCATTTTTTGCTGAATCTCGCGGCGCGGCTGGACAAGCCGGCGCGTTCGCTTACCCCCGATGCGCTGGACAAGCTGCGCGCGCATCATTGGCCGGGTAATGTCCGGGAGTTGAAAAACGTTGTGGAGCGTGCGGCCATATTGTGTCAGGGGCAGATAGTGCGCCAGTCACATATACTTTTCAGCCATGAAATCGAAGCCGGCATGTCGCGGCAGGCGTTACGGCAGGGGGCGCGTGTTGCCAGTACAGGACTGCGCGATGCTGTGGCCGACTTTGAACGCGGTGTCATACGCGATGCTCTGACAAGAACGCCGAGTATCCGCAAGGCGGCGCAGGCTCTCGGGGTTTCTCACTCCTCACTGCTGGCAAAAATGCGCAAACTGGGTGTCGGTTCGGTTTGATTTATGTCCAAATGGTTTGATTTTTGACCATCATGCACATGGTTATTTAAAACAGATAGATAGTGCGTATACTTTGTTTCGCTGGTTTGTTTTTTTACCATTTCTAGCTGTTCAATCACTCATTTCTGCAATAGCAGTACAGTCTTTTTTGATATTTTCATCAAAATAATGTTCTGTTTTTAAACATCTTTTTTCCGGCCTCAGTTTTACTTTTCTTCCGTTGTTTTTTAGCTCCGCATTCTGGCAAGGTGTTTGCTTTCTTATGAAAAGGGCGCAGGCATGGTGTCTGCTGCTTTGCATATTTCAGCGTGGAGGAAAGCAATATGATCGTAGGCATTCTCAAAGAAATAAAGTCCGAAGAGAACCGGGTGTCCATGACGCCTGCCGGTGCGGAAGTGATGGTGCATCATGGACATACCGTGCTGGTGGAGAAAAATGCGGGGACGGGCAGCGGATTTCTGGACGAGGCCTACACCAGAGCCGGAGCGGAAATTGTAGAGACTCCTGCAGAGATTTATGCCCGCGCTGATATGGTTATGCACGTCAAAGAACCTCTGCCTTCTGAATACGGCCTTATCCGTGAAGGACAGATTGTGTTCACCTATCTGCACCTTGCCGCAGATGAAAAGCTTACCAAGGCTCTGGTGGACAGCAAGGCGGTATGCATCGCGTATGAAACCATTCAGAAGCCGGACGGAAGCCTGCCGCTGCTTACTCCCATGAGCGAAGTGGCCGGGCGGATGGCCATTCAGCAGGGTGCCAAATATCTGGAGATGACACAGGGCGGGCACGGCGTGCTGCTGGGCGGCGTTCCCGGGGTTGATCCGGGTACAGTTGTAGTCATAGGCGGCGGAGTGGTGGGTACCAATGCCGCCAAGATGGCATGCGGTCTGGGCGCAAAGGTGTACATTCTTGATATGAATCTTGACCGGCTGCGTCACCTCAGCGATATCATGCCGGCCAACTGCTTTCCTCTGATGTCTTCTCCCGCCACGCTGCGCAAGCTGGTACGCGAGGCTGACGTGGTGGTGGGTGCCGTACTGGTTGCCGGCGCCAAGGCTCCGCGTCTTGTAACACGTGAGATGATAAAAACCATGAAGCGCGGATCCGTACTGGTGGATGTGGCCATTGATCAGGGCGGATGTTTTGAAACTTCTCATCCCACAACACACAAGGATCCCACGTTTGTGGTGGACGATGTGGTGCATTACTGCGTGGCCAACATGCCCGGCGCCGTGGCAAAAACCTCCACACTGGCTCTGACCAATGCCACGTTGCCCTATGCCGTGACTCTGGCGGATAAAGGGTGGAAAAAAGCCATGCAGGACAGCCGTGAAATTGCGCTGGGTGCCAACGTGATCGATGGCGAAATCACATATAAAGGTGTGGCTGAAGCATTTGATATGCCCTACGCCGGAGTGGAAAAGTTTCTGTAGAAACAGGCAGATGATCCTGACAGCGTGTCGGGTGCCTGCAGCCGTGAGCAAAAGTCGCACCGGCCGGAAGACTCCGGCCGGTGCTTTTTTTACAAATAAGTGCTTTACAGCATGTGGCCGGTCGGCTACTGTGCGGTCAAACAGCTAGGGGTGCCCGTACGGGCTGAGATTGAAACAGGAGTTTCTGACCCTTGGAACCTGATGCGGGTAACCGCCGTAGGGAAGCTGGCAGACATATCATACATATGCAGCCGGCCGGAGCCGGTTTTTTTTGTATGTATGACCAGGGCGCGTATGCGCCAGTGCTGGGGGGGCCTTGTCAGGCTGAGATTGAAGCGCAAAGCTTCTGACCCCTTGAACCTGATGCAGTTAACACTGCCGAAGGGAAGCCATGATATTTTCATTGCGGAAATGCTGCGGCTTGTCTTTCGGGCAGGCCGCTTTTTTTATGTCCGATGTATGAAAGACAGCAGCGCGCCGCCCGCCGGAAGATTCCGGCGTTGCCGGACGCTGCGGCCTGTCGGGTGCAGAACAAAAGGCGGAACAATGAACATCAGGGTGAATGGTAAAGAGGAAGAGATACCTTCCGGACTCACCGTCAGCGAACTGCTGAAGGGTAAAGGTCTGAATGCAGCTGCGGTGGTTGTGGAATGCAACCGCGCCATCATACCGCCGGACGCATTTGCGGCAACGGTGCTGCACGAAGGGGATGAACTGGAAATCCTGCACTTTGTAGGAGGGGGCTAATGGAACACACAACAACACACAACAACGATCCACTGGTACTTGGCGGACGTGCTCTGGAAAGTCGTCTTTTCATAGGCACCGGCAAGTACGGCTCCGACAGTCTCATACCCCGGGTGGCAGAAGCCAGCGGCGCACAGGTGATTACGGTGGCATTGCGGCGTGTGGACATGCAGGCTGCCGCAGGCAACGTCATGCAGCACATTCCGCAGCATATGCAGCTTTTACCCAACACATCCGGGGCGCGCACGGCTGAAGAAGCCGTGCGCATCGCCCGGCTGGCCCGCGCCGCAGGATGCGGCGACTGGATTAAAATCGAGGTGATTTCGGACAGCAGGTATCTGCTGCCGGACGGGTATGAAACTGCAAAAGCCACTGAGATACTGGCACGGGACGGTTTTGTGGTTTTGCCGTACATGAATCCCGACCTGTATGTGGCGCGCGATCTTGTCAGTGCGGGAGCCGCTGCGGTCATGCCTCTGGGGGCCCCCATAGGAACCAACAGAGGGCTGCGCACGCAGGAGATGATAGGTATTCTTATTGAAGAGATTGAACTGCCCGTCATTGTCGATGCCGGAATAGGGCGTCCTTCGCAGGCCTGCGAGGCAATGGAAATGGGCGCTGCAGCCTGTCTTGTCAATACGGCCATAGCTTCTGCGGGCGATCCTGTTCTTATGGCATCGGCATTCGGCGCTGCAGTGCGGGCCGGGCGCAGAGCCTGGCTGGCCGGAACAGGCGCCGTGCTGGAAGGGCAGGCGCAGGCTTCTTCGCCTTTGCTGGGCTTTCTGGATTCATGATGTGCAGCCATGAGAAAATGACGGGGAGCGTGATGAGTGAAATCAGCGCTGACATGAGTGTGAGAACCGCACAGGCGGGAGGTTTTTACGAAGTTGTCCGCCAGTTGCAGGATGTGGATGTGCAGGCCGCCTGCATGGCGGCTGACGGATACAGAGTGCGGCAGGCTCTGGCAAAGGATACCCTTTCTCCGGAAGACTTTCTGGCTTTGCTTTCACCCGCGGCCCGTCCGTACATGGAATCAATGGCGCATAAGGCCCGTGATGTCACGGTGCGCCAGTTCGGCCGCACCATCCAGCTGTTTACTCCGCTGTACCTTTCAAACTGGTGTACAAACAGGTGCGTGTATTGCAGCTTCAATGCCTGCAGTGGCATAGACCGCATGCAGCTGGATGCTGCGGGCGTGCTGCGCGAAGGGCAGGCCATAGCCGCCACAGGACTGCGCCATCTGCTGCTGCTGACCGGCGAGGCTCCGGCAAAGGCTTCCGTTGACTACATCCGCGACTGTGTGCGCGTGTTGCGTCCTCTGTTTCCGTCACTGAGTATTGAAGTGTACGCCCTGACCGAGCCTGAGTACCGCACACTTGCCGTTGCCGGTGTGGACGGCATGACACTTTTTCAGGAAACATATAACGAGGCTTTGTACCCGTCATTGCATCCTGCCGGTCCCAAAAGCAATTATCATTTCAGGCTGGGGGCGCCGGAAAGAGCATGCCGTGCCGGAATGCGCAATGTGAATATAGGTGCGTTGCTCGGACTGGATCAGTGGCAGCGTGATGCTTTTATGACGGGTATGCATGCCCTTTGGCTGCAGCACAGGTATCCGGGAGTGGATATTGCTGTTTCGCTGCCGCGTATGCGTCCTTATGCCGGCAGTTTTCAGCCGGTGTGTGACGTGGATGATCGTGCGCTGGTGCAAATACTGCTGGCCATGCGGCTTTTTCTGCCGCGGTGCGGCATTACCATTTCCACGCGCGAACGGCCTGCATTCCGCGATAATCTGATACCGCTGGGAGTGACCCGCATGAGTGCCGGTGTATCCACCGCTGTGGGCGGACATGCGGAAAACGAACATTCCTCTGTAGGGCAGTTTGAAATTTCTGACCCGCGCAGTGTGGACGAGGTGGTTGAAGCCGTTAGCCGGGTCGGTTATCAGGCCGTGTTTAAAGACTGGCATCCGCTGGAAGACAGCTGCGCGGTATGACGGGTATGTTGCGCAGGGGGTTGGGCAGTCACCTGAAGGAGCATCAGCTTGAGCTTCTGGCAGGTGCTGTGGTGGGGATTGCCGGTGCCGGAGGACTGGGTTCCAACTGTGCGGCCATGCTGGTGCGCAGCGGCATTCGTAATCTGGTGCTGGCCGATCATGACCATGTGGAACCTTCCAATCTGAACAGACAGTGGTTCACGCCGCAGCAGGTCGGGAAGCCCAAGGTGCGCGCGCTGGCCGACAACCTGTATGCCCTGGAACCGGAACTGGTTCTGAGCGTGCATCAGGTGCGTATTGACCGCACATTACTGCATGATTTGTTCGGCAGTTGCTCCGTAGTGGTGGAGGCTGTGGATGATGCCGCAACCAAGAGCATGATTGTTTCCTACTGCATGGAGCACGGGATTTTTTTTGTAAGCGCTTCGGGCATGGGCGGCTGGGGCGGCCCCGGTATGCAGGTGCGCGGGGTGCGGAATGCCGGCGTGGTGGTGGGAGACATGCAGACTGCCGTGGTCCCTGGGGTACCCCCCATGGCACCGCGGGTACAGATGGCTGCCGCCATGCAGGCGGACGCAGTTCTTTGCCGGATTCTGGGCCCCTGCGTGACGGCAGATTGTATCAGGGAGCAGGAGTGATGAAGAATAATATGGCTGACTGGGATATCTATTGTCTGACCGATGCCGGACTTTCACGCGGGCGTGATACCGTGGAGGTTGTCCGTGCCATGCTGCAGGGCGGCGCCAGAGTGATACAATATCGTGAAAAAGACAAAAAAGCCGGTGAAATGCTGCGTGAATGCATGGGGATTCGCAAGCTGACCAGAGATGCCGGTTGCTGCTTTATTGTCAACGATCATATTGATGTGGCCATGCTGTGCGATGCGGACGGCGTACATGTGGGGCAGGAAGACATTCCCGTACCGGAAGTGCGTCGTCTTGTGGGCGACGGAAAAATCATCGGGCTTTCCACCCATTCGCCGGAGCAGTGCTGTGACGCTGTTGCACAGGGCGCTGATTATATAGGGGTGGGGCCTGTTTTTTTCACCCGTACCAAAAAAGATGTCTGTGCGCCTGTGGGGTTTGAATACCTTGATTATGTGGCTGCAAACCACACTGTGCCCTTTGTGGCCATAGGCGGCATCAAGGAACATAATATCGAGGAAGTGGCGGCTCACGGGGCGCGCTGCTGCGCGCTCGTTTCTGCCATTACGGGAGCAGATGACATAGCAGCCACCGTCGCCGGTCTGCGCGGCAGGTTGAGGAGTGCCTCCGGTCGCTGATTACTGTGGTCCTTGTGTCGGCCGTGCATGCTGCGCTGCGGGGGCCTTTCCGGTGCTCTGGTATCTGTAGCGGGTGCAGTGCCGGCCATATTTTTTTGTTTCCCCTTGTTGCCGGAATATGCAGGCTGGCCGTTTGTGCTTGTATTTCCGCTGTGTTTGAGTCTGCTGAGCCGCCTTCGGGCGGCTTTTTTTATGAGCGGGCGTTACCTGATCGATATATTGACAATTTGGTTGTCAATATGACATTTTTATTGTCAATATGACAGGGAGGTGCTTATGCCCGCAAAATCAACCGCTGCGCTGCAGCCGCCGCAAGTATGGATTCTTCCGCCGTTGTTTTTTTATGCCTGCCTTGTGGCTGGAGGCGTGCTTGAGTTTGTCTTTCCTACTTCACTGCCGTTAAGCGGCCGTTTTCTGCATGTGCCGGCGGGGCTTTTTCTGGTGCTGGCAGGAGGCGCGTTCATGATGTGGGGGCATAACCTGTTTACAAGCCGAAAGGTGCAGGTACGCACCGACAGCCCTTCGCATATGCTGGTGGCTGAAGGGGCTTACCGTTACAGCCGTAACCCCATGTATACCGGCGGGGTGGCCATTATGGCCGGTATAGGCGT
Organism: Oleidesulfovibrio alaskensis DSM 16109; assembly: GCF_000482745.1. NCBI lineage: Bacteria > Pseudomonadati > Thermodesulfobacteriota > Desulfovibrionia > Desulfovibrionales > Desulfovibrionaceae > Oleidesulfovibrio > Oleidesulfovibrio alaskensis. The sequence continues at coordinate 204,905 of NZ_AXWQ01000005.1, read as the reverse complement.
GATGATGGCAAGCCTGTGGCTGCTGGGTGCTGCGTTTATGCTGTTACTGTACCTGCATCTGCATGTTGTCCCGCGGGAAGAAGCCTACCTCCGTGCCGCGTTTGGAAACAGATATGAAGAGTTTTGTCTCAGTGTCAGAAGGTGGCTGTAATGAAGCCGCATGCATGCGCCTGCGGCGCGGAGTTGCACGATCTTTTCCGGCAGGTTGTCAGGCTGAATGCGGCGCTGGGTATTATTATGGACAGTGTGCACGAGCAAAGCGGCATGACTACCCCGCAGAAGCGTGTGGCAACGCAGATTGCCGAATCCGGACCGCTTACAGTTCCTGATATCGCCTTTGCTCTGGGTGTTTCCCGGCAGTTCATTCAGACAGTATGCAACGACTTGCACCTTACCGGACTGCTGGAATTCAGAGATAATCCCAAGCATAAACGGTCCAGACTGGCGGTGCTTACTGCTGCCGGACAGCAGGCGTACAATGCGGCAGTCTGCAAAGAAAACGAAATGATCCAGACGATTTTCAGCGGTACAGACGGCACTGATGTGCGCAGGGCCACGGCCCTGCTGGACGCTTTGCGCCGCCGCATTGAAGAAACCGCGTTCTGACTGCAACCCGCAGGGTGCCGGAACAATCCGCTCTGCCGTAGTGCCGGCATCGCATTATAAAAAAAGTGAACACTGTTTACTTTTTTTATAATGCGATGTAGCCCATGCCGGATGCAGCAGGCACATACCCCCCCGCATAGCGCAAAGAGCATCAAGCATGATGTAAAGCGCAGGATTATTCTTGATGCCGCCCGCCGGATGTTCGCACACGACGGTGCGGGCAGTGTTTCCATGCGTAATTTGGCACGTGAGGTCGGATGCAGTGCCGCGGTGCTGTACCGGTATTTCGGAAGCAGGGAATCCATTCTGTGGGAACTGAGGTGTGAAGGTATCGTGTTGTTGAACGATGCCCTCATGGGGGCGGCAGATGCCGCCGACCCTTTGCTCAGGCTGCAGCAGCTTGGCAGGGCGTATGTGTCTTTCGGGCTTGATAATCTGGAATATTATGAGCTTATGTTTCGTACGCCGTTTTACGAATTCGATGCCGGCTCGCTGCCGGACGGTCTGCCCGATGATGCTCTTGTGCTGCTGCACTCGACGGCAGCGGAATGTCTGGAACTGGGGTATTTTGCTGGAAGCGATGTGACAACCGTGGTCAGCAGCATGTGGTCTCTGGTGCACGGGCTGGTAAGTCTGATACTGAATGGCAGGGCTCCGCTGATGATGGGGGCGCTGGATACACATGCGATGATTGACAGGGTACCGGATTTTATTGCCGGTCTGGCACGGGCTGCCAGAGGAGGAATATGATTGAGGGAAAAGGCGCTCCGGCGCTGAAGAAAATTCTGTTGCTTGCCGCATTTCTGGGAGTGTGGCAGGCGTGTTGTCTGCCGTCCGCCGCACAGAGTGCGGCGGCTGTTTTTGTGGTGGAACCGGCGCACAGAGTGGTCACCCTGACCGGTTTTACGCGGCCGCGTACCCGCCTTGCGCTGGTGAGCGAAGTTCCGGCGCGCTGCACGCAGGTGTACGCCGACGTGGGTGACCCCATAGGTGAAAAAGGTGTTTTTGCGACCTTGGACACCACATTTATCAGGCTGGAACTGCAGGCCAACAGGGCCGATCAGCAGCGCCTGAAAAGTGATGTGGCGTATTTTGACAAGGAAACTTCAAGGTACCGGAATCTTGTGGGCGGCAAACACGCGGCGCAGTCGCAGCTGGACGGTATTGTGCGCGATCTGGTGACCGCCAGACAGCAGCTGGAACGGTTGCGCATTGATGAAATGACACTGGCAGAACGTCTGCGGCGGCATACCATCAGTGCGCCTTCGGGCTGGCGCGTCATCGAACGCAGCGTGGAGCCGGGAGAGTGGGTGACGCAGGGGCAGAAGCTGGCCGTAATCGGCGACTTTGATACCCTGCTTGTGCCGCTGGCGCTCAGCGTACGCGAGTTTGAAGCCCTGAAGGCAATGGAGCGCATAGAACTGACTCTGCCCGACAGCGGTACGCGTATTTCTGCCGTTGTGGAGCGAGTTTCGCCCGACTTTGACCCCGCCACACGCAAGATCAACGTCGACCTGCAGGTAACCGGAGAAACCGGCGTCCTGCGCGGCGGCATCCGGACAGAGCTTGCCCTGCGTATGCCGGATGAAGGGGGCGCCGTGGCGGTGCCTCAGTCTGCTCTGACAAGGGCGTACGAGGACTGGTTTCTGGTGCGCCCCGACGGAGAGCGTGTCCGCGTGCTGGTACTGGGCCCCGGTGAACAGGCAGGTACCATGCGTGTGCGTTCCGCGCAGGTGCATGCCGGTGATGTCTTTCTTGTCACCCCCGAGGCAGGGTAGCGGAGCCGTATATGAAATCTGTAGTACGCTTTACCCTGCGCCAGACGGTGCTGCTTAACCTGCTGTTTGTATTGCTGATGGTGGTGGGCGTGTTTGCCACGTTTTCGCTGCCTGTCGAACGGTATCCCAACGTGGATATGGGCAAGGTTGTCGTGGTGGGCTTTTTGCCCGGTGCTTCGCCGCAGGAGGTTGAAGCGCTGGTGACGACAAAGATAGAAGATGCGCTTGACGGTCTGGAGAATGTGGAATTTGTCAGGGCCACATCTTACCGCCAGCGGTCCGATGTCATTGTGAAGTTTCTGGACGATACGGACTACGACGCACAGTATGACGAACTGCGCTTCCGGGTGCTGTCCGTCCAGAATGATCTGCCCGACGAGATGGACCCGCCGCAGTTCATCAAGATAGATATGGACACATGGATGCCGGTGATGTCCGTAAATCTGGTGGGCGACCGCTCCAACAGGGCCCTGACGCTGATGGCGGAAGAACTGAAGATTTATCTTGAGCGGCTGCCCGGCGTAAAGGAAGTGACCATAGAGGGCGAATACACCCGTGAATACCATGTGGAGCTGGACCCGCACCGTATGAGCCGTTACGGGGTGACATTCGACGAGGTTGCCGCGGCGCTTGCGGCAGGCAATGTTTCTGTGCCGGCGGGCGATTTTTCCAGCCATGGCAAGGAATACGCCCTGCTGGTGGATGAACGGTTCCGTTCGCGCGACGATATTGCCGGAACAATCATCCGGCGGGATGGTGACGGTTCGTTTGTCCGCGTGGGTGACGTGATGAGCGGTGCTTTTGTCTCGTACCGCGAGCCGGAGGTAATTGCCTCAGTCAACGGGCGCGACAGCGTGGCTGTTAATGTAATCAAACTGGATAACGGCAATGCGCTGGACATCGGAAAGGCTGTGGAAGCCGTGCTGGCGGAATATGCTCCGGTGCTGGAACGAGAAGGTGTCGAAGCGGTTATAACCCGTGATCAGCGCAGTCATATTGATCAGGCCATGAGCACGCTGGGTTCCAACCTGCTGCTTGGTATTGTGCTGGTATGCGCCGTCATATGGCTGTTCATGGGATTCAGAAACGCCATGGTCACTTCAGTGGGCATTCCCTTTGCGTTTCTTGTCACCATGGTGCTGATGAAGCTTACCGGCAATTCGCTGAACGAAATAACACTCTTCTCCTTTGTGCTGGTGGCGGGCATCATCGTGGATGACGCCGTGGTGGTGGTGGAAAACATCTACCGCCACGTGCAGGCCGGAAGCCGGCTGCGCGAGGCCGTGGTCAACGGAACGGCCGAAGTCGCCCTGCCCATTGTCTCGGCCACAGCCACAACGGTGGCCGCCTTTTTGCCCATGCTTATCATGACCGGCTCCACAGGCCAGTTTTTTGCGCTTATTCCCAAGGCCATCAGCTTTGCGCTGGTTGCTTCACTGGTGGAGTGTCTGTTCATTCTGCCGCTGCATTTTCTGGATTGGCCGGGCAGAGGCCGGCTGGCATCCGGTGATGCTGACCATACCCGTGAAAAGCCTTTCATGATTGCTCTGCGCAATCTGGCAGAGCGGCTTCTGCGGTTCAGCATGCGTTTCCGCTGGCTTACTCTGGGGGCGGTGCTTGCCGCTTTTTCCGTGGCTGTATTCATTTTCGGCGTTTCCATGAGCGGAGTCATGCCGCTCATGCGCATTAAGTTCTTTCCTGATAACTACACCACCTTTTACATTTCCGTGGAAGCACCGGAAGCCACTCCTATCAGTGAAACATCCCGTGTCATACGCGGGTTTGCTCAGTTTATGGACAGCCTCGGCGCGGGCATGACGCGTTCTGCCTCGGGCGTGGCAGGTTATTATCTGGACGATGACTATCAGACAGTCCACGGGTCGAATCTGGGTATGGTGACGGTGGAACTGCCCGTGACCGGTCAGCAGCACTTTGCCGATTATCCCCGTAACGATCCGCAGGCACACCTTGATGATGTCCGGAGCCGCATTGCACAGCACACGCCGGCAGGCTGGCGCGTGCGTGTGCGCGCCGAAAAGGACGGTCCCCCCGTGGGCAAAGACGTCAACGTGCGCGTGCTGGGCAGCGACCCCGCATCGGTTTCTGGTCTTGCGGCGGCCATGCAGACCTTTCTGGAACAGCGTGCCGACATAGCTCCGCACCTTATGGATCTGGGCGATGACACCGGTCAGCCAAGCTATGTCTTCCGGTTCCGCCCGCGCGAAGAGCGTACGGCAGAATACGGGCTGGACACCCGTACAGTGGCCGGACTGGCCGGTTCTGTTCTTGACGGGCGTTTTGTCGGGGAATTCCGTCTGGCTGATGAAGATGTGGACCTGCGGCTGAAAATAGACAACGTGTTTCTGGAAAGGCCTGAGGACGCGCTGGATGTACCGGTGCTGGAACACAGCAGCGGGCCGGTGCGGCTGGGAGATTTGTGCACTGTCTCTTCATACAGAGAGGTAGGCCAGCTGAACCGTTATCAGCGGCAGCGTGCGGTTACCCTGACAGCCAACATCAGGCCTGATGCGGCCATATCGCCCCAGTTTGTCATTCATGCCGTGCAGGAACACTACAGAAAAATAGAAAATGATTTCCCCGGAGCCACTCTTGACTTCAGCGGTGAATTTGCCAGTACGCAACGCTCTTTTCAGTCTCTGATGATGGCGTTTGTGCTGGCGGTGCTGATCATTTATGTGATTCTGGCCACACAGTTTCAGTCATACGTTCAGCCGCTCATTATCCTTTCGGCTGTTGTTTTTGCTTTGACCGGTGTTGTTTTCGGTACGTTTTTCACCCGTACACTGTTTACGGTAAACAGCTTTGTGGCCACTGTGGGGGTTACCGGCGTGGTGGTCAACGATTCACTGGTGCTGGTGGATTTCATGAACAAACTCTACCGTGACGGACTGGACAGAACTGCCGCAGCCATAGAGGGCATGCGCATCCGCTTGCGGCCCATACTGCTGACCACCCTTACAACCATGCTGGGGCTGCTGCCCATGGCGGTAGGTATCCCCAGCTATTCACTGGTTTGGGGGTCCATGGCTTCCACGTTTGTAACCGGCCTGTGCACGGCTACTTTTCTTACCCTTTTTGTCGTACCGGTGCAGTGGCATCTGCTTATGGGGTATCAGGAATGGCGAAGCAGGCGCTTCGGACGGGCAATGCACGAGTAGCGGTGTATCTTGCGCGGCCGCATAGATGTACTGCCGTAGCATGTGGTATAAATAACAAAGCCCCGCTGCAGAGGAATCCTCCGCAGCGGGGCTGATGTTTGCAAAAAGGGCATCAGACGTCGAAAAGCATTTCGAGATCATCGCGGGTAAGCGATTTCCAGCTGTCCTGCCCGGGGATGATGGCGTCGGCCACGCCGCGTTTCATATCCTGCAGCTTGAGGATTTTTTCTTCCACGGTGTTCTGGCAGATCATTTTGTATGCGAACACCTGATTCTTCTGGCCGATACGGTGTGCACGGTCCGTTGCCTGATTTTCCACCGCCGGGTTCCACCACGGGTCGTAATGGATGACATAGTCGGCGCTGGTCAGGTTCAGCCCGGTGCCGCCTGCCTTCAGTGAAATGAGGAAGATGGGAATATCGGGCGAATCGTTGAACCGGTCAACCTGATCGAACCTGTCTTTGCTGGTGCCGTCCAGATAGCAGAACGGCATGTCGTTTATCTGCAGCCATGAACGGATGATATGCAGCATCTGAACAAACTGCGAGAAGACCAGCACCTTGTGACCTTCTTCGACAATATCGGTGATCATGTCTTTGAAGGCATCGAACTTGCCGGAAGGCAGGTTGGTGGTCAGGCCCGGCATGTCCAGTTTGAGCAGACGCGGGTGGCAGCATATCTGACGCAGCTTGAGCAGGGCGTCCAGTATGGACATCTGGCTTTTGGCAATGCCTTTTTCGTCCACGTCGGCCATGACCTGATCTTTGAGTTTTTTGGCCAGTGCGCCGTAAAGTTCCTGCTGTTCTTCTGCAAGGGCGCAGTAGTAAACGTTTTCCACCTTGGGCGGCAGGTCCTTGGCCACTTCCGATTTTGTCCGTCGCAGAATGAACGGTTTAACCCGCGTACGCAGATATTCCAGAGTTTCGGGATCACCGTCCTTGATGGGCTTTATGATACCGCGCTGGAAGCTGTGCTGCGAACCAAGGAAGCCCGGCATAAGGAATTCAAAGAGCGACCAGAGTTCGAACAGGTTGTTTTCAATGGGCGTACCCGAGAGACATATGCGCAGTCCGGCGTTGATTTTGCGCACGGAACGTGCCGTGATGGTGTTCGGGTTTTTAATGTTCTGCGCTTCGTCCAGAATCAGCGAATTGAATTCGTGTTCCTGCAGTTCCTCCAGGTCGCGGCGGAGCAGGGCATAGGTTGTGATGACCAGATCTGATTCCGAGATATGGCTGAACATGTTTTCGCGGCGGGTGCCGTAGATGATAAGCCTGCGCAGCCCCGGAACGAATTTTTCCGCTTCGCGGTCCCAGTTGGGCAGCACCGATGTGGGCACCACGATCAGGTTGGGACCCGTGCGGCCTGTTTCAACCATATACTGGATGAAAGAAAGGGTCTGGATGGTTTTGCCAAGGCCCATCTCGTCTGCAAGTATACCGCCGAAACCGTACTCCCGCAGAAAGTTGAGATAGCTCAGTCCCTGCTGCTGATATCCGCGCAGAGTTGCATTCAGTCCCTGCGGCGGCTCAATGAGAGTGATTTCTTTAAAGGTATGAATTTTTTCACGCAGTGCGTTCCAGAAAGAATCGGTCTGTACTTCGGGCAGATCTTCAAGAAGATTGTCCAGAAGCGGGGCTTCGTACTGTTCAAAACGCTTTTTGGGAGCCTTTTCAGGGTCCAGTCCCATGGCCCGCAGTTTGTGCCCCAGAGTCTTCAGCCATGACTCGGGCAGGCTGGTGTAAGAGCCGTCTTTCAGCTGCACATAGCGCTTGCCCTGTGTCCATGCCTTCCAGATTTTTTCAATGGGTACACTCTGGCCGTCATATTCCACATTAAGATCCAGCGAGAACCATTTTTCTTCCTCGTTGGATTCCACCTTGGCAGAAATGACCGGCTGTGAAAGGCGCACTTTATAACGCGAAAGCGCTTTTTCGCCGTACACGCGGTATTCCGCAATGAGCTTAGGGTAGGCATCCAGCAGGAAATTGATGGCTTCTTCAGGCTCGAGAAACCAGACACGGTTGTTACGCGGCTGGAAGTTCATTTCGATGAGCTTCTGAGTGAGCGCTGCTTCTTCCTCCTGCTGACGGCGCAGCAGGAACGTATGTCCTTCAAAAGGATAACTGCCTGTCTGGAATTCGGGATTGGGACCGGGCAGCAGGAATTCGCCGTGTATTGTTTCGTAGATGTTCTGGATCTGCAGTGTAAGCAGACTTCCTTCCTCGTCCAGATACAGTTTGGGATTGTAGCTGGCGGGGACGAAAATCGGCTCCATATGCTCAAGAAACTCTTCCTGCCCATACAGGTCGGAAGCCGGCAGCTGTGTCCAGACCCTGTCCAGAAATTCGGAAATGTCTTCCTGCGGGATAGCCGGCGGATGCTGCACCATTTCCTGAACCAGTCCGGAACTGAGGCTGGTGTGCACGGGGTAGAAACCGCGGCGCCAGCATACCCAGAGCGGCAGCTGTCCGTGAAAGGTCACTTCCGAGTCCAGAATGGACTGCGGCGGCTTGCCCTCGCGGTGCAGCAGGACGTCAAAGCCGAGGCCGTCTTCCGCAAGGCGGGGCTGCAGCTTGAGTCTCATGGTCGAGCTGTCTATGTGGCAGGGCTTTTCCGTTTCCTGCCAGAAAAGGTAATATTCGTTGCGTATGGTCCACAGAAACCATGTAAGCAGTCCGTCGGGTATTTCGATTCTGTGCCCGTGATAGTCAAGGTACTGACCTATCTGATGGGCCACTGCCGGCAGATCGGGCGACAGCTCGCACCAGTCCGGATTGCGGATGATCTGTTCCAGAGTGATTTCGTTGTGAACGGTGGAAAGACCGGATTTGTTCTGCCGAGCACGGAACAGCGAAACCTGCAGTCTGCCCGGTTCGGGATGAAAGCGGAATATCAGATAGTGTTTGCCCGCTTCCGGCTCCAGCTCGGTGGAGAAAAAATTGCGGAAGCTCTGGCGCCACTCGGTTTTCGGGGCAACCGGTTCCGCATCATCCGATGTTTCAAGCGAAGCCAGCAGCTTGAGAGCCGCAGCCCCCACATGTCTGCACACGCCGGAAAAAGAATCCGGACAGTTGCACATGTAGTTTACGGTTTCTTCACCGATGCTCAAAGAAAGTTTGGGCGAATAGTTCTGAAAGTCATCGCCTTGGATATGTGCCTCAACATCCCAGTAGCCCTCACCTTTTTTCAGGCTAAGTTTAAGGACTCCCCCGCTGTTGAGGATATTATGCGAACCGTCGATGATGTATTCCGGAATCGTGTCCGTCACGAATTCCTGCAACATCGTCTTTACGGTCGTCTCCTCTTTTCTATCCATGGTGTGATCTAGCTCCTTTGCGGCCTTTTTATGTCTGCTGCAGCAGCTCCCGCCTCGAGTGTGCATTGCATGCGGTGCAAGGCCGTTTCTAGTACTAGGTGAAAACCTTACTGTTTTCAACGCAACGGAACTTTGGTAGATGTTTATCATAGGTCGTGCGACCTGTGCCCCATCGACCGAGAATACCGTATCCGCCGGAATTGGCAATAGCCTGCGAGGTTTTCATGAATCGTGTTTATGTTGTTTTTGTCAGCATGCTGTTTTTGCTGACTGTCACGGCATGTGACAACAGTGCCGGTGACAAGCCTTCCGGCGGAACCGCCGGAAACGCCACTGTGGTTTCTGCCGTCACAGGTTCCCCCTCCGGAACGCAGAATGACGGCGAACCAGCCTACGGTGGCCGTATAATCATAGGGTCCATAGGCGAACCCACCAACCTTATCAGCGCGCTTGCGTCAGACAGTGTCTCGCGCGAGATAACCAGCTGGCTTTACATAGGCCTGCTGCAATACGACAAAAATCTGGAGATTGTTCCGTGGGCTGCCGAATCCTATGACGTGGAAGAAGGCGGAACGCTGTTGCGTTTTCGACTCCGTAAAGGAATAAAATGGCAGGACGGTACGGAACTGACAGCAGACGATGTCGAATTTACCTACAGGCTGATGATTGACCCCAAAACCCCCACGGCGTACGCTAGTGATTTTCTGGCGGTAAAGGAATTCCGTAAAGTAGACCGGTACACCGTAGAGGTGCGCTACGAAAAACCTTTTGCGCGTTCCCTCATCACGTGGATGAGTGACATACTGCCCAGGCACCGGCTGGAGGGGCAGGATCTGCTGACGACGCCGTTATTGCGAAAGCCCGTGGGGGCTGGGCCCTACAGGCTGAAAGAATGGGTGCCCGGAAGCAGGGTGGTGCTGGAAGCCAGCGACACCTACTTTGAAGGGCGCCCGTATATTGATGAGGTGGTTTACCGCAACATTCCTGATTTGGCTACCATGTTCCTTGAATTAAAAGCGGGCAGGCTCGATATGATGTCGCTTACCCCGCAGCAGTATAAATTTCAGACAACCGGCGGTGACTGGGACACACAGTGGCATAAATTCCGCTACCTGTCTTTCGGCTATGCTTTTCTGGGGTATAATATGGAGCGCAGCCCCTTTGACGAAGCACCAGTGCGCCGTGCGCTTTCCTGCGCCATAGACAGGAATGCGCTTATCGCGGGTGTGCTGCTGGGGGAAGGTCGTGCCACCGTAGGGCCTTACAAACCGGGAACATGGGTATATAATGACAAGCTTGCGGATTACCCCTATAGTCCGCAGGAAGCCCGCAGACTCCTTTCGCAGGCAGGTTTTGCCGACGCCGACGGGGACGGCATACTGGAGCGCGGGGGCAAGCCTTTTTCATTTACCATACTGACCAATCAGGGAAATGATCAGCGCGTGAAGGCGGCTACGATCATCCAGAGCCAGCTTAAGCAGGTTGGCGTGGATGTACGCATCCGCACTGTGGAATGGGCGGCTTTTATCAAGGAATTTGTGGAAAAAGGGCGTTTTGATGCCATCCTGCTCGGCTGGAATATTCTGGAAGACCCGGATATATTCATGGTGTGGCATTCCTCGCAGGCGGTTGCCGGCGGGTTGAACCTGACAAAATACCGTAACGACAGGGTGGATACGCTGCTTGAGCAGGCTCGCTCAAAGCTTGACCGCGACAGCAGAAAGCCGTTGTATGATGAAGTGCAGCGCATCCTGCACGAAGAACAGCCCTATTCCTTTTTGTATGTACCTTATGCTCTGCCTATTGTGCACAGCCGGTTCAAAGGGGTTGAACCCGCGCCCAAGGGCATAATGCATAATTTCATCCGCTGGTGGGTTCCTGCCGGGCTGCAGCGTTATTCCTCATCCGGACCAGAAGACGGGACAAAGAAGAAATAAATGATCCGCATTCAGGACATACTCGATACCATTGCCGAATACAGGCAGGACGCCGACATTGCGCTTATCCAGAAAGCGTATGTCTTTTCTGCCGCCGCGCACGCCGGACAGACGCGTCTTTCCGGTGAACCGTACCTGATGCATCCGCTTGCCGTGGCGCACAGTCTGGCAAAGATGCGTCTTGACGAGGCTTCCATCGCTGCCGGTCTTTTGCACGACACGGTGGAGGATACCAGCACCGGCATTGAAGAGATCGATTCGCTTTTCGGCGAAGAAGTGGCTGATATCGTGGACGGTGTCACTAAAATCAGCCAGATGACGTTTGAAAGCAAGGAAGAGGCGCAGGCCGAAAACATCCGCAAGATGGTTCTGGCTATGGCGGAAGATATCCGCGTGCTCATCGTCAAACTGGCGGACCGGCTGCATAACATGAGCACTCTGGACTTTCAGAAACCGCACAAGCAGAAGCTCATCGCGCAGGAAACCATGGACATTTATGCCCCGCTGGCAAACAGGCTGGGGCTGCACCGCATTAAACTGCAGCTGGAAGACCTTTCGCTGCGGTATCTGCGTCCTGATGTGTGGAGTCAGCTGTCTGACTGGCTGGAAAAAAAGCGGGTTGCAGACAGCGACTACATTGACAATGTCATCAGTCTGCTGCGCGGTATGCTGGATGAAAACGATATTCCCGGCAAGGTTAAAGGGCGTATCAAACATATCAACAGCATCTACCGCAAGATGGTGCATCAGAACCTTGCTCTGGACGAGGTGCCCGATGTCATCGCGTTCCGCGTTATCGTGGATGACGTAAAAAACTGCTACGCCATGCTGGGGCTTGTACACGCCGCATGGAAGCCCATTCACGGACGGTTCAAAGATTACATTTCCATGCCCAAAGCCAACATGTATCAGAGCCTGCACACCACTGTTGTGGGCCCCGGGGGCGAGCGCATAGAAATACAGATACGTACCGAGGAAATGGACAGAATGGCGGAGCACGGGGTTGCTTCGCACTGGCTGTACAAAGAGGGGCAGCGCGTAAAATCCAAGGACGTCAGGCAGTTTGCCTGGCTGCGTGAAATGCTGGACTGGCAGAAGATGGAAAGCGACTCGCGCGAATTCATGCGGTCGCTGAAATTCGATCTTTTCAAGGAAGAAGTTTATGTCTTCACCCCGCGCGGCGAGGTGAAGGAACTGCCCGAAGGCGCAAGCCCCATCGACTTTGCCTATCTGATACATACCAAGGTGGGAGACCACTGTTCCGGCGCCAAGGTCAACGGCAAGCTGGTTCCGCTTTCGACCAAGCTGCATAATGGCGACACCGTTGAGATAATAACCGATGCCAACCGCCATCCCAGCCGCGACTGGCTCCGGTTTGTCAAAACAGCCAAGGCACGTACCCGTATCAACAACTATATCCGTACGGAAGAACGCAGCCGCAGCATTGCACTGGGCCGGGAAATGCTGGAAAAGCAGGGCCGGCGCATGGGGCTGAATGTGCCCAAGCTGCTTAAGGAAGGCGGTCTGATGCCTGTGGCGGAAGAATTTTCTTACCGCGAGGTAGAAGAGCTGCTTTCTGCCGTGGGGTATGCCCGCCTTACTCCGCGCAAGGTGCTGCGCAAGCTGCTGCCCAAAGAAGAGGAACCCGCACGTCAGCCGGAGGTAAAAGCTCCGGAACCACAGAAGTCGCGTCGTGAGTCTGACAGTGTGAGCATCAAGGGCGTTGACGATGTGCTGGTGCGTTTCGGCAAATGCTGCAATCCGGTGCCCGGTGATGCCATTGTGGGGTATATCAGCCGCGGGCGTGGGGTGACCGTGCATACGTCGGACTGTGTCAACGTGCAGGCCATGGAACCGGAACGCCTTATCAGTGTGTTCTGGGACGGCACCGAAGGCAAACCCTATCCGGCACGCATCCACATGCTTTGCCATAATGAAATAGGCGGTTTTGCCAAGATTACCACACTGCTGGCGGAAGAGCAGGTGAATATCGATGCATGCCACATGCGGTCCAATGTTGACGGACGTTCGGAGCTGGATGTGACCGTGGAGGTACGCGATGTGGCTCATCTGTACCGTACCATCGACAGGCTGCGTCATCTTGATGCCGTCATCGAAGTGACAAGGCACTCCTCGCACAGCGAATAGTTTTATCCGGATGCCATTTAAAAGGGCCGCCCTTTGCGGGGCGGCCCTTTTTTCTGGCGCTTTGAGTGAGGAGGATGGTCTTTCCCTGAAGTAATGACTTCGTGCCGCTTCCGGCAATGCGGAAGCCTGTGATTGTTTTGCTGCTACGGCCTCTCCCGATGTGTCGTAATCAGGCCCCGAGAAGATTCAGGGCCAGTCTGGGGAGCGTGTTGGCCTGTGACAGCATGGCGACCGCGGACTGTGACAGAATTTGCTGGCGTGTGAATTCTGTCATCTCCAGAGAGACGTCCACGTCGGAAATACGTGATTCCGCCGCCTGCAGGTTTTCGGACTGGATCTGCAAGTTGGTTATGGTGTTTTCCAGCCGGTTCTGGATGGCTCCGAGGTTTGCCCGGATTTTATCCTTTGACACGATGGCGTCCTCAAGGGCTGCCAGTGCAGCCTGTGCCGCGGACTGGGTGGAAATGCTGGCCGCTTTGGCAGAGGTGCCCGCCTGCGTGCCTACGCCCAGTGCAGATGCCGTGGAGGCGCCGATCTGGATGTAGTAATAGTCTTCCGCCGAGTCGTTGGCTGTGCCGAAGTGCACCTTGAGTTTACCGGTTGCCACAAGGCCGCTTCCATCATGGGTGGCGCCGGAAAGGTGCCCGTTGAGCAGATGGATGCCGTTGAAGTCTGTGGAGTTGGCTATTCGGGTGATTTCCGAGGCCATGGCCTGATATTCGGAGTCGATTATCAGACGCTGGGCCGAGGTGTATGTACCCGTTGCGGCCTGTTCGGCCAGCTCCTTCATACGGATGAGTTTTTCGTCGATGACCTGCAGAGCGCCGTCGGCCGTCTGGATAAGCGAAATTGCATCGTTGGCGTTGCGGATGCCCTGATTAAGGGCGGCAATGTCCGAACGCATGATTTCGCGGATTGCCAGACCGGCGGCGTCGTCGGCTGCTGTTCCCACTCGCAGCCCCGATGAAAGACGGCGGATGGAGGTGGCAAGCTTGCTGTACGAGTTGCCGAGGTTGTTCGCCGCATTAAGGGCCATCAAGTTGTGGTTGATAATAAGAGACATGACCATTCCTCCTTGAATGAGTCACGGCTTCCTTGCCTCAGTAGGGGAGCGGTCAGCTGAAGTCACGCTCTTCTGACCAAAAGGTTCTCCCCTCCCCACTCGCTTTTCCTATCGGCGGCGTGCGGCGTTACTTTAGGCTTCGAATGAATAAAAAATATTTTTTACTGTAACACTCTGTTATGTCAAAGTGTTTGAGGGCATGTCGAGGGCAGGGGACTCTGCATGTGGTGCGGATCGGGGAACGGGGGCAATAAAAAAAGGACTTGCAATCGAAATTGCAAGTCCTTGGTGTTCTGGTCGGGATGAAAGGATTCGAACCTTCGGCCTCAGCGTCCCGAACGCTGCGCTCTAGCCAAACTGAGCCACATCCCGTGAGGAGGCAGTATTTATCGGAGTCAAAAGATAAATGCAAGCACTTTTTTAGTTTTAGTTGCAAAAAAAGGGTGTTTCCTTATGCTTGCTAAAAGACTAAACTTGTCAGGTGATGGCTGTTTTGTATATGCGGATGCGTCTGATGTGTCCGCCGGCTGTCATCCGGCACTAAGGCTGTCCGGACATTATGTTATGAATCTGAATCAATTGGTATGCAGGACAGCGTTGTCATGAATTGCAGGAGTTCCTGGTGATAAAAGTCGTCGTTGTTGATGATTCCGCCTTTATGCGCAAGGCTCTCAGCAGCATGCTGGAGAAAGACCCCGGTATTTCCGTGGTTGCCACGGCACGCAACGGTGAAGAAGGGCTGGAGCAGATACGTAAACATGACCCTGATGTGGTCACGCTTGATATTGAAATGCCCCGCATGGACGGGTTGACGGCACTGCGCCATATAATGATGGAAATGCCCCGCCCGGTGCTCATGGTCAGCTCGCTGACCGTGGAAGGGGCGGAAGCGACCCTGAAGGCGATGGAGCTGGGCGCTGTTGATTTTATTCCCAAACAGCTTTCCACTGTGTCGCTCGATATCGTTAAAATTGAAAAAGACCTGCAGGAAAAGGTAAAGGCCATTTCCCGTCGCAGGGTTCCGGGCCGGCCTTTCCGTCCTGCCCCCGCGGTCCGTCCTGCTGCCCCTGCCGCTCTGCGTGCCACGCCGCGGCCTTCCGCTGCTCCCTCATCCGCTGCTTCTTCAACGGGAACGCTGCAGGTTGCCGGTGGCAAGCCGGTGCGCGATGTGGTGGCCATCGGGGTGTCCACAGGGGGACCTCCGGCTGTGCAGAAAGTGCTTTCACGTCTGCCGCAGGATTTTCCCGTGGGTATTGTCATTGCTCAGCACATGCCCGCTGCGTTTACCGGGCCGTTTGCCAAAAGGCTTGACGGGGTGTGCGCCATTGCCGTCAAAGAAGCCGAAGACGGCGAGATGCTGATGCCGGGCAAGGCCTACATTGCGCCCGGCGGCAAACATGTGCGGGTCAGAAACACCCGCGGCCGCCTGACTCTGGAAGTGTCTGCCGAACCGGCAGAGGCGCTTTACAAGCCTTCCGCCAATGAGCTTATGGAATCTGCCGGTCTTGCTCTCGGGCGACGTTCGCTCGGTGTCATTCTTACCGGTATGGGCAGTGACGGGCTGGAAGGTATCAAGGTGCTCAAGCAGAAAGGTGGGCATGCTCTGGCGCAGAGTGACTCCACCTGCGTTGTGTACGGTATGCCCAAAGCGATTGTCGACGCCGGTCTGGCTGACAGTGTCGTCGATATCGACGATATGGCGCAGGCCATTATGAATGCTGTTTATAAGTGATATCAGCGTAAGGTCTCTGTTATGCTGGTGACAGTAGATAGTGCCGCTTTGCTGAAATCATAACGAGTAAGGATATAAACCATGGCTGAGCATCGTCAGATTCTTGAGCAGCTGAGCAGTGATAATACGGAACTGGTGCGCGAAGCAGCCTTTGCTGCCGGAGATATGGGGTTGAAAGATGCCGTGCCGTTGCTGGCCGGGCATCTGCAAAGCGCCAATCTGGGAGTTCAGGAAGCTGCAGAGCAGGCGATAAGAAAGATAGGCGGCACGGCCGCTGTGCGTGCGGTTATTCCGTTGCTGCGTTCCGACGATGCCCCTGCCCGTAACATTTCGATGGACATCCTGCGCGAAATCGGCGCCGACGATTTCGATTCGCTTACCCGGCTTCTGCATGATGAAGATCCGGATATGCGTATTTTTGCTTCGGATATTCTTGGATCATGCGCACGGGTTGAGGCTGTGCGTCCTCTGTGCGAAGCCCTGCTGCGCGACCCGGAAGTCAACGTGCGCTATCAGGCCGCCGTCAGTCTGGGCAATCTGGCCTTTTCCGAGGCTGCGGAATGCCTGAACAGTGCCTTGCATGATGAGGAGTGGGTTCAGTTTTCCGTAATTGAGGCGCTTACAAAAATCAGGGCGGAATCTTCTGTCAATGCTCTGGTGCGCGCTCTCGATTATTCGTCTGATCTGGTGGCATCCATGATTGTGGATGCGCTGGGCGAGATGGGCAACATAAAGGCTGTCAGCCTGTTGCTTAAACGGCTCGAATCTTCCCCTGCGCCGCTGCGAAATAAAATAGTCAAGGCTGTTGTGCAGCTGCTTGGCGGAAAACTGCTTAAACTGCTTTCCGACAAGGAGCATGAGCGGTTCCGCGAGTATCTGCTTGTGGCCATTCAGGATGAAGAAGAAGACATTCAGGATGCTGCAGTGGTCGGGCTGGGCTTTATGGGCGGCGAGCAGGCCACAAAAGCCGTCATGGATGTGGCAGCCCGTCTGGACGCGGACAGAGACCACGAACGTCTGGTGCGTGCCGTGGAGTGCCTTGCTGCTGTGGGGCCGAATCACGCTCTGGAAAACGAACTGCATTCCGATGATGAATACCGTGTGCGCATAGCTGTGGAAGCCATAGCGGGCATGCAGGATGCCTCTTCCGTCATACCGGTGCTTAAAGAAATATTCTGGGACAAGCCGCGCGATGTGCAGCGTGCGCTTATGACCGTTCTTGCTTCGGTGTGCGGTGCCGAAGATTCAGCTTTTTTCCTGGAAATTCTTGAAAAGCATAACGACGGCAATGTGCTGAAAAGCGCTTTGGCGTTTGTGGGGGACAAAGGCGATGTGGCCGCTGTGGGCGGCACGCTGTTTGCCCTGCTGGAACATCCGTACGATGACGTGAAAGAGGCGGCGCTGGATGCCTGCATAGCGCTCGGCGGCGATGATATGATGCGGCGCTTCCGCATTTTGTTTGAAAGTGAAGATGCGCTGAACAGGATGATGGCTACCTATGCGCTGGGCAGGCTGGGTGTTGATGATAACATCGACCTGCTTGAAGGCGCGCTGGAAGACGCCGTTCCGGACATAAGAAAGGTGGCGCTGGAAGCTGTGGCTGACGTGTGCAGTGATATTTCTTCACGGCTTGATATGGTGCTGCCGCGCCTGCATGATGAAAACAGCGAAGTGCGGCTTGCACTTGTTGAACTGCTGGGCAAATGCCGTTGTGCCGACGTTACCGCACCGTTACTGCAGGCGCTGGGCGATCAGGACGACTGGGTGCGGATGCGGGCGGCTGAAGCTCTGGGCGGGTTGCGGACTGCAGAGGCTCTGCCTGCACTGGTGAACATGCTGCAAGATGAGAGCCCCCTTGTTGTCATCAAAGCCATTGAAGCGCTGGGCAACACCGGTGGCAAGACTGCTTTCCGGGCTCTCATGTCCATGATGGATTCGGACAGCATCGAGATTCAGGAAGCGGCAGAGCAGGCTATCGGTCGTATTCAGGAACAAGGAGAGGACGCATAGATGTCGTCACTGTTTTCCAAGTCGATCACGCTACGTAAAGAGCAGAAGATCACCGATGAAGAATTTTCGCAGTTGCGGGATTTCATCTATGATCAGTGCGGCATCTATATTGCGGATAACAGGAAGTATCTGATTGAAAACCGGCTTGCCAACAGGCTCAAAGAGCTGAATCTGAAGACCTATGGCGAGTATTTTTATTATCTGCGGTACGATGCCGGCAGAAAGCAGGAACTTTCACGACTTTTTGAAGTGGTTACCACCAACGAAACAAGCTTTTTCCGTAATCCGCCGCAGCTCAAGGTTTTTGAGGAAAAAGTTCTTTCCGCCGTACTGGCCGATCTGCGTGCGTCCCGCTCGAAGCGGCTGCGCATATGGTCTGCCGGCTGTTCCACAGGGGAAGAGCCTTACACGCTGGCCATTATTCTGCATGAAATCCTGCGGTCTGAAATCGCATCGTGGGATATTAAAATAACCGCCAATGATCTTTCCGAAGCCGTGCTGCATGCCGCAAGAAGAGGCATTTACACCGAGTATGCATTGCGCACCACGCCGCCGGAAATCATTTCGAAATACTTCATCAAGGAAGGCAGCAATTTTAAGATCAAGCCGGAACTGAAGAAGCTTGTCAATTTCGGGCAGATAAACCTGAGCGACAGGATGCAGCTTAAGCGTGTGGAGCGCTCGCAGATTGTTTTTTGCCGAAACGTGATCATCTATTTTGATGACGAGATGAAAAAACAGGTGATCAGTTCGTTTTATGATAACCTGACACCGGGCGGATATCTGCTTATCGGGCACTCTGAATCGCTGCATAATATCACCAGAGCCTTCAAACCGGAGCATCATCAGGGTGCCATCGTATACAGAAAGCTTGAATAACGCGTGCGTGCGGGCCGAACCAGTCAGAATAGTACGAAAGCAGGGAGACATATAGTGGGCGCACGGGTGCTGGCAGTTGCAAACCAGAAAGGCGGAGTGGGCAAGACCACGACTACGCTTACCTTGGCCGCTGCACTGGCAGACAGGGGAAACAGAGTTCTGATAATGGATCTTGACCCGCATGCCTGTGCTTCCGTGCACTTGCGGTATTACCCTGAAGAACTGGTGGGCACGGCATATGATCTGTTTTCAGGCGACGGACAGGATACCGCAGCGCTGTGGAAACAGATCAGGCACCGGCATGAAATGCAGCCCTTTGATGTGGTTCCTGCCCACATCCGGCTTTCAGAGCTTGAAGTTGATCTGCGGAGCAGAAAAGGAAAAGGAACCATTCTGCAGCAGGCATTGAAGGCGGTGGAGGACGATTATGATTATATCGTGCTGGACTGTCCGCCGCATGTGGGCATTTTGCTGGTCAACGCCATTGTGGCAGCTGATCTGCTGATAATTCCCATACAGACAGATTTTCTGGCACTGCACGGGCTTAAGCTGCTGTTTGACACCGTACGGGTGCTCAATAAGGCCATGCCGGAACCCGTGCGGTACAAAGCGCTGGCCACCATGTACGACAAGCGGGCGGGGGCCTGTAACAGAGTGCTTGATCTTATCGGCCGTAAAATGGGCGACAATATGTTCAGGTCGGTCATAGGCATTGATACCAAGTTCAGAGAAGCCAGCGCACAGGGCAAGGTGATTTACGATATCGACCGTAACAGCAGAGGGGCGAAGGCATACGAAGCCCTGGCAGAAGAGATTGCGACACTATGGTGAAAACACCCGAAGAATACTTTCAGGAGCAGGACTTCGGCACGGACAGCAAGGTGGAAGACCGCCGTTTTACCGATGCCGAGCGTGCATTCATGCAGAAATATCTGGGCATGGATGAACAGGATGTGCTGCAACGGATGGGCAGAGAGCAGGAACCTGATGCCGTGATGACGCTTGCCCCGCCGCAGAGCGCGCCGGCGGCGGAACCTGCGACGCAGGGCCACGATGCACAGCCGGCTTCCGGTCTGCTGCATGAAGAGCTGGAAGACCAGCTGAAGACGTTGGAAGAAGTCCAGATGGTCAGTTTTTATCTGGGCGAACAGGAATTTACGGTGCCCATTATGGCTGTGCAGGAAGTGATCCGCTTTATGCAGCCCACAAAACTGCCCGCGGCTCCGCGTTTTATCGCCGGTATGGTGAACCTGCGCGGCAGGGTGACTCCGCTGGTATATCTGCGTGATCTTTTGGGTATTGTCGCCAGAGAAGGAGACGACGGCCGTTTCATTGTCATTTGCAAGCGCAAGGGATTGCAGGTGGGGCTTATTATAGACAGAGTGCACACCATGTACCGTGTACCGCAACGCACCATTGACTGGAACATTGAATCCCGGCTGGGAACCTCTGTCGATTTTGTTTCGGGACTGATGAATTCGAACGAGCGTCTGGTAAGCATCATCTCTGTCGACCGCATTGTCGCGCGGGTTCTGCAAAGTTAAAGGAGTGCGTCATGAGTAAACATATATTGATAGTCGATGACTCCAAAACAGTACGCAACCTTGTTGCTTTCATTATGAAGAAAGAAGGCTTCAGGGTGACCATGGCGGAAGACGGGCTGGACGGACTGGAAAAACTCTATTCTGCCGAAGAAACTGTGGATCTTATCATTTCAGACGTTAATATGCCGCGTATGGATGGTTTTACCTTTATCAAGACTGTGCGTGAGCAGGACACATACCGCGATCTGCCCATTGTGGTGCTTTCTACGGAAGGGCAGGAGAAAGATATTCAGATGGGTATGAGTCTGGGGGCCAATCTGTATATGGTTAAACCTGCCCAGCCTGACAAGATGGTTAAAAACATCAAAATGCTGCTGGGCTAAAGCTTTTATGGTAAAGTGCCGATCAGCTGTTGCAGAGTAGTTTCAACAATTGGTGCGGATTATTTATATGCCTTTCACGGCGACTAGAACAGAGGTTATGACATGAGTCAGGATTTCATGGATCCGGAAATATTCGCCGACTTTATTCTGGAAGCGAAAGAGCATCTGGAGACTATCGAGCCGAATCTGCTTGAGCTTGAGAATTCTCCCGATAACCTTTCGTTGCTTAATGAAATTTTCCGGCCCATGCACTCTCTCAAGGGGGCGTCCGGATTTCTGGGGCTGAACAGAATAAACTCCCTTGCGCATAAGGCCGAAAATATTCTTGATGAACTGCGCAAAGGAGAGATGTCTGTCTCTTCGGAAATCATGGATGTGATTCTGTCTGCGACAGATGCTTTGCGCCAGATGATTGATAATCTGGATGTTACCGGGCAGGAAGGCGATGTTGAGATAGCGTCTATTGTTGAAATCATTGACGCCATTATGGCAGGAGGCGGCATAGCCGCGCCTGCGCCGTCTGCTTCTGAGGAAGAACAGCCCCGCGAGCAGCAGGAAGACTCGTCGTCTGACGATGACAGCGCAGATTCTTCTGCTGCACAGAGTGCGGCAGAGCGTGTCTTTGTGAATCTGGAACCCTATGCCCTGACAGCCTTCGGTGAAGGGCATCTGCGTGATTTTGTCGAAGAAGCCAGAGATATATCTGAAAACCTGAATGCGGGGTTGCTGGAGCTGGAAACCAACCCTCATGCGGAAGGTGATCTGGTTAACGACCTGTTCAGATATTTTCATAATCTCAAGGGTAATAGCGGAATTATCGGTTTTGCCGAGTTGAACAGCCTGACGCACGAAGCGGAAACCCTGCTCAATAAAGTGCGTAAAGGCGAGATGCCGTCTTCGCATGCGCTGGTTGATCTGCTGCTTGTGGTCGTGGACTATATTGACGCCATGGTGGAACGCATTGATGCGACCACGGGGGTAGCCACGCCCGTGCGCATCGACGACCTGCTGGAAAGGCTGCAGAAGGCGGTTACCGAAGGCATTATCGATGCCCCTGCCCGACCTGCCGGTCAGCAGGCGGCCGCACAGCCGGAAGCCCCTCAGGAGTCCGCTCCTGCACAGCAGGAGCCTTCATCCGCTGTGGCACCCGGTGTTGATCCTGACGATCTGAATGTTTTCCGTGATACGGTTTCACAGCAGTTTGAAAGTATCCGCATCGCGCTGGCTGAACTGAGCAAAGACAGCAGCCAGAAAGATTTTGTGGATGCCTTGTTCCGCTCGCTGGTCACCGTGCAGAATTCCTGCGGATACATGGGGCTGGAAGAGACAAAGGTGTACGCCGAGCGCACGGCTAAGCTGGTTGATCAGGCCCGCTCCAGTGATCTTGATTTTTCTCTTATGACAGACCTGCTTGAGCAGGAATGTGCCATTCTGAAAGATATGGTTGACGCCCAGCTGACGCAGCTCAGTTCTCCTGCTGCCTCAACAGGCGCTGACGATGCGGCAGAACCGGCGGGCGACAGTCCGGCCGCCAGACAGGCCGGAAAAACAGACCCCCCCGCGGCGCCCGTGCAGAAAGAAAAGGCAGCACCTGCAGTTGCTCCCGCAGCAAAACCGGCTCCTGCGCCCCGGCCTTCTGCCAAGCCGGCACCCAAGCCTGCTGCTCCAAAGCCTGCCGCTCCGGCCAAGCCGGCTGCCGCACCGCAGGCAGGCGGGGCGGCCCAGCCTCCGGCCGGCAATGACCAGCAGGCAGTACACAAGGGGAAGTCCTCTTCCACCATACGCGTTGACCACGAAAAGCTTGATCACCTGATGAATCTCATCGGTGAGCTGATAATCAACCGTAACAGATACACTATGCTGGCCCGCAGACTTGAAGGCGAGACAGATGTGAACGTGGCGGACGTGGCGCAGAATCTGACTGAAACCACCTATGCCATGGCGCGCATTTCCGATGACCTGCAGGACACCATCATGAAAGTGCGCATGGTGCCTGTTTCTTCTGTGTTCTCACGTTTTCCCAGACTGGTACGCGATCTTTCGCGCAAAAGCGGGAAAGAAGTGGAACTCATCATGGAAGGCGAGGAAACAGAGCTGGATAAAAGCGTGGTTGAGGTCATCGGTGACCCGCTGGTTCACCTTATCCGTAATGCCATGGACCACGGCGTTGAACCCGAAGAAGACCGTATAGCCAAAGGCAAGCGTCCTAAAGGGCGGGTATGGCTGCGGGCATACCACAAAGGCAACTCGGTCGCCATTGAGATTGAAGATGTCGGTAAAGGCATTGACCCTGAAAGAATGCGCGAAGTCGCAGTGAATAAAGGCATCATCAGTCCGGAGGAAGCCAAGTCTCTGGATGACCGTGAAGCCATGGAGCTGATTTTTGCCCCGGGATTTTCATCTGCAGAGACCATTACGGATATTTCCGGTCGTGGTGTGGGCATGGACGTGGTGCGCACCAACATTAAAAATCTCAAGGGCAGTGTCAGTATCCAGTCCGAGATAGGCAAGGGAACGCGGTTCATTCTTTCCCTGCCGCTCACGCTGGCAATTATCGATGCACTTATGGTCAATGTTTCAGGTGAGACATACGCCATACCGCTTGATGCGGTGTCCGAGACCACCAAGATAGAGGCCGAGCGTCTGACTGATGTGAACAACCGCAAGGCGGTGACCCTGCGCGGCGAAGTGCTCGGCATAGTCACCCTGTCCGAGTTGCTCGGGCTGGAAGGTACCACGGAAGATGACGAAGTGCTTTCTGTGGTTGTCATCCATGATAATGACCGCCGTCTGGGGCTTGTGGTGGACAGGCTGCTGGAACGTCAGGAAATAGTCATCAAGCCGCTGGGTGAATATCTGGGGGATCTGAGGGGGATTTCCGGCGCCACCATTATGGGGGACGGCAGCGTTGTGCTGATCCTTGATCCGCACGAAATATATCTGATGGCCACATCCAAGGCTGTATAACCGAAATGGATAAACAAGCCGCTCTCCTGCCGGGAGGGCGGCTTTAGTTTTGCCGGCAGCCCGTTTTGCCGGAAGTTGTTCTGATAGGTTTTTTGCATTCCGGCTACCGTGACGGGGCAGAAGAGCGCGGCGGGGTACGCGGGCAGGGAAAAAGACCGGTTACACGCAGCGGCGCACCCGCAGTGTGCCGTCTGAAAAGAGCCTGCTGCAGGCCTGCTCCGGCACGGGAGATATGGCCTGCGGGACGTTGCAGCAATGGTCTGCAGCTGAGCAGCGGCCCGCACGGGGATGCTCAGCAACACAAAAGCCGGTGAGCAAACGCTGCACCGGCTTTTGTGTTGTTTCAATGTCCGGACTAGATAAGCGCGTAAACACGCAATGCGGCGAACATCTGGACGGCATAACCTGCCACCAGCAGCACAGGCGCTGTTATCATGGCCGGTTTATGACGCAGCGGGGCGGCGCTGACCGCAACAATCATCCACCCCGCGCAGGCCAGCAGGGGTATTGCTATGCCTGCCGCCCACAGCAGCACAAAAGGATTTTCCAGTGCAAAAGGGGAAAGCACCGGCTGCGACATCCACAGCAGGAGCGCTGCAGGTATGGTCTGCAGCAGGGAGGGAATCAGCGCACAGCGGGCACAGTAGGCTGTGCTGAAATTGTAGTAATCGCGCCCGTAGTTGTCTGCCTCGCGCCGCAGCAGCAGATAGCAAAGTCCCAGCGCGCCCGCTGCCCCGGTACCGGCAAGAAGGGCCTGAGCAAGCAGGGGCCAGAAAACAGATTGTGCAGGAATGGAGTAGACAGCGAGAAACGTGTCCAGCGCGGGAGCGCTGGAAGGAATACTGAGCCCTGCGGCCAGTACTGTGCGCTTGAGCCCCAGCGAAAGGAAGACCGCCGTGAACATGGACAGACCGGCAAACAGCCCGAAAAGCCTGTGGAGGGCTTTGTTCTTTTTAAGGGAATTCCATGTGAGGGAATAGATGACCTGCAGCGCGAACGCCAGAGTGAGGGTGCCCAGAGCCGCCATGAGCGGCAGGCGTAGCGGACCTTCGAATAAAGCCGGTTCTTCCAGTGCGGTGTGCAGGATGCCTGCGGCCATGGTGGTGAAGCACAAAACCCCCAGCGTAGTGGCCATGGTGGCAAGCTGGCGGGCAAATTTATCGTAAAAAACTTTTTTTTGCGCAGAAGCCAGTATCTGACTGAAAAGGGTGAGTGCAGGTGAGCATATGGTGGCCATCAGACATACGCAGAAGGCGGCTCCGGCAATCACAAACACCGGCTGAAGCGGGTCGGTTATAAGCGGGGTCATTATGAAACAGGCTCCTTGGTGGCGTTCACCGTGTTGGCGCGCCGCAGGGTGCGGCATGGGTCTTTTGCCTTAAAAAGCCGTTTCATGCAAGTTTCGGGGGTATGAGAAGCGTTCGTCCTGCAAGGGTTGTCTTGATTAATAGCCGCATGTCGCCTATTTAAAGCAGATGCATTGCAAGTACAGATTCACGGGTATCCGGAGGCGCTAGAATGAACGTTCGGCAGAGTATGGCATTGGCATTATGTGTGGTGGCAGCGACGGTACTGGCTGGCTGTGCTCCGCGCGGCGGAGATACCGTTGCCGCCAGCAGTGAATGGCGGCTGCAGAATCTGGAAGCGAATCAGCTTGAAATGCAGGAAAAAGACCGCGCTGCCGGTGCCGAAATGCGCAGCAGGCTTCAGGCGCTGGAAAACAGACTGGAACGTCTGGAAAAGAAGCTGGAAGATACCGGCAGCATGAATGCCGCTGCACAGGCGGATGCTGAAGCCCGTAAAGCCGCGGAGAATGCGAAGCAGTACGCCTCAACGGCACCTGCACCTGCACCTGCATCGGCGCCTGCTCCTGTTGCAGCGCCGCAGCAGAGTCCGGTACAGGCCGCAGGGCATGCAGCCTCTGCAAAGAAGGCCCCTGCTTCACAGCCGGCTGATGAGACGGCTCGCTATCAGGCCGGTGTAAAAGCGGTGATGAATGAAGATGTGAAGACCGGCCGCAGCATTCTGGAAGCTTTTCTGGCTGATTTTCCCAAAAGCGGCCTTGCCCCCAACGCGTCCTACTGGCTTGGTGAAACCTATTACCACGAAAAGCGTTACGCCGAAGCCATTCTTACCTTTAAAGAGGTGGTACGCAATTATCCCAAGCACGAGAAAGCCGCCGCAGCCATGTTGAAAACAGGCTATGCGTACGAAATGCTGGGCGATAAAAGCAATGCCCGTTTTTATCTGCAGACCCTTGTGGATGAATATTCCGCTTCAGAACCTGCTGCCCTTGCGCGCAAGCGTTTGAAATCGCTGTAACAACAGGGGTTGCTTTCCGTGTCTTCTTCCTGCCGCAGAGGCTCTTCATGTGCGGGTGCACAGATGGAAACGATATCTGAACACCCCGACGCATACACGCTGAAGCGGATGGACGAAGCCGGACGTCGTAACTTCTGGGCTTCTCTGGCGTTGCGGTATTCCTGCGGGATTGGTCCCCGTACATGGAAGCGCCTGCTTACGTGGTACGGATCGCCCTATGCTGCCGTGATGGATGTTGCGGACTGGGCTGCTGCCGGTGTGCCTGCCACCCGGGCCGATTCATGCCGCCGCGGGCTTTGGAGAGAGCAGGCCCGTGCTGAATGGGATGCGGTAGGCAAGGCAGGCTACAAAATTCTGCTGTGGAACGATCCCCGCTATCCTGAACGGTTGAAAGAGATTCCCGACCCGCCGCTGTTTCTTTATTATCTGGGAGATGCCTCGCTGCTGTCGGCGCCCATGGTGGGTGTGGTGGGTGCGCGGCGTTGTTCACGCTACGGGCTGGATGTGGCAGCTTGCATCAGCCGCGAACTGTCACGCAGAGGAATCACCATTGCGTCGGGGCTTGCAAGGGGGATAGACCGGCAGGCACATATTGCCGCTCTGGAGGGTATAGGCAGTTCTGTGGCGGTGCTGGGCAACGGGCCGGACCAGATTTATCCGCCGGAAAACAGAGATGTGCTTTTTTCTCTTGCGGGCCGGGGGCTGGTAGTGACGGAGTTTGCTCCGGGAGTACCCCCTGAAAGCAAAAATTTTCCCGTGCGTAACAGAATAATCAGCGGTTTGTCGCT
Organism: Oleidesulfovibrio alaskensis DSM 16109; assembly: GCF_000482745.1. NCBI lineage: Bacteria > Pseudomonadati > Thermodesulfobacteriota > Desulfovibrionia > Desulfovibrionales > Desulfovibrionaceae > Oleidesulfovibrio > Oleidesulfovibrio alaskensis. The sequence continues at coordinate 178,250 of NZ_AXWQ01000005.1, read as the reverse complement.
GGGCATTCTGGTTGTTGAGGCGGCCGCCCGCAGCGGCAGCCTGATAACCGCACGTCTGGCTCTGGAGCAGGGAAGAGAGGTTTTCGCCGTTCCGGGAAGGATTACCGCCCAGACTTCTTCCGGCTGCCACGAGCTGATAAAGCAGGGGGCCCGTACCGTGTGCGGTGCGGAGGACATCCTGCTGGAACTGGCCCCGCTGCTTAGGGCTGCTGCGGAAAACCCGTCGTCACCCGCCGTGCAGGAACCGATGCATCCGCATACGGCACACTCCGTGCTGCAGTCTGCCGGTGCATGTTGCCACTCCGATGTGCCGTCTGTAGTTGCGGCCGCACCGGCAGATGGCGGCGCGGCAGGTACGGAACCTGCAGCTTCTCCGGCAGATGCTGACGGGCAGAAGGTTCTTGCAGTACTTGCACGTCGGGGCGGGCTTCATATAGATGTGCTGTGCAGGGAACTGGACTGGGATGCGGGAAGAGTAAGTGCCGCCCTGCTGCTTCTGGAAATAGCCGGCAGCGTGCGGCAGGCTCCCGGCATGCTTTACTGCCCGGCGTAATGATGCTGTTCTGACAGGACGGATGACAATATATGCAGAAAATACCGCTTAAACTTGCCGCTGCCGGTATGAAGCTGGCTAAAAGTGTGGAACGTGCCGACGGCATTGTTCTGGTGGGTGAAGGCACGGAACTGAGTGACCCGCTTATTACGCGAATCGGACAGGCCGGGGTTTCATCCATAGTGGTTCAGGGCAGCCCCGTGGATATGGACGGGCTGGAAGGCGGTGCCGACTATGGCAGAATCCGCGGGCGTCTGGAGCATCTTTTCCGTAAGCACCGCGACGACAGATTCATGGCGGCTCTGCACGGCACATTTGACAGATATTTTCGCGCCAAAGCCGCCGAAGCCGCTGCCGAGGCCGCAGCTTTGCGCTCTCTGGAAGAAAATGATGCCGATGACTCTGTGCAGGCGGATGCCTGAAAGGTGGAACAGTGACTCAGGATCTCGCAACGCAATATAAAGGTCAGATTCTGGCTGTAAAAAATCTGCCCACGCTGCCCACGGCACTGGAAGAAGTCTCCCGCCTTGTGGAAGACCCGAATTCATCCACCGAGCAGATAGCCCGAGTCATAGCGTATGATCAGGTGCTTTCGGCAAAAGTGCTCAAGATGGTCAATTCACCCATCTACGGTTTTCCGGGGCGCATATCGTCTGTGCAACATGCCCTTGTGCTGCTGGGGTTCAATGTCATCCGCGGGCTTATCATTTCCACTTCGGTTTTTGATGATATGAATAAAACCATGGTGGGGTTGTGGGATCACAGCGTGGGGTGTGCCCTTGCCTGCGGCGAGGTGGCCCGTGTGCTCGGTTTTAAAGATCCGGAAGAGTATGCTGTGGCCGGTCTGCTGCATGATCTGGGCAAGGTTGTGACTGCCGTGCAGCTGCCGCAGGCCAAAAAAGCGCTGGATGTGCTGGTCCGCACAGAAGATATCACCTATCTGGAGGCGGAAAAGAGGGTGCTGGGCTTCGGCCACGACAGGGTCAACCTGTGGCTGGGCAGACACTGGAATCTGCCCCCCAACATCTGTGAGGCCATAGCCTATCATCACAAACCGCTGTCGGCCCAGAACTATACCCAGTTTGCCTGCGTGGTGCACGTGGGGAATTTTCTGACCAGAGTGTTCGAATACGGCAACGGCGGCGATGACAATGTTCCGTATATGCTGCCGCATGCCATGAAGCTGCTTAAGCTGAACCAGCGGATGCTGGAACAGGTGCTGGACGCATTGTGCGCCAAGTTTATTGAAGTGGCTGATCTTAAACTGGGATAGGCAAGACATGCCGCAGTTAGGAGACGGACAGATGGCCCGCTGTATGCGTGCCTTTCTGCTTACGTGCGATCCGGCCCTGCCCGGCACCGTGTCGGCGTTATGGCCTTCCGAAGTCATACGCTGGACTGTTTTTGAGCGGGGGGCCGCTGCTCTTGAATCGCTTTTTTCCGAGCCGCCTGATCTGGTGCTGGTGGATATGCAGCTTGCCGACATGCAGGGAACTGACCTTGTCCGCATGATGAAAAGCGAGAATGTATACCGCCATATACCGGTAGTGCTTTTCGTTCCGTCTGCCGTTCTGGAGCAAGGCATGGACTGGTCGCTGGTGGAGGCCGATGATTTTCTTGTACGCCCGTGCGGTCCTGCCGAGCTGCAGGCACGGGTGGAGCTGACCATAAGCCGGGCTTCGCGGTCGCTGGACGCCAACCCGCTTACAAGACTGCCGGGCAACACATCCATCATTCACTTTATTCAGGAACAGCTCGATAAAAAAGCGGACTATGCCTTCGGGTATGCCGATCTGGATCATTTCAAGTCGTTCAATGACAAATACGGTTTTTCGCGCGGTGATGAAGCCCTGATGATGACTGCGCGGATTATTGTCAACATTATAAAGGCATATGCGGGAACGGTATCCTTTGTTGGGCATGTGGGCGGGGATGATTTTGTCTTCGGCCTGCCGGAGGATTGTATCGAAAGTGCCTGCCAGCGGATTGTGTCGAGTTTCGATTCCATCGTACCGCATTTTTATGATGCGGAAGACAGAGCACGCTCGGGTATAGTTTCCACAGACAGGCAGGGAAACGTGTGTTCGTTTCCGTTGATGGCCATCTCCATTGCTGTTGTGATGAACACGGGCGGAAGGCTGCAGCATTATGGCGAGGTGTCTGCCATTGCCTCTGCTCTGAAGAAGAAAGCAAAGGAAGATCCACGGAGTAATTATGTCATGGACAGGCGGCGCGCCTGATTTCAACCTGCCACCTCTGCCGGATACGGCCGAAATGTATATGGGGTATCTTGCGCTGGAAAAGGGCTATTCTTCAGCTACAGTGCGCGGGTATGCGTGTGATCTTGCGCAGTTTGAAGATTTTTTGCAGCGGCGGGACATGTCTCTGGATACGCCTGCGGACATAGTGCCCCGTACTATCCATGATTTTCTGGCTGACCTGCACAGGCAGCATGTGGGCAAGTCTTCCATGGGGCGCAAACTTTCCGCCCTGCGTGGTTTTTTCAGATATCTGGCCCGCAAGGGCTTTATACGTTCTGTTCCTACGGAAGGTATAACAAACCCCCGGCAGGCGCAGCGCAGCCCCAGAGCGTTGAACGTGGATCAGGCGTATGCTGTGCTGGATACCAGAACTCAGGCAGCTTCCCGTGCGCAGGTGCACGTGCGGCAGGCACATAAAAGAGAGCAGCTGACACGCGATCTGGCTCTGGCGGAGCTGCTTTACGGTTCAGGCCTGCGTATATCAGAGGCTCTTGCCCTTGACCTGTGCCATACAGACCCTTCAAGCGGGCTTATAAAGGTGACGGGTAAAGGCAGCAAGGAGCGGATTGTACCTCTTTCCGATACCAGCCGGCAGGCATTGCAGCTGTGGCTTGATGTACGCGAAACGCTGGATGTTTCCGGCGGAGCGGAACAGGCTGTTTTTCTGGGCGCGCGCGGCGGACGCCTGAACAGGCGGCAGGCGCTGCGCATCATTGAAGACCTGTGCCGCGCGGCCGGTCTGCCGCAGGCCGTATCGCCCCATGCTCTGCGGCATTCTTTTGCCACCCACCTGCTGGAGGCGGGTGCCGACATGCGCAGTGTGCAGGAGCTGCTGGGCCATGAACGCCTTACCACTACACAGCGTTATACGCATCTGACGTTGCGTAAAATTGTAGAGGTATACGACAGGGCACACCCCGGAAGCAAAGCGGGTAAAGGCGGCTCCAAATAACAACGCATTGTGATGCAGCGGGGGGGCTGACCAGTCTGCTGCTGTTTTGCCGGGGAAGCTTGCGCTGCGGGCCGGAGGCTGCAAAAAAAAAAGCGCCCCCTTTCGGGAGCGCTTTGTATCAGCTTGTCCGGGGAAGGGGGTGCGACAGCCGTGAGGCCTCGAACTCTTCTTTGAGCGAGTCCACAAGCTCTTTTACCGACTGTATCTTGTCCACACGGTGAACATTGGTGCCCGAAAAAGCGAACCCTTTGTTGAGGTTGCCTTTTTTGGCATTTAACAGTGCGGCAGCTATGCAGTATGGGCTTTTTTCCACTTTGCAGGAATGTATGCAGTGGAAGGCGCATTTGACGGGCTGGCGTCTGCCTTCATCCACATCTTTTACAAACTGGCTGCGTATGGCTCTGCCGGGCATGCCCACAGGGCTTTTTATCACAACCACATCTTCCTGTTTTGCATCGACATACGCCTGCTTAAAGCGGTCGTCGGCGTCGCATTCATGCGTGGCCACAAAACGGGTGCCCATCTGTACACCGGCTGCGCCCATATCGATGTAGCTGCGGATGTCGTCGCCGCTGTACACACCGCCTGCGGCAATCACCGGAATACGTCTGTTACGCTGTGCTTCAAAGGGCTTTACAGCTTCAATGACCTGCGGAATGACTTTTTCAAGCGCAAACTCGGGGTCATCAAGCTCTTCGGGCTTAAAACCCAGATGTCCGCCTGCTTTGGGACCTTCCACCACAAAGGCATCGGGCAGGTAGTCAAAGCGGTTCAGCCATTTTTTGCAGATGATTGAAGCCGCGCGTGCAGAGGATACAATGGGCACCAGTTTGGTGCGCACTTCTTCCTTGCCCTGTTCACTGGCTTCTTTAAGGTATCTGGGCAGATCAAGCGGCAGTCCGGCACCGGAGAAAATCACATCGATTTTTTCGTCGATGGATGTTTTTACCAGATCGGCAAAATTGGTCAGCGCAACCATAATGTTAACGCCGAGGATGCCTCTGGTCATCTCTTTGGCTTTGCGTATTTCTTTGCGCAAGGCGCGGATGTTCGCCTCAAGCGGATTTTTAGCCACGTCCGGTTCGTTCATGCCAATCATGGCACCGGCAATTACGCCTATGCCGCCCTCGTTGGCTACGGCGCTTGCCAGACCAGAAAGCGAGATTCCTACACCCATCCCTCCCTGGATAATAGGAACTCTGGCGACGATGTCGCCGATTTTAAGGTTTGGAAAAACCATGATTCAGTCCTCCGTGGGGCAGAACAGCCCCTTATGATGATGCTGCCGGTCCGTCGGGAACGACAGCGGAAGGGCAGGGCGTCCGGTGGACGCACCTATCCCGTTGGTCCCTCAAGGCGAAATGTACACAGATTGGCGTAAAAGCACCAGTCACAATGTTTTCCGCGTCGCGGGCGAAAACAGGAGGATGTGGTCATGTGTTGCAGAAGAAAGCCGATTATGGCGGGAATCTGGTGGGCCGCTGCATGTTGCACTTCGTCTCGCCCGGCGGCGGTAAAGAGCATTTCTTCCTTGCCGCTGTCACGCAGGGCTATCCAGCCGGCATTGCCGGCAGGCCTGCCGCAGGCGGTTGCATACAGATAAAGATAGAAAGGCAGCTGGATACTGCGCAGAGCATCGGAAAGAAGGGGCAGGGGGTCGTCTTCGGCTGCCGGATGCCAGCGTGCGATTTTTTCCCACAGGTCTTCACTTTTCCATACCTCCTGTGCGGGTTTGCGTGCTGTGCCTGTCTTGTAATCCAGCACTATGTCGCAGCCGTTGCGTTCGTCCACCCTGTCCAGCCTTCCGGCAATCCAGTACGTGCTGCCTCCGGCTTCGACTTTTGCCTCCAGTGCCTCTTCCAGCTTCAGAATGCGTGTTGTTTCCGGCTGGTTATTCAAGAAACGGGTCAGGCGTTCCGGACCGGCAACACTGAGCATGCAGTAGGAGTCATAAGGCAAAGTGTCCTGCAGGCCGCTTGAATGCAGCCGCTGATGAAACAGGCCGGTAAGGGCTTTGGCATCCAGTTGTCCGCGTGTGATTTCTTGTCCTGCATACGGGGTGAAAAACTCCTGCAGCACCGCGTGCATCAGGTCTCCCACGCCCAGATGGTCATCGCCTTCGTTAACCTGCTCAGCAGGAGCGATGCGGCACAGGCGCTCATAAAAAAAGCTCACGGGACAACGTAGGTAGCTGTCGAGCATGGTTGCTGAAACGGGACGGGCGAGGAGTTCGCGTATTCTGTCGTCTATGGCGGCCGAGCGCGGTATAACGGCATCATGCAGACTGATGGCCGGAATGGAGTAGGAAACGGCATGCAGAGGCGGTGTACCTGCCTGCAGCAGGCGGCCTGTGCGCTGTTCGTCCTGCCATATGAGCTCTTCAAGAAAGCGGCTGCGCTGTTTTTTTTCGTCGAACAACCCTGATTGTGTTGTGCCAGCCTGATACAACAGGGTTACTTCGCGGGCGCCTTTGATCAGGCGGAAAAAGTTATAGGCCGAAACCCGTTCTCTGTGGCGGATGTCGGGCAGCCCCAGCAGTCCCCGCAGATTTTCGGGCAGCAGCGGATCGTTGGCAGGCACTCCGGGCAGGTTGTTTTCGGTGGCGTCCAGCACATAGACGCGCCGGAAGCGCAACAGGCGGGCCTCCAGCATGCCCATAACCTGAAGTCCGGTGAGCGGTTCCGCCTCGAAAGGCACCCGTTCCGCGTTCATCACTTCGCGCAGTATGGTGTACAGCAGGCCGGAATCAAGTTCTGCATCGCGGACGGTACTTTCTCTCAGGGCCGGAATGACCCTGTGCATCAGGCGGTACATGCATTCGGCATCGACGGGAAAGCGTTTCCACATATCGGCGCCTTGTTCCAGCAGCAGCGTGCACATATCTGCCAGCACGCCGGCAAGCTGCTGCGGAGTGGATACGCGTTCCCAGCGTGTGAGTGTAAGGTCGAAGATACGCGAGACCAGCGCGGCAAGAGCTTCGTCATCCACGGCGGCCGTACCGGCACCGGTTGCGTCTGCCTCCGCAAGGTATTCTATTTGCAGGTTCCGCGGGTCGGTATGGCGCGCCCCCTGACGTACGGAGCGCTCCATATGACGGAAAACCTGCTGCAGGGGCCGCGCGTTGTGCAGCGACAGCATCTTGAGATACGGGTGCCGGATGAGGTCTATTATTCTGCGCCATGGGTAGCCGGAGGGAGTACGCCCCTCCTGCAGATCCATGATGGTATCCAGCAGCTGGGCCAGCGGAGACTTGCCCAGAGGATAGCCCATGGAGATGTTGACGTCTTTGCGCGGCAGATGATGCAGCAGCGGCATAAGCATGCCGGAGTCGGGCAACACGACGGCGGACTGCTCCAGCGAGTCGGTCTGCGTCAGTTTTTTCTGCAGGGCGTCAAGCTGTGAATGCAGGTCAAAGCCTTCATGGTATTCGATGGTTGCGTGCCGGTCTTCAGGCTCTTCCAGCAGAACTGTTCCGGCCTGCCATTGTTCCAGCAGCGATTCATGCTCTTTGCAAGACCAGTGAACGGGTTTTTTTGCGGCAAGGGCAGGGTCTGTATGCAGCACCATATGCGCCCCGCAGGCAGAACGCAGCGTGGTGAATACCTTTTTTTCCACACCGGTCAGTCCGTAAAATCCTGCTATAAATATTATTTTTCCGGCGAACATGGCGGGAAGGCTGTCAGCAGCATGTGCGGCCCTGAATGCATCGTATCCCGGTGTTGTCCAGTTTTCTGCATCAAGACGGCCGGTATACAGCCGGTGTATGCTGCCCAGCTGTTCCAGCAGGCGGGCAGCAAAGTCCACCACATCGCCTTCCATGTAGTGATAGTCGTCAGGCTCCAGACCCTGATTGTAAAAGTCTTCCAGCAGTGCCGCCAGACGCATGCCCCAGGGGAAGAAGCGCCTTGCGTCGGTCAGGGGCAGAGCGCTCAGCGGACCGCGAGGAGTAAATGTTGCACTGGCAGGCATTTCCCCGGCAGAGGGGGGCTGTTCACCTATTCCCAGTTCCCGCACACATTCAAGCAGCAGCCCCACTCGGTCGAGCAGCTCAATGGTACGGGGCTGTGCCGTGCTGCCGGCCGTGCTGACGGCGGACAGAAACTCGCTGACGGGGAGTATCTGGGGAATAAGGCAGGGCCTCGGGATGTCAGGTGATGTACGGAACAGATCAAGCAGATATCTGCGGGGTCTGCTGTGCGGGAACACAATGACCGCACGTCCGGTTTCACCATCGGTATGTTCCGTCACATAGCGCAGCAGTGCCTGAAGAAAGTCGTTCTGCCACGGTATAATGGCCACAGGGGGAATTGTCCGGTCAGAAAAAGTCATGGGGGTTGCTTCCGTGGTTATACCGTGACTGTTTGCTGCAGATCCAGATAGATGATGACGCCTGCCGCAGGCACGGGGGAAATCTGCCGCAGCAGGTTGAGATAGCGCGATACCTGCTGCCTGTGGGCGGCAGATTGTGCTCCGGTTTTGTATTCCACAACGGTACGGGTGTGCCCGTCATCCACCAGCAGGTCCACACGGTGCAAAGCACCGTCGGCGTCCATGACGCTTTGTTCCGGTTGTCCGTGCGCAAGCCAGCGGGGCATGTCAGGCAGAGAGGCAGCCCAGCGCAGCATGCCATGCAGTTCCTGCGCGGTGCTTTCTTTGTCCGGTACAGGAAAAGGGCATTTTTCCAGCGCATGGCTGACAGCTCTGCGGATATCGCTTTCCGTGTCACCTGTCAGCTTGAGTGACTCCATGCAGCTGTGCGCCAGTTCTCCCCGTCTGCGTTCGTCAAAAACCACATCTTCAAGCGGATTGCGGAAAATCTTGAGCGTGGGCAACCAGTCCATGGGCATCCAGCTCTGCAGCGCCGCTGCCGGTTCCGCAGGGGCGGAACATGGGGCGGAGCCAGCGCATGGCTGCTGCACGGCATCGGCGGTTGTGCCGGCGGGGCTGCTGCCTGCAGCCTGTGCGTGCGGTGTTTCGCCCCATTGCACCGTTTCGCCCCGTGCGGGGTAATCTTCTCCCAGCATGACACGCAGAGCGGATAGCATAGGTGCTTTATTTTCGTTGCGGGAGGTGCAGCCGAGAAAGGCATGCAGTTCATCCACGGGACGGGTCCACGCCACATACAGCAGATTAAGTTGCTCACATGCGTCACGTGCCCGTGCGGCGTACCACTGCGCACCCAGTTCGGCACAGGCTGCAACCATGACGTCCTGCCCGTCCACAGTGGTGCGCACCGGCGTGTTGTCGTTTTGCAGCGTGTGATGATGAAATGGGATGATGACCACCGGAAATTCAAGGCCTTTGGATTTATGCATGGTCATGATGCGCACCGCATCAAGATTATCGGGCATGGGCACTTTTTCTTCCGTGCCGTGTTGCTGCCAGTATTCCAGAAATGTGGACAACGAGCGCAGTCCTCTGGCATCCGCAGCGTGGACTATTTCCAGAAACCTGCGGATGAACACGGTATCCGCAGGGTGGCGGCGGCAGACCATGAACCGGTTGAAAAGTTCCTGCACCGTATCATACGCGCTCATCAGGCCTGCCTGAGTATAAAACGGGGCAAACCATGTTTTCCATATGTCGGGGTAAGTTTCCCGCAGCCATGTGATGAGCGGCCTGTCACCGCGCGTTGCAAGCTGCCCGTCAAGGCTGGCACGAGCGAGTCCGCCTGCTCCGCCGAACAGTTCGCATCCGCAGAGCACTTCGCACAGCGCCAGTTCATCCAGCGGGTAGTCGAGAAAACGCAAAAATGCCACGGTCTGCGTGATCAGCGGGTGGTCGGCAAGCCGCAGACTGTTTTCGGTGATGATGGGAATATCCCATTCCACAAGCCATTCGGCCACCCGTCCGGCTTCAGGGTTTGAGCGGACCAGTACGGCAATGTCGCGCCACTGGCGGCGTCCGGAAAGTTCTTCAGTGATAAGTCTGTGCAGTTCTTCCTTCACACTTTCATACAGATCTTCCGAAGAATCGGCGTACAGGTCGTACAGCCGTACCAGACCGCCCGAGCCTTGTCTGTGTTCCGGCACCTGCTGGGCGGTGCCGGTAAAGGAGCGCAGAATGCGTGACGCTGCTTCTTGGATAACTTCTTCGGGAGCGTCGTCATCGCAGATGGCGCGTGCGGCAGCCAGTGCTGATTGGCCGGAACCGAGGGGCTCGAACAGCCGGTTGTTGGTGGTCACCACAATTTCGCTGCTCCGCCAGTTGAACGGCAGGAGCAGCTGGCGCGGAGAGGGGCATATGGCCCGCAGTTCCGGTTCTTCCAGAGCGCCGTCAAACAGGTCGGAATCGCCGCCGCGCCAGCTGTAAATGGCCTGCTTTACGTCGCCCACGTAAGTGACGCTGCCCCCCTTGGCCAGACATTCCGTGGCCAGCGGCATGATGGCCTGCCACTGATCCCGGCTGGTATCCTGAAATTCGTCCACCAGCAGATGCGTAAGGCGGGTGCCCATGCGGCAGAACGCTTCGGACGCGCCGGCCTCGCCGGACAGCACGGTGCGGGCATAAGCGGGCCAGAGCGCGTTGGGTACCAGCCCTTCCTGCTTGAGCATGCTCTGGGCCTGTTCTGTAAGCAGGTTGATAAGGGTGATGAACGGCGCCTGCTGCAGGGCGCGGCGCATCAGTTTGCCTTCCCTGCTCAGCCAGCCGTACGCTCTGGTCAGTTCATCATGGGCACGGCGCATGTCTGCAGATGCGGTTCCCTTTGATTTTTTGTTCAGGCAGTCGTCAATATCCGGCTTGGTTCCCATTTTTGATTCGGGAACGACGGAAAGACTGCCGAGAGGCGGCAGTTTTTTGAGAAAATTGACATAGTGCGCACTGGCTGCCAGTTTTTCGCGTTCAATGCCCTGCAGAAGAAAACCTGCGGATGCCTGCAGTGCATGCATATGTTCCGCCATGCGGGCCTTCAGCTCTGCGGCGTCGACGCAAGGCATTTCTTCCTCGGGATGGCGCAGGCGGTACCGCATAAGGTGAAGCAGCCTTTCGCGCAGGGAGTTGCCCGCCATAAAGCCCTGCATGTCGGCGTGATACAGCAGCGACTCCGAAGCATCCACCAGCTGTTGCCGGAGCTGATGAGAGCCGCTGCGGGCCTGTTCGAGCATGCGTTCGTACAGCGGGGTGAAAATTTCCTCTTCGTCAAAGACCGGCTCGAAGTCCGGCGGCAGGCCGAGCTCTAGAGCACACAGCCGTACAAGCATATGCAGCAGGCTGTCTATGGTGCGCACATTGAGCGAAGAATACCGCCGCAGCATGGTGTTCACCCAGCGGCGCGCTCCGGACGCCGGCCAGTCAGCCGCGGGGCCGCTGGCGCCCATGCCCAGAGCCCGTTCCTTTAGGGTACGGATAATGCGTTCCTGCATTTCCGTGGCGGCCTTGTTGGTGAAGGTGACGGCCAGTATTTCAGGCCAGCAGTAAGCCGCGCCCGCAGGGGCTAATGCACAGGCGGCGGAAGACTCTTCGGACGCGGCGCGCAGCCGGTCAAGAAATTCACCGGTAAGCCGGTACGTTTTGCCGGAACCGGCAGACGCCTTTATCTGTTGCAGCATGTTACGCTCTGGGGCAGCTTCTGGCTTCGGGCGGAACCATACCGGCCAGATGGCTCTGACCTGTTGATTCGAGCACCGCACGCCAGAAGTCGGAGATGATATTGAGTTTGCGCCGCTTGCTGGTCACAAGGTCCAGCGGAAGATGAATATACCTGTCCATCAGTTTTGCCACAACCATGCCTGTTTTACCGGCCATGCCGGCGTGTACGGCGTTTTGGCCCAGAAAACCGCAGTATACCCTGTCGTTGGCATTGGCAGGGACTGATCTGATGATATAACTGGGGTCTATGTATTTAAGCGTGTGCGGTATGCCCAGTTTGTCAAAGTGTGATTTGATTTCCGTGCGCAGCAGAGTTGCAATGTCGCCCAGAATAGGGTTGCCGCTGGCGTCGGTGTCATGCGAACCCGAAAGCAGATGCTGGCCGGCACCTTCTGCCACCACGATGACGGCATGGCTGCGTTCGCGCAGCCGCTGGGCCAGTGCATTGAGCAGACCGTCTTCACCGTGCAGGGTGAAAGGAGTCTCCGGTACCAGAACAAAATTCACTTCTTTGAGCGACAATGTCGCCTGCGCGGCAATGAAGCCCGATTCGCGCCCCATGAGTTTGACCAGTCCTATGCCGTTCATGGCGCCCACAGCTTCGGTGTGTGCGCACTGAATAGCCTCGGTGGCTTTGTCCACAGCGGTTTCAAACCCGAATGACTGGCTGATGAAATTGATATCATTGTCGATGGTTTTGGGAATGCCTATCACGCTGATTTTCAGCCTGCGCTGATTGATCTCGCCGGTTATGGATCTGACGGCCTTCATGGTGCCGTCGCCCCCAATCATAAAAAGAATATTGACGTTCATCCGCTCCAGAGCGTCCACTATTTCTTCCGGCGACTGCGGCCCGCGCGAAGAACCCAGAATGGTGCCGCCGAACTGGTGTATGTCGCCCACAAGGGCGGGCGTCAGTTCCACCACGTCATGGCCGTAGCGGGGAATGAACCCTTCAAGCCCGTACTTGATGCCCAGCACTGCGGGAACGCGGTAGTTGTGGTACGCTTCCATCACTATGGCGCGGATGACATCATTGATGCCGGGGCACAGCCCGCCGGAGGTGACAATGGCGCATTTGGTTTTGGAAGTGTCAAAGTAGACATGACGGCGGGGGCCGGCAGGCTCGAATGTGAGCGGAACTACTTCATCGCCCAGTTCTTCAACCTGATCGTGATCAAGAAACAGACTGAGTCCCTGCTCTTCGTTGGCAAAGCGGCAGTATGACAGAGGCGACGGAATTTTGGCCGGTCCCAGATTGGGGATGGTGGTGTCCAGAACTATGGAACCGCTTTCAAAACGGGTGGCAGTCATGCTTCCTCCTGAATACAGGTTGGCTGATGAACAAAGGCAAAAGTATCACATGGTTGTTTGCTTTTCCAGATGCCTCACATGACGATAGCGGGATTTGCCCCTTTCTGCCTGTATTTTTTGTTACGGACAGGCGCATAAAAAAGGCCGGAACGCTTCCGGCCTTTTTGTAAAACGGGAGAGAACCGGCTATTCCCACGGAGTGGCAGGATACTGTGTTCCCAGCTGGGTGTCTATCATGGCCAGTGCGGTTTCTTTAATAACCACTGCATTATGGCGGCTTTTTGTGCAGTCTCCCACCACAGGCAGAATGTTGACACAGAAACGCAGAGAGTGGGCTGCAAGATCAAGCAACGTATTGGCTGCAGAGGTGAGAATGCAGTAGTTTTTCCATACGTACATCATTTCGCTGCGCACGCGGTGGCGCACGACTTCCGTGCCGTACAGATCAAAATCGTGCACTTCCTGTTTCATGGCAAAACCGTCCAGCAGGCGGACTCTGGCCTGAGGCACATATGCTGTTTTTCTTGCGGGATTAAGCGCTTTGTGCACGCGGCGGCAGAAATCAGTATCTGCAAATCCTCCGAAAAAGCGTTCGTCCAGCGGGCCGAGACAGCGGAAGGCTTCCATGCGTACGCAGGCAAAGCTGAAAGGCACGCTTTGAACTTCTGCGGGTTGCTCCATGCGTCTGCCACCATAGGCAGCATGATTAAGGCATGTGGCGGGAGCCATGGCGGCAAGGCCGAAAGCTTCGGTGAATTTTGTCAGAAAACCGGGCAAACGGCGGGCACCGCGGACGGTGAGTTCTTTTTTGTCCACCACTTTGCCGCCGGCAATGGCACAGTCGGTGTGTGTTTCCATGTGGTCAAGAATGCGGCGCAGAGAGCCGGGCAGTACTTCCGTACGCGGATCAAGAAAAAATACCAGATCACCGGTGGCTTGCCGCAGAGCTTTGTTGGCTGCTGCTGCAAATCCTGTGTCCGTGGTGTTTTCAATAACAGTGACGGCGCTGCCGGCATTGCGGGCGCTGCGGGCGGTGCCGTCGGCAGAGGCGTTATCCACAACAAAAATCTCGGCTTCCGCGCCCAGAGCAGACACGTCGGCCAGTGCGCCGAAAACAGATTCGAGGCAGCTTCCGATGTACTTGTTGACGTTTCGGGTTACGATAACGAATGATAGTTTCATGGCGAATCCTTTGGGCTAGCCCGCTTTGGCAAGGCCGACTTCGGCTGCGATGGGGCTGATTGCGTCAATGGCGATCTGCAGAAAATCACCAAGCTCCAGGCCAATCTGCTCACATTCCCGTATTCTGTCTCTGTTGACACTGGCGGCAAACGCCTTGTCCTTCATTTTCTTTTTAAGGCTCTTGGGTGTCATGCCCTGCATACCCTGAGGGCGTACCAGCGCGTTTGTGGCCACCAGGCCGGTCACGCTTTCGCTGCAGCGCAGGGCCCAGTCCAGTGCGGACTGCGGCGCATGGCCGGTACATTCTGAATTGTGGGCGCGTATGGCGGCCAGAGCAGATTCGGGCAGTTTTTCTGCCAGCAGATCCATAGCCACCAGGCCATGGCGTTGGGGGGTGTCTTTGGTCAGAGGAAAATCGATGTCATGCAGCAGTCCGACCAGGCCCCACAGGTCTGCGTCTTCGCCTTTACGCTGTGCGACATTGCGCATGACAGCTTCGGACTGGAGGGCGTGGTGCACAAGGTGCGGCTCGGGACCCGGACCGCGAAGCAACTCCAGCGCTTCGGTTCTGGTCAGCATGAACGTTCTCCTTTCAGAGCGGTCTTCGTCCGGAAACATGCCGGACTTATTTTTATTCCGGAGCTAGTTAAATAATGCACAATCGTCCTGCTGACAACCACAGAATGGCTTTATTGACAGCTTGCTCATAAAAGCGGAAAAGAGGAGGTTATTTCGTACAGTAAATAAAAAGGCGTGTGAAAACGCCTGTCATGCGCACCGCAGGCGGCGGGCACGCCCGCTGCAAAGGATATTTTTTCAATGAGCAGTATTGTTGGCGTTAAGTTCCGTGAATACGGACAGATATATTATTTTAACCGCGCCGGTCTTGAGCTGCAGCCCGGAGACAATGTTGTTGTCAGCACCGAGCAGGGCGAAGGACTGGGCGAGGTGGTAACGCTGCGCGATGACCTGCCCGAAGATGCCGAAACCACCGAATTGAAGCCGGTGGAAAGGTTGGCAGGTTCAGAAGATCTGAGCGCGGCGGAAGAAAATGCCGGACTGGAGCGTGAAGCCGCGGCATATTGCAACGAATGCATACGCAGCCTCGGGCTGGATATGAAGCTTGTGGATGTGGAGGTCTTTTTCGACCGCAGCAAGATAGTTTTTTATTTTACAGCTCCCACACGCATAGACTTTCGTGAACTGGTCAAGGAACTGGTTAAAAACTATCGCACCCGTATCGAGCTGCGGCAGATAGGCGTACGCCATGAAACCCAGATGATCGGTGCGGTGGGCAACTGCGGTATGGTCTGCTGCTGCCGTCGCTTTCTGCGCAAGTTTGCACCTGTCACCATCAAGATGGCGAAAGAACAGAATCTTTTTCTTAATCCTGCCAAAATTTCGGGCATTTGCGGACGCCTGTTGTGCTGCCTGAGCTATGAGCAGGAAAACTATGAAGATTTTCACCGCCGTTGCCCCAAGCTTGGTAAAAAATACCAGACTGATGAAGGCGGAGCAAAAGTGTTGCGGGCCAACATGTTCCGCAACAGTGTAACTGTGCTGCGTGAGGGGGGCGAAGAAGCAGAAATTTCGCTTGATGACTGGCGTGAGATCAATCCGCACAGGCCGGATGCTCCCCAGCCGCAGAAGCAGCCGCAGCCTGAAAAGGCGGCACGTCCCGCACCGGAAGAAGCTGCCCCGGCGGGTGAGCCTGCTGCGCCTGTTCAGACGGCTGAAGCTCCTCAGGCTGCCGTTGCCCCGCAGCCTGCTGACGCAGCGTCTGCGGCACCTTCCGAGCCTGCCGCTGATGACAAGACGGCCAAGCAGGCCGAACGCCGTAAAAGTCAGGTAAAGAGCGCCGACGGTACATCACGCCGGACCACCCGCGGCAAGCGTAAACGCAAACGCCGTACCAGAACCGACGAATACGATCAGAACGACTAACCCCGAACGATCATATCGCCGTTGCAAAGACGAGGAGTAGACGTTGCAACCTTTTTACATCACGACCCCCATTTACTACGTTAACGCCAAGCCCCATCTGGGACATGCATATACGACCATCGTGGCTGATGCGCTGCGCCGTTTTCATACGCTGCTGGGCAAGAAAACCTTTTTTCTGACCGGTACCGACGAACACGGGGATAAAATAGTGCAGGCTGCAGAAAAAAACGGCTGCACCCCGCAGGAATATGTGGACTCCATAAGCGCCACTTTCCGTGACCTGTGGCCCTCCATGGGCATTACCTATGACCGTTTTGTCCGCACCACCGATGAATCGCATAAAAAATGCGTACAGGCCGTCCTGCAGAAGGTGTACGACAGCGGAGATATTTATTTCGGCGAATATGGCGGGCACTACTGTTACGGGTGTGAACGTTTTTATACCGAAAAAGAGCTGGAGAACGGACTTTGTCCGCAGCATCAGGTCAAGCCGGAATACATTGCCGAAAAGAACTACTTTTTCAGAATGTCCAAATATCAGGACTGGCTGAGGCAGTATATTCTGGACAATCCCGATTTTATCCGCCCCGAGCGGTATCGTAACGAAGTGCTTTCGCTGCTGGACAGCGGCGCGCTTGAAGACCTGTGCATTTCCCGTCCCAAAAGCCGCCTTTCATGGGGGGTGGAACTGCCGTTTGACACGGATTACGTGTGTTACGTGTGGTTTGACGCGCTGCTGAACTATGTGTCGGCGCTTAACTGGCCCGACGGAGAAGAGTTTACGACGTTCTGGCCCGGAGTGCAGCATCTGGTGGCCAAGGACATTCTGAAGCCCCATGCCGTGTTCTGGCCCACCATGCTTAAAGCGGCCGGGTTTGAACCGTACAACAACCTGAATGTGCACGGTTACTGGCTGGTGCGCGACACCAAAATGTCCAAGTCGCTCGGTAATGTCATAGAGCCTCTTGAAATGGCCGGCCGGTACGGGCTGAGTGCTTTCCGGTATTTTCTGCTGCGCGAGATGCATTTCGGCAGCGACGCCAGTTTTTCCGAAGAGGCACTGGTAGCCCGTCTTAATGCTGATCTGGCCAATGATCTCGGCAACCTGTTCAGCCGTGTGCTTTCCATGACAGGTAAGTACTTTGACGGTGTGGTACCTTCTCCTGCCGCATATACTGCGGATGATGAAGATATCATCAATCTGGCCAAGGATGCCTGCCGCAACTATGTCCGCCTGTTTGAACGCGTGCGCTTTTCCAATGCGCTGGAATCATTGTGGGAGCTTGTGCGCGCGCTGAACAAGTATGTGGACAGCAGCGCCCCGTGGACGCTTTATAAAACCGGTGATACGGCCCGGCTGGGCACTGTGCTGTACGTGCTGCTGGAATGCATGCGGAAAGTCGCTGTCAATCTGTGGCCTGTCATGCCCGAAGCGTCCGAAGCAATGCTGGGTCAGCTGCATGTATGCTTTGACTCTGCCGGTACCAGGCTGCAGGATGAAGCCGAAGCCTGGGGCACATTGCAGGCGGGTGGCAAGGTCGAAGTTTCTTCCGGCCTTTTCCCGCGGGTGGAGGTGGCAAAGGAAAAAGACCGCCCTGCCGAGCAGCCGGTTCCGAAAGCACAGCCTGTGGCAGTGCCTGCTGTTGAGTATGCCGAGTTCGAAGACTTTCAGAAGGTCGAGCTGCGCGTGGGCACCGTGCTGACAGTTGAAAATCATCCCAAGGCGGATAAGTTGTACCGCATCGAGGTCGATCTGGGCGAAGAGCAGCCCAGACAGATCATCGCCGGTTTGAAAGAATTCTTTGCTCCCGATGCGCTGACGGGACGTCAGGTGGTCGTTGTGGCCAACCTGAAGCCGCGCAAACTGCGCGGGTTGGAGTCGCAGGGGATGATTCTGGCGTTGCGTACGGAAGACGGCATGGAGTTGCTTACGGCATCCAATCCTGTTCCTGCCGGTACGCGGGCTTCTTGACGGTTCAGACCTGCAGAGGATAAAAATACAAACGCCGCCTGAGAGATGCTCGGGCGGCGTTTTTTTGTCGGCAAAGCCGGAAAGTATGCAAGTTGGTGCAGGCGGGCTATTCAGATCCGTTTTCAGGGTCGTCCAGTGTTTTTTCTACCCTGTAACGCCGGTACAGCATCCAGCCCAGCAGGGTGGAAACGGCAAACAGCAGGCCGCTGATGGTGGTCCGCCATACAGGGTCCACCCGCACCCCGCTGCCCAGCAGGGCAAAAATGAGGGTTTGCGGTATGTAGCCGATGAACGAACCGCCGATAAATGTTGCGGCGGGGATGTTGCTTACTCCGGCGGCAAGATTGGTCAGCAGGTTGTTGCCCACGGGCAGGCAGCGGATGACCAGTGTCATGCTGAAGGGGTTGCGTTCTATGAAGTTATTCAGTCTTTCTATACGTCTGCCGTGTTTTTTCAGCACATAGCCCCGTCCTGCCACTCTGGCCCAGCCGAAAACAAAGGCACAGCCCAGCGTGGTGCCAAGCACGCCCCATACGGTGCCCATCAGCGCACCGAAGGCGTACCCCGCCAGAAAGCTGACAAACTGCCGCGGAGCGCCTACAGCAGTCAGCCCGCCGCTGACAAGCAGAAACAGGACATATCCCCACACGCCGCGTCCGCGGATATGGGTATCGACCCATGCCGTATCGAACATGGTATCCAGACCTGCGGCATGAACCGCGTAAATGACAGCGGCCAGTGCGGCAAAAATCATGAAGGTTTTGGCGACTGCTTTATTTTTTTTGTTCATTTCTGCTCTGGTGCTGCGCCAGTTTTATGTAGCACATCATGGCCGCGGCCTGTCCCCAGAATAAAAGCTGATCCTGTTCCAGTGCGGCAAAGACACAGCAGGCCGCTGCTCCTGCAACGGCACATGCAAAGCGGGCTTTCAGCCGTGCCGATGTGCTGGAATACCTTCCCGTAAAGGAAATGCGTACAAGAAACCACAGAAACGGAATCTGGGCGGCAAGTCCGCTCCAGAAAAGAATCCAGTGCCGCAGATCCGGGGTTTCCATGGGGCGGATCAGTTTTTTTCTTTGATGGCGTAACAGATGTAGCGCTTTTTCATCCAGCGGATGGCCAGCAGGTCAAAAAACGTCGTTTTTGCCCTGTCCCATATGCCATATTTGGATGTGCCGTGCAGTCTGGGACGGTGGTTGACCCTGACTTCGGAAACAGTGGCGCCTTGGCACTTCATCAATGTGGGCAGAAAGCGGTGCATGCCCGTAAACATCGGGATGCGCTTGGCCATGCTGCTGCGCATGACTTTGAGTGAGCAGCCCGTATCGCGCACGGTTTCCTCGCTCAGCCAGTTGCGTATACGGTTGCCTATTTTCGAAGCGATTTTTTTGGCAACGGTATCTTTGCGGTTGGCACGCCATCCTATGACCATGTCAAAGCCTCGGGCGTATTCCGCAAGCATGGAAGGAATATCAGCGGGGTCATTCTGCAGGTCTGCATCCATGGTGACAATAACATCGCCGCGGGCAGCTTCAAAGCCCGCACTGAATGCGGCAGATTGTCCGCAATTGTTTCGCAGCGCAACGAAGCGCACATGGGAGCTTTTTGCCGAAAGCTCCTTTATGACATCAAGGCTGCGGTCCTTGCTGCCGTCATCAACAAAGACAACCTCCCACTCCTTACCTGTGACAGCCGCAGCGCGGCTTATTTCGTCGTACAGGACAGGGAGGTTTTCTTCTTCGTTAAAAACGGGAACGACAACGGAGAAAAAAGTAATGTCAGACATAGCTCGGCTTTCATATGCAATTCGGCATTGGATGTAAATCACTTGTTGACACTTGTCGCGGCAAGGGCTAGATACTCCCTCTCGGTCAGGGAAACATCTCTGGCTGCATGTCGCGGGGTGGAGCAGCACGGTAGCTCGTCGGGCTCATAACCCGAAGGTCGTAGGTTCAAATCCTGCCCCCGCTACCATGAACGCAGAACGGCAACCGATCAGAAGATTGGTTGCCGTTTTTTTTGTTTTCCATCCTGCCGGAGAGTCTGTTTTGCGTCAGCCCATCATCTAGCATCAGGTTGGGATGTTTGCAGGCGGATGCCATACGGTGTGCCGTTTACGGAGCATCTTTTATGCGCTGTCCGCCCCGGGGGTCTGATTATGCATCTTCCCGCAGGCGGCGTTTGGTTTTGCCCGCGGGAAGATGTGTATCGGACGTCAGTATGTTGCTGCCACCATGCTGCCTATCTGAAAAACTGCAGTGGCCACGATGAAAGGAAGAAGAATGGTATAGCTGATGACTACCGCAAGCGTGCGGTAAGAGCCTGTCTCGTTGTACATCATGCCCAGAGTGGCAATGCACGGAATAAACAGACTTTGCGCGCACATGAAGGCAATGGCTGAAAGCGGGCTGACTGTGGCCTTGAGCGTTGCGGGCAGCGCCCCGATGGGGGTGTTGTAGATAACGCCCATGGTGGCCAGCACCGCCTCTTTGCTGATGCACGAAGCCAGAAGCGAGGTTATCAGCCGCCAGTCCGCTCCCATGGGGGCCCCCAGCGGTGTAAGGTATTTGCCCAGCTGGCCCATCAGGCTTGTTTCTATGCTGCCGCCGGGGTAATATGAAACAAACCAGACTATTACACTGAAACTGACAATCAATGTGGACGCTTTTTTCAGAAAAGCCAGTGTGTTTCTGAATACCTGACGCGAAATGGTGCGGATGTTGGGCCGGTGATAGTGGGGCAGTTCCATCAGCAGACCGCTGATGCTGCTCTGACGGGGAATGAAGCGTCCGAAAACAAGGCTGCAGCCCCCCAGAATAAGCATGTTGAGGCTTATCAGCGAAAATACCACGGCAAGAGCCTGAAGAGGCGGAAAGAGCCAGCTTGCCAAAGAAACCAGCACTATCAGTTTGGCCGCGCAGGGCACCAGCGGTACCAGCAGAACAGCGAGTTTGCGCATGCGCTGGTCGTCTATGGTCCTGCAGCCCATGATTCCTGTAATGTTGCACGGCATGGAAAAAAGCAGAGGAATGAATACCTTGCCGTTCAGCCCTATGCGGGTCATGGCCCTGTCCATGATGAACGCCGCCCTTGCCATGTAGCCGATGTCTTCAAGCACGGCAAAAACCGCGTAGAAAACCATGATGAACGGCAGCATGCTGAGCACCGCGCCCACCCCGCGCCATGTGCCGGTGAACAGTGCCTTTGTGACAATCATATCCTGCGGAATGCCTGCACTGGCAATTGCTTCCAGTGCCTGTGATGTCTGCCCGATCTTGAGGGCCAGCGGGAACCCCAGCCCGAATCCCACGATGATGGAGAGCAGCAGTATGCCTGCCATGGCGAGCGCACCTGCAAAAGGATGCAGGAGCCACCTGTCATATGAAACGGTTTTTGACGATGCGGGTGCGGTGCTGCCTGTCCCCAGAGCTTCTTCCAGCCAGCCGTAGCGTGCCTGCTGCACATAAGGCTGCACAAGCAGGTCATTTTGTACCCACGCCGCATCTTCGCCCACTGTGCTGCGCAGGATGTCCCTTTCTTCTTCCCCGCCTTCCATAGCTTTCCATACAAGTATTTCGGACCGCATCCGGGTAAATCCCGAAACATCGCAGACCTGCTGTACCAGAGCGGTGAAGCTGCGATTGAGTCCTTCAGGAAGTCCGGAAGCAAGCTCCGGCACGATATGCTTGGGAACAGGAGGAACCTTGAGGGCCTGTGCGATGGCCTGCTTGAGCTGGCCGAGTTCCTGCTTGCGTGAGGCGGAGAGCAGCAGAACCGGTACACCGGTTTTTTGTGAGATATTTTCAACATCGAGATGCTGCGAATTGCCTCTGGCTATATCCGCCATGTTCATCACCAGAACCATGGGCTTTTGCAGCATGATGACGTCCAGCGCGTAATGCAATGTTCTTTGCGGGCTTACCGCACTGGCCACAACTACAGTGACATCCGGTGAATAGTTTTTGATGAAATCAGCGGCGATACGTTCTTCCTGCGAAAGAGCATCCAGCGAGTATGTTCCGGGCAGATCGATCACTGCGTAGCCGCCATCCTGTCTGCTTGCCTGGCCGGTTCTTTTTTCGACCGTTTTTCCGGCCCAGTTTCCCACTTCCTGATACATTCCTGTCAGGGCGTTGAAAATGGTCGATTTTCCCGTATTGGGCTGACCTGCAAGGGCAACTACGTGAGTACCGGCTGACATGTCACAACACCGCCTGAGCAGGTTCAAGACGGATGCGGGATGCGATATCATACGACAGCGCCAGATATGTTCCCTTGCATTCGACCAGCAGAGGGCCTTTTTTACGTGCTTTCAGCATGCGCACCGTGGTGCCGGAGCACAGTCCCATTGAGGCGAGGCGTTTCAGTAATTCCTGATTTCCGCTAACGGCGGTCACAACGGCTTTTTGCAGTTCCTGCAGATGGGTCAGGCACATATAAACTCCTTGAGGGGTGATATAGTATTCCAGTTACGCCAACGGTGCGGAACGGAATATCGTGATCGGGCATAATTCTGACGCAAACGTACCGGCAGAAGAAACGGGAGGCTCTCAGGCAGAGCCTCCCGCTGTTCGGGGACTGTCTGTGACAGTCGGGGCAGTAAGGGGAGCTAGAAACGGTAGACGAGGTTGACGCCGAAGGTCAGCGGATCTCCCGACTGGGCATAGACGGCGCCCATGCCGGTCAGATAGCCGATTTTGCGGTATTCCTGATCTGTGAGGTTTTTGCCGTACAGGTATACGTCAAAGTCTTCGGATTCGACCCCGATTCTGGCATTGAGCAGCTGATACGGGTCTTCGCTTACCGCGTTGTCGCTGCCCCAGTACTGTTTGCCCACGCCGATGACTTCACCCCGCGTGAAAAGCGTAAGCGTATCGGTAAGCGGGTAGCGGTACTGGGCAGAGAGCGAGTAGGTATGGTTGGGCACATACGGGGGCGTCTTGCCGGAATAATCCACGTTTTTAACAGGATCTGTGTACTTGTCGTATTCCATTTCGGTATAGCCGTATGAAGCGTTGATATCCATGCCTGTGAAGGGGCGCACACCAACTTCCAGTTCGGCTCCGCGGGAATGCGCTTCACCTGCGTTGTCGACAAGCATGGTCATTTTGCCGGGAATACCCACCGAAACCTGCATGTCTTCAATTTCGATATAGTAGGCAGACAGGTTGGCGTACAGTCTGTTGTCCAGCCAGGTGGATTTGACGCCGACTTCATAGTTTATGGAAGTTTCAGGATCAAAGCTGACGGATTCCGGATTGTTAGGGTCGTACATGAAGTTGAACCCGCCGGAACGGTAACCCCACGCCAGCGATGCATAGGCCATCAGGTTATCGGTAAAGTGGTATGCCGCCGAAAATTTGGGCAGCCACTGCTGGGAAATGATGCTGTCGCTGCCTTTCAGGTTTTCCACCGTGGTGCCTGTGTCGGCGCGTTCGGTATAGTCGTGAAAATCACCGTCACGTTTTTCCCATTCCCACCTTATACCTGCCGTCAGGTCCAGCTTGTCAAAAACGGTGACCGTGGCCTGACCGAATGGAGCAAAACCATAACCTTCAAGATCGGCTTTGTTGTGGTTTGCATTGCCGGGAAAGCCGAACATGGGCGGCATATCTTTGCCGTCGGTGGTGGAGGAGATATCTTCCTGCTGGCTGCCCCATGCGTACACGCCGGTTGTCCAGCGGAAGATATCTTTGTCGGTTCCGGCCGAGTACCGCAATTCCTGTGAATACTGGTAGCTTTCACTGTCGTTGGTAAACGTGTTCATGTCTGCGGTGGAAAAGTCGAAGTCGGAGTCGGACCAGAGGTTCAGCTTCTGGAAAGCGGAAATGCTGGTGAATACTCCGTCATCAAGTTTCCATTCAAGCGAAAGCGAACTGCCCAGCACCTGCCTGTGTGTATCCGACACATGGTCGAAGTTGGCGGTGTGAGGGTTGTCTTTTACATCGTCCAGAAGCTGCAGGGCAGAGGTGCCGTGTCTGTCGCCTTCGGCATACAGTTTGAGGTTGGCTTCAAAGTTGCTGTCTGCAGGGGCAAGGCGCAGATGTACCCGGCCGTCTACCGATTCCATGTTGTCGACATCGTTGTCGAGAAAGTCGTTTTTGGTGAATCCGTCGCGGACTTTGTACGAGCCCGCCAGCCCGAGGTACAGACTGTCTTTGATTACCGGCCCGCTGACAGCACCCTGATACTGCTGCAGATTGTAGTTGCCGAAGTCGGTGCGTATCTGCCCGCGCAGTTCGTTGTCCGGCTTGCGGGTTGTAATATTGATAACACCGCCAAGACTGTTTCTGCCGTACAGGGTGCCCTGAGGCCCGCGCAGCACCTCTATGCTTTCAATATCGTACAGGGCCATGTCCAGTGATTCGCTGCGGAACTGCGTGACGCCGTCGATGTTGAAGTTTACAGCCGGAGCGTTATGTGTGGAGCCGAGTCCGCGCATGAATATGCGCTGTTCGAATGCGGCGCCGAAGTCAATGAAGTGGATGTTGGGCATGTAGGAAACCGCCTCTTCAACGGAGGTCAGCCCGGCATCTTCTATGGCTGTTTCAGAAAGAACAGAAAGGCTGGCTGGCACATCCTGAGAGTTCTGTTCGCGTTTTTCCACTGTGACAGTGACAGTATCAAGCTGATAGTGAGTTTCTTTATCAGTCTGAGGTGAGTTTTTTCCATCATCTGCCAAAGCGGCCCACGGGGTCGCAAGCAGCAGAAAGCCTAAGGCAACGAAGCCTCCCCATTGCTTTGCATAATAAAGCATACGTCCGTTCTCCTCTGAACATGTTCCGGCAGGTAACCGGCAAGTAGCTGGAAGTAGTGTAGTGTGCTTGCAGCGTACAGGCATTTGAAGTTATTCAGTATGTCAGTAAGTTGCGGGGTGCTGTCGCGATCGGTTCTTTTTTTGCGGCAAAAAGATAGCCGAGGTTGGCCCCGTGTCGTGCATCAGGCAGCCGAGGCTTCGCAGTCGTTGCTGCGCCGCAGTTTCCATTGACTTATGGCGTGCTGCAGATTCCAGAAATGTGCGAAGCGTCCGTTCAGCTTCAGCAGTTCGGAAAATGTTCCCTGTTCGGCAATCTGGCCCTGCTCGATGAAAAGAATCTGGTCCGCGTTGCGCACGGTTGAAAGCCGGTGGGCAATAATGAATACGGTTTTTCCCTTGCCCACTGCTGAGAAGGCCTGCTGCACCAGTCGTTCGTTTTCGGTGTCCAGCGCTGCTGTCGCTTCATCCAGAATCAGAATGGGGGCGTCCCTGAGGATTGCGCGGGCGATGGAAAGCCTTTTGCGTTCTCCGCCCGAGAGCAGGGCGCCGTTTTCTCCTATGCAGGTGTGTATCCCCCGGGGCAGCCTGTCTATGAAGTCTTTGCAGCGTGCCGCTTCTACAGCCTGCATTATTTCACTTTCCGTGGCTGTTTCTCTGGCCATTTTCAGGTTTTCCAGAACAGTGTCGTTGAACAGGTAGGCGTCCTGCATGACCAGCGAAACATTCTGCAATATGGTGTCCGGCGAAAGAGTCTGCGTATCGGTACCGCCTATGGTTATTGTACCCGACTGCCTGTCCCAGAAGCGGATCAGCAGGTTGGCTATGGTTGTCTTGCCGGCTCCGGACGGTCCGACCAATGCGGTTACCGTGCCTTGTCCTGCAGTAAAGCTCAGGTCACGCAGTATCTGCTTGCTGCCGTGAGCAAAGCTGACGTTCCGGAATGCAATGCTTTTAAAGTCCTGCGGAAAACTGGTTATGGAGCCTGTCTGTTCCGGGCTGCTCAGAAGTGCGTCGATATTGTCGGCGGAGTGCTTTAGATAGCTTAGTGTGGAGATGTATGGCCCTACTGAATTGATAGGGATGTAAAACCGTAAGGCCACAAGCATGAAGAGCAGAAACTGAAAAAGAGGGAGCGAACCTTCAATGAAGTGCGTTCCTCCCACGTAAAGAATGCAGACTATGCCCAGTGACGCTGTGAACGCGTAGAGCTCTGTTACAGGCCAGATAAACGATTCAAAGCGGATGCTGTTGCTTGTCAGGTGCTGCAGTGTGTTTGTAAGACGGCTGAAAGCGCGCCCGGTGATGTTCAGTGTTTTAAATGTCTGAATGCCGTGAATATACTCTATGATGCGTGCCGTGCTATCCTTTCTTGCGGTAAGCATTCTGCCGCCAAGCATGTCCATTTTTTTATGGGACAGATAAAGGAATATCAATGCCGGCGGAAGAGTTGACAGAAGTAAAAGCACCATGAATGGGTTGATGAACAGCATTATGACTGCAATCATGGCAGGAACGGCTATGCACGAGAGGATTTTGTTGTAAATATGTGAAGCGGTCAGCTCCACATTGGTGACGTCAAGCAGCAGTGTTTCCACATTATGGCCGGAGTCCCTGCTGAAAATTGTTCCCAGTGGCAGCTTGCGTAAGTGTTCTCCCAGTGCAATGCGTATTCTGCTTCCCAGTTCAAAGGCGTACTCACAAACAAGCTTGTGTGATCGTATGGAGCAGAATGCCTGTACTGTAAAGCAGGCAAGCAGCATGACAATGGCAATGGTGACGTTGAAGGAAGGCGCTGACGGTGAAAGCAGGGTTATGAGTACGGCATAGATAACCCCCAGCGGTGCACCGTTAAGAAAAGCTTCACCCACGGCATACAAAGTGCTCCGGATAAATTTTGCATTGGATATGTTAAGACGTGCTGTGATGTTATGCATGCTGTTCCTCCGGCATGTTGAACCCCCATTGGTCGCTTGCCTGCTGCGC
The DNA here is from genome assembly GCF_000482745.1 of Oleidesulfovibrio alaskensis DSM 16109. NCBI lineage: Bacteria > Pseudomonadati > Thermodesulfobacteriota > Desulfovibrionia > Desulfovibrionales > Desulfovibrionaceae > Oleidesulfovibrio > Oleidesulfovibrio alaskensis. Next base: position 151,742 of record NZ_AXWQ01000005.1, on the reverse strand, counting down.
AGCCCAGAGGCGGGAATATACTCCGCCGTTAGCAACCAGCGAATCGTGTTTGCCGGTTTCCGCTACGCTGCCGTTATCAAAAACAATGATTTTGTCTGCTTCAGTGATGGTGCTTAACCGGTGTGCAATGACAATTACGGTTTTGCGGGCCAGAAGAGTGCTTAACGCCTGCTGGATGGCAACTTCATTTTCCGGGTCTGTGTACGCTGTGGCTTCATCCAGAATTACAATGGGAGCATCTTTGAGGAACGCACGGGCGATGGCTATTCTTTGTCTTTCTCCGCCGCTCAACGGTACACCGCCGTCACCTAGAGGTGTTGCATAGCCCTGCGGCAACGATGCAATAAACTCATGTGCTTTTGCCATGGTCGCAGCGTGTATTACTTCAGCGTCTGATGCATCAGGGCGCGCGGCGCGGATATTGGCCATGGCCGAGTCGCTCAGTAGGAACGTATCCTGAAATACAAAAGCGATGTGTTCGAACAGCTGCTCCTGATTCAGGTCGCGCAAGTCATCCCCCCCCAGCGAAATGGAACCGCTCCATACGTCCTGCATGCGGGCAATAAGCTGCGCTGCCGTTGTTTTGCCTGCTCCTGACGGGCCGACCAGCGCTGTGAGTCTGCCGTAGGGGATGGTAAATGAAATATTCTGGAAAAAAGGCGCATCAGGTGTGTAGCCGAAGGTGACGTTGCTGAACTGTATGTCACCGCTGCGCGGGCTCAGGTTGGTACGCGAAGGAGGAAGAGGCGGTGTTGATAGCACTTCATCAATTTTGCCGACGCCTTCTTCTATCTGCCGCAATTTGCTGGCAAAGCGGCTTAACCTGTCCAGAGGCAGCGCATAGCCGGAAACAAGCAGCAAAAAGAGGAACAGTGACTCAAAAGTCAGTCCATGGCCGGAGTAGAGCCATATTCCCGGAGGCAGAACAAAAACAATACCGCTTATGAGCGATGTGCCGAACAGTGCATAAAACGTGCTGGCGTTCTTGTTCCATGTGATCATAACATCGCGTACAGCGTGTACGCTGTCTGTAAAGCGTGTAAATGTGCGTGCAGTGCGGTTGAAAGATTTGATAAGAGTTATACCGCGTGTGTACTCCATGATGCTGTCTGTCATTGCTCCCATGGCTGCATGATAGGTGTGCATGTGTTTTGCGGCTTCTTTGGCAAGTATCCGCTGGCATAAGACTGCCAGCAGCAGCGGGCACAGTGCAAAAAGGGCCAGCCGCCAGTCGACGGCAAAAAATACGGCAAGGGTAAAAAGCGGAGCTGCAATGGATGCAAACAGGTCCGGCAGGTGATGGCACAGAAGATTTTCTATTCTTTCGACATCTTCCGTCATTATTTTGTGCAGGTTGCCTGTGGACTGCCGGGTGAAATACATGCCTGGAAGTTTGCCGATATGGTCCGCAAGCCTGATGCGTATGTTATACAGTGTCCTGTATCCGGCCTTGTGCGCCGACACTGCACTTGCCCATCTCGATAACGTCCGCAGTATTATTGCACAAAGCACAATGCCGCTATGGACAGCGACGGCATGTTCCGTAAGTGTTCCTTCTGTGGTATGAATGACAAGGCTGTAGACTGCAAAGTATGGAATGAGCTCGAACAGGACATCCAGAATTGCAAAAAATGCGGCGAATCCTAGCAGAAAATGATTGCCGCGTGTCATGACAATTACTTTCTTGTACATTTGCATGATTACCCCTTGTTACCTGCTGCACCGGCAGGCGAAATTGCCGCAAGGCTCTGCAGCGGTTCTGCGATTCCGAGCTGTGAAAGCAGTTCGGTGTAAAATGATTCATCCTCTTCAAGCGAGGCATAGTATTTTTCCAGTGCTTCTTTTGTCAGGGCGCCAGTGCGCACCTGGTTCGAAAATTCAAGGTCCATATAACTTGAGACGTTGTTGATTTTTGCAAGAGCAGCCATCAGCTTAAGCAGCTTGCATCCCGACGCGATGTATGTGCCTTTTGAAAAGCTCTCTATGGGGCGCCAGCCCAGCTCTCGCCTGACTGTGTCCATCATCTTCAGCGGCTCGTATTCCAGATAAAGAAAAGGATAGATCAGCTGGCATCGGGGGTGCTCCAGTTTGAAAACAGGTATCAGTTCATGCAGCTTGTTTTGCGCTGCATGGGCTTCGGCTTTTTTAAACTGGAATTCTATTTTTCTGGCTATCGCCTGCTGTTGCCGGATGCGGAACGTCTGGGTTTCAACTTCAATGGATCTGCCCATTCCGAAAAGCTGATCGGGGTTATAGCCGACAATAACTGCCGGAATACCGAATTGCTCTGCCATGACAATGCCATGATCCAGAAGGTACTTGCCGCAATACAGGCATAACTGCCCGAAGTCTTTTTCCTTCAGCGGTTGTTCACTCATGATGAACCGGTAGAATGTTCTGGTAAGGCTGGGTGGAATACGGAACTGCATATGGGCAATGTCGAGTGTCTTGCAAAGCTCAGATGCTCTTTCAAACGTCTCTTCATATTCAAAATTGTTGTCTATAGTCAGGGCAAGCATCGTCAGGCCGTATTTTTCTTTTAAAAGCCATGCAAGGTAAGCACTGTCTTTTCCTCCGCTCATCATAATGATGGCATCGTATTTGCTTTTTTGTGCTTTTATTTGTTCAATTTTATTTCTGAACACATCTTCAAGTCTTGCATAGTCCTTTTCTTCTTCGGTCATATTTGCACAAAAACTGCACAGACCATCATCGTTAATTAAAAAATTACGCGCAGTATCTTCCTGAAGAAGGCACTTGCTGCATCTTTTTTCAGTGTATTGGAACATTATGTGGCTCCTTTGACGTGTTACGTACTGCGACAGCCCATGAAGCAGTATTGTGTATATGTCCGTGAAGCAGTGTAAACGGCAATGGCAGCCCGTTGTCTGCGTGGGCAATGGCAGAATGCCCGCCTGTAAGAGTGATGGTTATGCCGTTAAGCGGAATGAGCAGGCCCGAGCCTATGCATTTGAAAACCGCTTCCTTGAGTGTCCATAATCTGTAAAATGCTTTTTTACTGTTTGCTGGATTTGTCTTTTTCCATATGGCTATCTCTGTTGGAGAAAAGTAGTTCTCTATTATTGTGTGATATGAAATTGAGTGACTGTGAATTTCAATATCAACTCCTATCTGTGATTCTGCACTGATGCCCAGCATGCAAAAGGGGCCGGAATGGGACATGTTGAATTGCAGAGAGGTTGCAGGATGTGCCAAAAACGGCTTGCCGAAGCGTGAAAAGCCGAAGCCAAGCCGTTCGGGGGCGCAGTGTGTTTTCCGGCCCAGAATCAGACGTTTGACGCCATGCGCAAAAAGGTATTGTTCCTTGAGCTGTGTGGTGGCCAGCGCGGCCATTCTGTTTTTTTCATGCTCGGAAAGTGTCTTGTAATAAGAGTCTTCCGGCCACCGGCTATGCCGTGCATCGCTGAAGAATACCTGTATATCCGGCGATAAAGACCGCGCCACAGCCACCGTATTGCACCTGCATTGCATGCTGTGACCGCTACAGGTGTGCATGGATTGTCGTGCTCCGGCTGGTTGCAGGGGCGTGTTGCGTCAGCCTGTTTCCAATTTCGCTCAACAGGGCGTCGGCATGTGTGTGCAGAAAAAAGTGACCACCGTTGAATGTCTTCAGGTGCAGGTCATTTCCATGTCTGCTCCATGCAAGCATGCCGGCGGCACATGTTTCCGCGTCGTCCGCTCCCGAAAATGCTGTTATGGGACATGCAAAAGGCTCTGTTTCCCCGGGCTTATACGTTTCCTTAAGGCGGTAATCAGCCCGTAAAAGAGGCAGGAATATATTCATCAGTTCTTCATTTGCCAGCACTTCTTCAGGTGTTCCTTTCAGTTGTCTGATTACATCGACAAAATGATCATCAGGAAGTGTGTGCGCCGGTGGCCGCTCCGGAAAGCCCACGGCATCGCAGGCAGCCATGAACATGTGCACCGGCGTCAGTCCCGTACGATTGCGGATCTGGAGTGCTGTTTCAAAAACAATGCGGGTGCCCATGCTGTGGCCGTAAAAAGCAAACGGTTTTTCTTCGAAGCAGGGCAGCAGAGCATCAAGCATCTCTCTGACAAGCTGTACAAGGTTTGTGTGCGGCGGCTCCTGCATGCGACGCTCTCTGCCCGGCAGCTGAACGCGGCAAACCTGTATCTGTGACGGCAATCCGACTTGCCAGTGCCTGAAGACAGAAGCTCCTCCGCCGGCATACGGAAAACAAAAAAGTCTCACACCGGCTTTGTTTTCGTCTTCTGCCTTAAGGTCCGGAAGCCATCTGGAAACGCTGTTTTTATCAGCCTGCATACAACTGTTGCTCCATAATGCTTTTTATTGTGTCGGCGATGAATGCACTTCCTGATTGTCCGATGATGTCTAAATGGTCTTCGCTGCGCGGAATGACAGTGACGGAATCCGGTCCTTCACTCCATTTGGTCCAGAAGTCTCTGATGTTTTCAAACTCCGCTCCCGAATAACTTTCGGGCAGTTGCGCCTCGATTACCGTGATGCCTTTTAACGGCGGAACATACCGGATATCTGCGGTCCCCATCTGCAGATTCATGATGTTGTTCACCCACAGTGAAAACTGTTCCATTGTGGCGTTGTCAAAACTGTCTGCATTGCCATTGAGACTGCTGAACAGTTTTGCTGCGGCTTCCTGTTGCGAAAGACCTGCCAGGGAATGATATACACTGCCGGCGGGGTGGTTCTTTTCCAGTGTATTGTTTTGTATCTGTTCCAGAACATCCAGCGTGATAAAATTCAGTCCGAGTGTTTCCGGCGGAATTTTGAAGTAGGATGCCGCCCAGTAGAGCAGGGCAACAGGGTCTCTGGTCAGCAGCGGTTTGGCGGGCAGCGGATCAATGACCACCGGCTGGAAAGTTGCAATGCCATGGTATTGCAGGCGGCGGGATATGAGGGGAGCGAGAAATCCGCCGATGCAGTATCCTGCAACCAGGCAGGGGCCTTTTTCGCCTGATGCGGCAATGGCGTCAGCATAGTAGTTTGCAAGTGTATCAGGCTTGCGGGCGCTGACCCCTGCCGGAAGGTGCTGCGGCAGGATAATGCCGGTTACTTTGCAACGCCTGCTCAGCTGCATATGCAGTTCACGCAACCGCATATGCGTGCCTGACCCTTCATGCACCAGATATACGGAAGGGCCGTTCTGTTGTCCTGCCGGTGCTGTCAGGCATGTTTCCGCTCTGCTGCCTGTGCCGGTATTGCCATGTGCGGCGATTTTTTCTGCCACGGCCTTTATGGTTGAATCCTGAAAAAATTCCGGAACAGAGACAGATATGCCGGTTTTCTTTTTCAGACTGTTGATAAGCCTGATGGCCAGCAGCGAGTCTCCGCCCATGTCAAAGAAGTCAGCTTCCGGACCGGCAGGCTGTACGGCAAGCACTTCTGTCATGGCTTGCGCCACCAGCTGCTCCGCGGCAGAGAAGGTGGCAGTCCGCTCCGGTACTGCATAGTGTTCTTGCGGCACGTGCAGTGCACTGCGGTCTACTTTTCCGTTGGCGTTCAGAGGAAAAGCAGTCACATGCACAAATATTTTGGGCACCATATAGTGTGGAAGTGTTTCCGAGATAAAAAGTGCCAGCTCTTCGGGCGAGGTGTCTTTTTTACCTGCCCAGTGCGCACACAAGACTTTTTTTCCGGAATTGTCAGTAATTGCGGAAACGATACTCTGCGAAACAGCAGGATGACTGTTGAGCTGCGCTTCAATTTCTCCCGGTTCAATGCGGTAGCCTGATATTTTTAACTGAAAATCCTCGCGTCCCAGAATTTCAATGCTGCCGTCGGGCAGGTAACGGCCCAGATCGCCTGTCCGGTAAAGGCGTCTGCCGTCAGCGGGGTGGGTTATAAAACTGCGCTCTGTTTTTTCCGGTGCGTTCCAGTAGCCCTCTGCCAGTCCTGTTCCGCCCAGATATATGCCGCCGGTGACATTGTCCGGACGTTCGCGCAGCAGATGATCAAGAACCTGAACCGTCTGGTTATCCATTGCACGCCCGTACGGAACGCTGTTCCAGTGCGGGGGGATCTGTTCGACTGCATGTATCACAGACCAGATGGAGGCTTCGGTAGCGCCGCCGAGACTGAACAGCGCAGCGAGGGGAAGGCGTGATTTGATTTCTTTTGCAAGCTGTATCGGAATCCAGTCTCCGCTCAGCATGATGCAGCGCAGCGTCTGCAGGCGTCCTTCAAGGCCGTTTGGCAGGTATTCCAGCAGCATCTGCATTAATGTGGGCACAGAGTTCCACAGGGTGATGCGTTCCTGTTCAATCATATCGATCCATGAAGCGGGATTTTTCATGTCCCGGATGTCCGGCAGTACAAGGCTGCCTCCGCATCCCAGAACACCGAAAATGTCATAGACCGAAAGGTCAAAGTTCAGATTGGCTAGTCCCGCAACATTGTCTTTAGCCGTCACCGCGAGGCGCCTGTTTATATCCCGAACGGTGTTGACGGCGCCTTTGTGGCTTGTCATCACCCCTTTGGGAGTACCCGTGGAGCCTGATGTGTAAATTATGTAGGCAAGATCATCCGGAGTGCTGCGTGAAGCTGACACCTCAGGCTGGTCTGCCACAGGTTCAAGGTGCTCCATGACCAGAATGGTCCGGCCGGCGCTTTTTTCGATCCGGGCGCTGTTTGCTGCATCAGTGACAACGACGCCGGTTTTCAGCTCGCTGATCAGGTGTCGTATTCTGCCGTCGGGGTATTCGACATCCAGCGGGACGTATGCGCCGCCTGCCTGCAGTATGCCCAGTACGGCCGCGATCTGTTGCCAGCTTTTGGGCAGCAGGACAGGCACCGGAGTGCCGGAACGTATACCTGCATCCGCAAGCTGATTGCGGAGCGCTGCGGCCTGACGCCATAGCTGTGCATAGCTGATGTGTCTGTTCTGGCAGATGATGGCTGTTTTACGGGGGGCAGCTGCCGCCTGTACTTCAAGGGCGGTGTGCAGCAGGTCGTGGCAGCAGGGGTGAACGGGATAGTTCCGCCTGTTGCGCACGGCAAGCTGCGCCCCGGGTGTCAGCTGCGGTACAGGCGCATCCCACGCGCTCTTGCAGGATTCCGAGGCAAGAGTATCGATAATGGAGCAATATGCTGTGAACATGTCGTCCACCATGCCGTCCGGAAACAGGTCATCAACAACATCCCAGTAAACAAGCAGGTTGCCTTCTTCCTCATATACCTGATTGTCCAGCCACACCTGCGGGGTCTGGGTGCTCTGGAAATGCAGGGTGTCGAGCACGGCTTTTTCCTGTGTGCTCTGGCTGGTTATGTTTGCAGTAAATACCACGGGCATGGCAGCCCCCAGCCGCAGGCTGCCTTTGCGTGCAAGCTCGCGCAGCAGGCGCACTCCGCTGAAATCCCTGTGTTCAAGGTCCTTCCACAGCTGTTTTTGCAGGCTTTCAGCCCGTTCCGCAAAGCCGGACTGCCGGGTGATGTCTATTTCCAAAAGAGTGGTGGAGGTGAAGTCTCCGATGATTTCATTGATCTGTTTGTGGAACTGCTTGCGGTTGAAGAGGGTGACGTTCAGCGTGAAGCGGGCGGAGGCACTCCATTGCGCCAGCACCTCGGCATAGCCTGCCAGCAGCACACTTGAAGGCGTGATCCCTTTAGCGGCTGCAGCTCCCTTGATGGCGCTCCAGCGTTCTTTGCCGAGTCTGTACTGTCTGCGGAAAAAGCGGGGGCGCTCTATATCGCTGATCTGTCGGGCAAGCGGCAGGTCCGGTGCCGGCGGCAGAGTGTCCAGCCGCTGCATCCAGTAATCCTGCGCCTGCTGCCACCGGGTGCTTTTTCTGTATGCCATTTCCGCCATGACATAGTCGCGGAATGAAAGCTCGAGCGGAGGCAGGGCAGTGTCAGGAGCGTCGTACAGGTGCTGCAGCTCGCGTATCAGCAGCATGCCGCTGAAAACGTCCACGATGAGCAGATCGAGGATCATATGTATGCGGTAACGGCCCTGCCCTGTATGGGAAATTTCAACATGAAAGAGCGGCCATGACTCCGGATCAAGCGTTATGGACGAGAGAGACTCACGCATTGCAAGCAGCTGTTTCTGCTGTTCGGCAGCCGGCAGGTCTGCCAGCTCTTTTACAGGGATGGTCAGGCGGGGAACTTCCGCCAGTATTTTCTGGGTCCCGTCCGGCATGAATACCGCGCGCAGCATGTCGTGCCTTGCAATCAGCCTGTTCCAGGCTTCTTCATAACGCACAGGGTCAAGATCCGCGGCGTTAAATTCGGCATAACTCTGGCAGGCAATACCACCCAGTTCAAAAGCGCCGGTCCTGCCTATCCAGTAGGCATGCTGAATGTCTGTAAGGGGAAACGGTTCATGCCGCAGGTGCGGTTGCGGTGTGATGGCGCAGGTGCTGCCGGTGGTCTGTGTTTCTGCTCTGGTATTTTTTTGTCCTTCTGCATTGTCTTCCACACCGGCTAGAAATTCGGCAAGCTCTGCTATGGTCGGCATTTCAAATATACGACCGGGAGAAAGCTTGAGCCCCAGTTCCTTTTCGAGCTGCTGCGAAAGGCTGAGGAACAGCAGAGAATCAAGCCCCACAGTGAGAAGATCAGTGTCACTTGTCAGTTTTTCCGGAGCAATGCGCAGTGTCGCCGAAATGTTGTTGTGCAGCCAGCCGGAAATTGCTGTTATCCGCTGAGCATGAGACATTGTTGTGATGTCGTAGCCCCGCTCCTGTATGCCGGAGTTGTGTTGCGTTTTTTCCGCGGGGCTGCTTTCGGCACCGCAGGGGTGCAGTTCTGTGAAAACTGCAGGTACGGTTTGCAGGGAGGCAAAGAATTTTTTCCAGTCTGCATCAATGACTGCGGCATGGTGAATGTCATTTGCCAGTACAAGATCAAGAGTATCGAAAGCCCTTGCGCATACAAGCGGAAAGAGCCCCATGGAGCGTTGCCCGTCCAGCAGCGTTTTGCTGCCGGCTATCATACCGGCATCGGAAAAGCCGCCCCAGTTGAGCACGGTTACTTTTTGCCGCATTGCCAGAGCGTCCATAAACGCGTTGGCTGCCGCATAGGCACCGAATCCGGAAGTAGTCCACATGGTGGCTATAGATGAGAACAGAACAGCATGTGCATTGTGTCTGCTGCAGAAGGCAAGAACACGTTCTGTCCCTGATGTCTTGGCTGCCAGCGTTGCCTGCAGTTCATGCTGTTCCAGTGTGTTGACGGGCTTCTGGCTGGCAATTCCCGCTGCATGAAATACATACGTTACCTCGGGGTGTTCCCGCAGTACGGTTTCAATGCGGCTCCAGCCTGCTTCAGTGGTAATATCCGCCGCTGCCGTGGATATGTGGACTCCCTGCCTGACCCATGCACGGATTTTTTCATCTGCTTCCGGCGAAGGGGCGTTTCTGCCCGTCAGAACAACAGAGCGTGCTCCGCGCTGTATCAGCCAGCCGGCAAGCTGCAACCCCAGCCCGCCCAGACCTCCTGTGATAAGGCATGTTGCTGCGGTGCCAATCTGTATGCCGGGTTGTCCGTGGGGAAGCTGTGTGCGCCGTATCCGGCGTACGCGCAGCTCCCCTGTTTCCGTGATGACGACAGGCTCGCGCATGTTTTCTGTCAGCACGGCCTGCAGCTGGCGTGCGCATGTTGCCGCGCTACAATGGCGTACAGATATTTCTATTCCGGGGTGTTCTGCTGCCGCTGTTTCTGCAAGAGCCTGCAGTGCGGCACCTGTGGGAGTCGGCATGGCATCGGTGCCTGCCGGGCACAAAAGCAGTATCCGGCGTGCGGTTTTGCTGTGGCGTTGCAGCAGCGCAATAAAGCGTCCGGTTTCATGTCCCGCTGTATCGGCTTCGCTGCTGTCCGCGCTTGTCCGCTCTGCGGGAATAAAAAGTATGTTATCCGGCGGCAGGGGGGTGTCAGCCTCATCAAAGCGGATGCTGAACGGCGCTCCGGCTGCGCGCAGCTGAGCAATGATGCTTTCAGCAAAAGGTGATGCGGACGGGTGCGGGTAGACGCTCCACGTTACGCCCGCAGTGCTGCCGGCGGAATCTGTCTTTCCCGCATGAATCCATTCGGCGGTATAGACGCCGTAAGGCTGCCCGCTGTTTTTTTCTGTTATGCTGTCAGTGCGTGCGGCAGAACCGGAGAGGTCGTTTTCAAATGCCCATGTGCCGCCGGGATTGTTCTCTGCGCGTTGTGCCGCCAGCGTTATTTCTCCCAAAATGCTGTTTTCTTCATGTCCGGCAAACAGTTTGACTGCGTGGCTGAAGCCGCACCGTGTGCACAGCTCAATCCACTGTCCGTCAGACAAATACGCGGAGCGGGGGCGCAGGACCGTATCTTTCCGTACAGGCAAAAGCGGACCGAAAGCCATAAGCGTGACCAGTGTCGGTCTGTATGTCTCTCTGAAGAGCAGTATCCCGCCCTGAAGCAGATAAGAAGCAGCATTGCGCAGGGCCAGTTCTGCATCCGGAGTACCGTGCAGCTGGTTTGCGGCGATAATAATGTCATATAGGCCGTGTTGTTGCGGACAAGGGGATGAAAAGATGTCTGCAACAAGCACCCGGGTCTGCTGAGGCATGTTGCGTTTGGCCAGTGCTCCGGCGTGCGCGGAAGCTTCCGCTATGGAAAATGCAATGTTTTCTTTCAGGGTACGGGCAAGATACGCCGATGCTCCACCTGTCAGAGCGCCTGCTTCCAGAATTCTGATCGCTTTGCTGCCGTGAGAGGTGTCGGCAATGATGGTGCTGACGGCATTCTGCAACTGTTCATTGTAAAAGCGGAAAAAAGGTGTGGCGTGCAGCTGCTGCATGAACTCCGCGGTGTCTCCCATTTCCAGAACAGCCTGTTCCGGCCTGCAGCGTCCGCTGAGCACGTCCTTTAATGTTCTTCCCCGCTGTTTTAAAAAAGCAAGAAGGACGTGCGCCTGAGGGAATTCTTCTGCAAGTTGCCTTTCTTTCTGTTCCAGATGTCCGATGGTGATATCGCCTGCAGGGAGCATGTCTGCATGTTTTTCTGACAGATGCTTACGGAGTGAGGTTATAAGCTCAGAATATCCGGAAGCAGGGGGATGAGCTTGCTGGTCCAGTTCATGGAGTGCTTTCCGGCAGTACAGTGCTGCCAGCTCTTCAGAGGCGGCGGACCAGCGCCTGATATCGATATCCCGGATAGAGCTGTCCGGCTTTTGCGACGAGCTCAGTCCGCGCAGGAGCGTGTGCCTGATGCGGGCGTGTGTTTTGCCGCGCCAGAACCGTTCGGTGCTGAATGAATACACCGGTGCGGGAATACGCCGGTGCGGACGGTGTGCAAATACAGCGTGCCAGTCCGGATTGTGGCCCTGCTGGTATATGCGGCCAAGCATGTCAAGCAGGCTCTGCTCATCATCAATTCCCCTGCGCAAAGAAGGAATCCATAGCGGCATCTGCCGGTTGCGCGGGGTTTCTTCCGTTGCGTCTGCGTTGAACTGCGCCAGTGTTGAGAGCACTTCTGCGGGGCCGATTTCTATAACGGTTGTGATGCCGCACTCCTGCAGGCAGCGGACCCCGTCTTTGAACCTGACAGTATTCCGGATGTGGGAAGCCCAGTATTCCGGGGACTGCACTGCGGAATTCTCTTTTTTTCCCGTCAGGTTGGATATGAAATCCATTGCAGGGGGGCTGATGGAAAAGCCCTGCAGGAACGTTGCGAACGGGTCCATTGCCGGTTCGGTATGGCGTGAGTGAAACGCGTGGGAAACTTTCAAAGGCGTGTGGGCTGTATTCTGTCTGCCAAGTTCGGCGTGCAGCAGTGCAAGGGCTTCTGACGTGCCGGCAACCACGGTGCCGGAATCGGCATTCACAGCTGCGATATCCAGAGGCAGGCCCATTTTTTTTATAAGTTTTTCAAGCTGATCCTCTTGCAGCCGGACTGCGGTCATGCCGGTTCCGCCAGCAAGGTTTTGCAGCAGTTCGCCGCGTTTGGCTATTATCGCCAGACCGTCCTGAAGAGAAAAAATACCGCCTACGACTGCGGCCACATATTCTCCGACACTGTGGCCTATCACTGCGGCAGGAGTTATTCCCCACGACCGGAGCAGAGTAGCCAGCGCGTATTCCAGAGCAAAAAGTGCGGGCTGCGCGTAGCGCGTCTGGCAGAGGAGGTCCTTGCAGGCAGGGTTGAAGAGAATTTCAGGCAGGGGATAGTCGAGGGTATCGGCCAGAATATCAGCGCATGTATCCAAAGCCTCTTTGAACACGGGGTATGTGCTGTATGCTTTTTGCCCCATACCTGTGTACTGGGTGCCCTGTCCGGTAAAGGCAAACGCTGTTTTCAGCCCTCCGCCGGTCTGCCGGAACATGCTGCTTTGCGCTGCATTACGCAGGTGCGTATGCATTTCCTGCGCAGTGCAGGCTGTTACAGCATAACGGTACCGGCAGTGTTTTCTTCCCGTGGCCGCGGTATAGCATGCATCTGCCAGCCGCCAGTCCTGTGTTGTATGTTCCTGAACAACATAGTCTGCCCAACGTATGAGATTGCGTTGCAACGCAGCGGCATCATTGCCGGATACTGTCAGCAGAACAGGATTGCTGCCTGTATCCGGCATTGCCGGCTGTAAGGGCGGCTCTTCAATGTACATGTGCACATTGGTTCCACCTATGCCGAACGAGCTTATTCCTGCCCGCCGCGGTGTTGCCGTGCGATTCCACTGCGCCGCCCGGCGAGGGATGTAAAAAGGTGATCCGTCCAGTTTTATCCGCGGATTGAGGGTGGTGAAGTTTGCAGCGGGAGGAATCCGGGCATGTTTGACGCACAGGACGGCTTTAATGAAGCTTGCAACGCCAGCTGCCGCGTCCAGATGTCCTATGTTCGCCTTGATGGAGCTTACGGCGCAAAATTCCTTACGGGTTGTTCTGTCTGCATAGACAGAGGAGAGCGCGGCTATTTCAATGGGGTCGCCAAGCGGGGTGCCGGTGCCGTGGGCCTCGATAAGCCCTATGCTTGCAGCTTCCACGCCGGAGTATGCCAGTGCGTCTTCTATGACTCTTGTTTGTCCTTCGTGGCTGGGTACTGTATAGCCTGCCTTGGCTGCACCGTCATTGTTGGCTGCTGAGCCTGCAATGACTGCCTCTATGTGGTCGCTGTCACGCAGAGCGTCTTCCAGACGTTTCAGGACGACAATACCGGCACCGTTGCCGAAAACAGTGCCGTCCGCATCTGCGCAGAAGGGTCTGCAATGCCCTTGCGGTGACAGGATCATTCCTTCCTGATGTTCAAAGCCCATGCGCTGCGGAATCATCAGCGCAACGCCGCCCGCAAGGGCCATGTCGCACTCGCCGCTGCGCAGAGCTTCGCAGGCAAGATGAATTGCCAGCAGTGATGTGGAGCAGGCAGACTGGACAACTACGGCAGGCCCTTTGAGATTGAGCTTATATGCCACCCGGTTGGCAAGGTAGTCTTTGTCATTGCCCACGAGAATCTGAAACCCCTCACCCGTGCCGGACTGCAGATAGGGGTTGCCGCAAAAACCGTGAATATAGGTGCTGGTGCGTGATCCGGCATAAACACCTGTGCGCAAGCCATCCCGGCCGTGGTAGCCGGCATTTTCCATCGCTTCCACTGCGCATTTCAAAAAAAGCCGCTGCTGAGGATCCATTACCTCTGCTTCGGTATGGGATATGGCAAAGTAAGCGGGATCAAATGTTTCCACATCGCTGTCGTCGATTATGCAGCCTGAAGAAATATAGTTTTTGTCTTTCAGGGACTTTTCGGTAATTCCGGCATCAAGAAGGTCACTTCCGGTAAACTCGGAACGTGACTCGGTGCCGAGCAGGATGTTGTGCCAGAAGGCGTCGGGAGAAGATGCTCCGGGAAAGCGGCAGGACATTCCGATTACGGCAATTCTTTCTGCAATGTATTCAGAAGACATAATATTCCTTTCTGTTCTTGGGAAAATGTGTGCAGAGCCTGAATCCGGGAAGGAAAGCGGCGGGGGGCTTTCCTTCCCGTCCGGCAGGGAACTGGCTACCTTGTGTTCCGGCGTTTCCCCTGACGTCTTCGCGGCGATTTTTCTGAGGCGGCGGCAGCGGATGCGGACTGCTCCGTATGTACTGCGGAGATGTCCTGCTCCAGAAAGGCGGCAAATTCCGTAATTGTCGGGTACATAAAGAAATCCATGATCTGGACTTCTTTGCCCAGATGGTTCCGGATGTCGTTTTGTACCTGCACCAGATGAAAGGAACTGACGCCCATATCAAAGAAGTTCGCATCAGGGAGCACCGCCTGTGATTCCAGAGCCGCAGCCAGATAGCCCTGCAGCGCCTGCACCAGATCGCTGCCGCCGGTCTGTACGGCATGCGTAGCCTGCTCTTCGGAAGGAAGCGGAAGAGCCTTGTGGTCAATCTTGCCGTTGGCGGTCACAGGGAATTCCGTAAGAAAAAAGAAATGGTCCGGAATCATGAAACGAGGCAGAACCTGAGCCAGATGGTCCCGCAGTTCTTCTGCTGCAGGTGGCTGCTGCTGTACTGTCAGGTAGGCAAGCAGGCGCTTGCCGGATATGGATTCGCCGTGCAGCGTGATCAGCGCCTCTTTAATTTGCGGATGGAGTGTGAGCGCGTTTTCAATTTCACCCAGTTCAACCCTGTGCCCCCTTATTTTGACCTGCTGGTCTTCTCTTCCGAGAAATTCTATGAATCCTTCAGGTCTTACACGGGCAAGGTCTCCGGTTTTATACAGACGTTCTCCCGTTGCAGGATGGGTGATGAATGCCGCCTGCGTTTTATGCCGGTCGTTAAGATAACCTTCCGCCAGTCCCCTGCCGCCGATGTACAGTTGTCCCGGCACCCACTCGGGGCAAGGTTCCAGTGCGGCATTCAGCACGTGCATCTGCTGGTTGGTCATGGGGGTACCGTACGGGATGGCATGGAGGCTGAAATCGACATCTTTTATGACGTGCAGCACCGACCAGATGGCGGCTTCCGTCGCGCCGCCCAGACTGGCAAGAGTCATGTCCGGAGCCGTACTGCGCAGGTCTGCCGCCATACGGCGTGATATCCAGTCGCCGCTTAACAGCGTCAGGCGGACGCTTGCAGGAAATGCTTTTGCTGTGCCTGTCACATGCGACAGCAGCATCTGCATCAGGGCAGGGGCGGAATTCCAGATGGTGGCCGTTGTCCGGATGATGCATTCATACCATGCTGCCGGGTCGTTGCCGCAGGCCTGATCGGGCAGTGCCACGGCAGCGCCCGCTGCCCACGCGCCGAACATGTCGTAAACTGACAGGTCGAACCCGGCACCCGAAATACCCAGAACGGTATCGGTTTCTGACACGCCGAAACGGGCATTGATGTCCAGAATGGTATTGGCGGCAGCCTGATGGCTGCACACCACACCTTTGGGAAGGCCTGTGGAGCCTGAGGTGTAAATGACGTAGGCGGTTGCCGCAGCAGATAACTCCGCAGCCGGCGGGGCATTTTCTCCGGAAAAAATATCAGCCTCTTCCAGGCACAGTACCGGAGCAGCTTCAAAGCCAGCCGTTGCCTGCAGCTCCTGCCGGGTAAGCACTGCTTTTACGCCCGCATCGCAGAGAATGGCCTCAAGGCGTTTTGCCGGATGCGGCATGGCTATGGGCAGATACGCAGCTCCTGCACGGATTGTGCCCAGTATTGCGACACTTTGCCGCCATCCTTTTTCCATGCAGACAGCGATAATATCCCCCGGGCCGGTTCCTCTGGCTTTCAGCAGCGCCGCAACGGCTGCCGATTCGCGGTCAAGCTCGGCATATGTCAGGGTGCGGTCATGCGCCTTGATGGCAGGGCGCTGTCCGTGTTTCTGTGCGCTTTTTTCAAACAGGGCATGCAGCGTGACCGGCAAAACCTTTTCCGTGGTATCGTTCATGTGCTTTCTGCGCCTGACCTGTTCCGGCGGCAACGCAAGTTCCGCAGAACCCCAATTCTCCTGTCGGTCGGCAAGGCTGTTCAGCAGGCCGATGTAGCTTGTAAACATGTCCTGCATGACCCCGGCCGGAAAAAGTCCGTCAATGGAATCCCAGTTGAGTACCAGTTCTCCGTGGTGTTCATACACCTGATGGTCAAGCCACACCTGCGGTGTCTGGAAAATGCTGTAAACCATGTCTCCCAGACTGGTCAGCACAGAGGCATCCTGCCCTGCAGACCCCATAAGAGCGCTGGTGAACACTACCGGCATGACTGCTTTGCCGCCCAGATTATGCTGCTGGGCAAGATGGCGCATTACCTCCACACCGTCGAACCGGCTGTGGTCCATGTCTGTCCACAGCTGCTGCTGCAGCGCCTGTGCCGTGCGGGCAAAGTTTTCCCGTGTATCGGGCATTTCCAGTAGTGTCAGCGAGGTGAAGTCCCCGACAACTTTTTCGATGTCAGGATGTACTGACGGTCTGTTGAACAACGTCACATTGATGGAAAATGCGTCTTCCTTGCTCCAGCGGCGCAGCACTGTGCCGAATGCGCACATGAGCAGGGCAGAGGGGGTTACATTGTGCTTCTGTGCCTGCTGTTGCAGTTTTTTCCATCTTGCCGGGGCAAGGCGGTCGCTAAGGCGCGAAAAAACGGGCTTTTCTATTGAAGAAGGATCAGCGGCAAGTGGCAGTTCGGGCGCCAGAGGAAGAGTTTTCAGTCTTTCCAGCCAGTACTGTTTATCTGCGTTGCGGGCCTGGGTGTCAGTAATCGCCTGCGAAGCCAGCACTATGTCTCTGAAGCCTATTGCAGCCAGAGGCAGGTTTTTTTCCGGATCGGCGTACAGGTCTGCCCATTCTCTCAGTACGGTGAAAAGGCTCCACGCATCAGCGATGGTGTTGTCAATGTCAATGTGCAACCGGAACCGGTCTTCGGGCATCATGGTGATGCGGATGTCAAAAAGCGGCCAGCGGCTGGTATCCAGCATCTGGCAGGACATTTCCTGCCGGACTTTTTCAAGGTGCCGGTCTATGGTCTGGCTGTCGCTCTTTCTTAAATCAGTTGCAGGAAAGCTGTAGACACCGGTTGTTTGCAGTACCTGCTGTGTACCGTTGTCGTGAATGATGGTGCGCAGCATGTCATGACGGCTGATGACCATGTTCCATGCGGCTGACAGCCGTGCGATATCCAGACCGGTGGCGTCGATTTCGTAATAGAAGTGGGCTGCCACGTTGCCCAGTTCAAAAGAAGCGTTCCGGCCCAGCCAGTAGGCATGCTGCACCGCAGTCAGGGGGAATGGCTCATAACGGTTTTCACTGTCTGCCGTAAGCATCCGCTGCTCATCCGGGCCTTGTTCTTTTTCAGCGCGCTTTTCAGCTATCACATGGGCCAGTTCTCTGATTGTGGGGTGCATGAACAGTGTGTTCAGGCTTATTTCTATGCCGGCTTGCCGGCGTATATCCGCCATGACCCGTGTTGCGAGCAGAGAATCCCCGCCCGCTTCAAAAAAGCTTGTGTCCATATCCGTCTGCTGCCCAAGTACAGCGGCCCATATGCTGCCGAGAAGCTGCTGTTCAGGGCCTGCCGTTGCCGCATTGCGGTCTTCTCTGGCCGGAATCATCCGTTGCAGAGCCTTGCGGTCCAGTTTGCCGTTTTCTGTAAGCGGCAGAGCAGGTACGGCGATTATCTGTGAAGGAACCATATGTTCCGGCAGGTTGCTCCGTAAAAACGCACGCAGCTCATCGTGGGCCGTTGTCACGACAAACGCTGCCAGCGATCGTGGTTTGCCTGCGTCACCCACTGCGATTACGGCAGCTTTATGGACAGCGGGATGCCGCAACAGGCAGTGTTCTATTTCTCCCGGTTCGACCCTGTGTCCGCGTATTTTGACTTGCGCGTCCTTGCGTCCAATGAATTCTATGGTGCCGTCGGGAAGGTAGCGCCCCAGATCGCCGGTCTTGTACAGCCTTTCTCCTGTGCGCGGATGCCTGATAAACTGGGCGGCAGTCTTTTCCGGATCATTCAGATACCCCAGAGCAAGCCCTTTGCCGCCTATGTGCAGTTCGCCTGTCACCCATGCCGGAGCAATTTCAAGCTGTTCGTCCAGAACCATCAGTTTCTGGTTGGGCAGGGGCGTTCCGTAAGGAACAGTACGGCTGCCCTGCGGCAGCTGCGCAGTATCATATTTGACGGACCATATTGCCGCTTCTGTGGCGCCTCCCATGCTGAAAATGCGGGCCAGAGGAAACAGCGCGTGTATGGCCGCAGGCAGCGGTACGGGAATCCAGTCCCCGCTCAGCATTACCGTGTTTATCTGCGGCAAGCTCCGGGGGGCGGCTTCCGCGTATGTTGTCAGCATCTGCATAAGGGGCGGTGTGGAGTTCCATACACTGATGCCGAAACGTTCAATCAGTTCAAGCCAGTGTGCAGGTTCCTTGCGCTGTTCCGCATCCGGCAGCACCAGCGTGCCTCCGGCGGCAAAGGTGCCGAATATGTCATATACCGCAAGGTCGAAGTCCAGATTGGAGACTCCGAAAACGACGTCTTCGGAGGTGATGCCATATCCGCTGTTTACCGCGGTGATGGTGTTCACAACGCTGGCGTGGTCCTGCATGACCCCCTTGGGGGTGCCGGTGGAGCCGGAGGTGAAAATGACATAGGCGAGGTCGGACGGGGCGGGCGGTACAAAGGGACCGCTGCCGCCCGCTTTGCACAGTCCGGCCGATACCTCTATCCTGTCTATATGCTGAGGCCAGTCTGCAGGAGCGTTGTAGTCTTTCTGAACCAGTGCCATTTGCGCCTGCGCCTGCTGCAGAATTGCGGCAAGGCGGCTTGAGGGCTGGCTTGTATTGACAGGCAGAAAGGCCGCACCGGCCCTGACAATGCCCAGAACCGCCGCAATCTGTTCCCATCCTTTTTTCATGATGACGGCTACAGGTGCACCGGCCGCAACACCGTTGCGGTGCAGGATGGAAGCTATTGCGTCCGCATATCCCGAGAGCTGTGCATAGGTCAGTGTAAGCTGTGTTGTTTGTACGGCCACCGCATCCGGAGTGCCGGCCACGGTTTTTTCAAACAGCGAGAGCAGCGTGTCGTCTGAATGTCCGTCTTGCGGCGTGTTGAGTTCGCGGATGCGCTGCATGAACAGGGGCGGCAGCAATGCTTCGGCTGAAAAATCCTGCTCCCATGCTTGCGTTGTGGCTGCCAGTGTTTCCAGCAGGTTTATATAGGCCTGCAGCATGGATTCTATCATGCCCTGAGGGAAAATGCCGTCCACTATGTCCCAGTTGAAACGGAGCTCTCCCTTTTCTTCATATACCTGATGATCAAGGTAAACCTGCGGTGTCTGGGATATGCAGAACTCTACGCGGGCGTCGGCACCGCGGGGAGAAAAGCCCCTGCGCCCGCCTGATCTTGTCAGAGGCAGCAGGCTGGTGAAGACAACGGGGGTTAACAGCGCTTTACCGTCATGCTGCTTTCTCAGCTCATGGATAAGGTTCAGCGTGGAGACTTCCCTGTGTTCAAGGTCCGTCATCAGCCTGCGCTGAACTGCATCGGCGTGCCGGATGAATGGCAGAGCCTGCGCGTTATGGGTTTCGAGCAGAAGCAGTGTTGTGAAGTCGCCGACAACATTGCGCAGGTCGGGCATTTCTTCAGGGCGGTTGAACAGGGTCAGGTTGAGGCAGAAGTGTTTGGTGCTGCTCCAGACACCGAGCACCCTGCTGAAAGCCGCCAGTAACGTTGCCGATGGTGTAAGTCCGTATGAAGACGCCTTGTCGCATAATGTCTGCCAGGCACCGGCGGAGAGCTTTCCTTTATGCCGGACGAAGCGGGGATAGGATATGGCGGCAGGGTCTGTCACCAACGGCAGTTCGGGGCCTGCAGGCAGTTCCGGCAGTCTCCGGTTCCAGTATTCCTGCGCTGCGGCAATGTTTTTTGTTTCTGCACTGCTGCGGCTGTACGCCACATAGTCTCTGAAAGTTATTTCCGGCATGGGTGCTGGAGGTGTGTTGCCTGCATACAACTGTTCCAGCTCGTCAAGCAGAATCATGAAGCTGTGTCCGTCACCGGCAAGCATATCGAAGACCACATGGATGCGCAGTCCGTCGGTATCTTTTTTGGTGGCGGAGAGGAAAAACAGCGCGCCGTCAGCTTCCTGCGGCAGCCCCTGTGACAGCTTGTGCCTTTTGTGCCTCAGCAGATCATCAAGTTCCTGCTCTGAAGAGGGGCTGTCGATACGCAGCGTAAAGGGCGGAACTTCAGGCAGTACTCGTTGGGTTCCGTCTTTCTGTATTCTCGCCCGCAGCATGTCGTGGCGCTTTATGAGCAGACGTATGGCAGACTCAAAACGCGCTATGTCCAGATTATTTACATCCACCTCGGCATATACGTGGCACGATGTCCCCCCCAGTGGCATATCCGGATTTTGTCCCATCCAGTATGCTTTCTGAACTTCTGTCAGGGGAAATTCGGCGAACCGGTTTGCAGGGTCGTGCCGCAGGGCTGCCGTGGTGCCGGCTCCGGAGGTACTCTGTCCTCCGGAACCGATTTGCGAGCGCAGCCACTCCAGCGAAGGGGCTGCCAGAATTTCTGATAGGGTCATTTCTGCAGCGTACTCTTTAAGCAGATGGCTGCGTAACTGCATGGCCATAAGCGAATCAATGCCCAGCCGCAGGAAAGATCTGTTTTCGGGCAGGGGCTTGTCCTGCGGCCACTGCAGTACTGCACGCACTACGTCAGACAGCGCATTATGTGTCTGCTGTTTTTCATTCCGTTCCGCCTGTGCTTCCTTTTTACGGCCGGCTATGTGCTGCTGTATCCGGCGGTCTGCCGGAAGGCTGCAAGCCGCGCTGGAGGGAACATCATGCCGGTAATATGTGTGGTCGAAAAAATATGATGGAAGATGAATTTTGCGTTGTTTTGCCGTTCCGAAAACACGCTCCCAGTCCAGTGCGATGCCTGCGGCGAACATGGCGGCCAGAGTTTCCGAGATGCATTCCCTGTCATTAATCCCACGTTGCAGGGTGGGCGCCCACAGCAGTCCGGATTCCGCCGACATGCCGCACAGAACCGCGCCCGGCCCTGCTTCGATGATTGCTTCTGTTCCGGAGTGGCGCAGTTTGCGCATGGCAGTCCTGAACATAACAGGGCTGGTGATGTGCCTGGCCCAATATTCGGGGCAGGCTATCTCGTGCGTCAGCAGCGTGCCTGTGACTGTGGAAAGAAAGGGTATTTCCGGCTGGCTGAAAGAAACCTTGTCAGCTGCCTTCATAAAATCATCGAGCATGGGCTGCATGAGGGGCGAGTGGAACGCGTGGGAAACTGCAAGCGGGGTAAAAGGTATGGCGGAGTCCGTGAGGTGATCTTCCAGACGGGAAAGCTCTTCACGGCTGCCGCTGACGACAGTGTTTGACGGTGTGTTTTCCGCAGCGATGGTCAATGTTGTGTACTGTTGCAGAATTTCTTTCAGCGCTTCGGCCGCGGCAAACACAACCAGCATACCGCCCGAAGAAGGCAGCGCCTGCATGAGCCTGCCGCGGGTGGCCACAAGCATGGCTGCGTCATCAAGGCTGAAAACTCCGGCAAAATACGCAGCTGCAAATTCACCGATGCTGTGCCCGAGCACAAGCGTTGGGCTGAATCCCCAATGCCGCCATAATTCACCAAGGGCATATTCCAGAGCAAAGAGCGCGGGCTGGGCAAAAATTGTTTCGTTGATACGCTCTGCGCTGAAAGCGTCTTCGAGCATCAGAGGGATAAGCGGTGCGGGCATATGAGGAGCGAGAGCTTCTGCGCAGCGCCGCAGGCTGTTGCGGAAAACAGGCTCGGTTGCGTACAGGCTTCTGCCCATTCCGAAATATTGTGCACCCTGTCCGGTAAAGGCCATGCCCGCAGGCAGATGACCGGCGGTGCGTACCCCGGTAAAGGTCATATTGTCTGGCTCGTTGCGCAATAGCGAAGCAAGCGAGTTTGTCAGGCCCTGTTTGTCGGTGCTGATGATGGCAGCCCGATGTGATAAATGGTTTCTGCCCGCAGCTGAAGTGTAGCTGATGCTGCCCAGCGTCGCATGGTCTGCCGTTCTGATATACGCTGCCATCGCTTCTGCATGCTGCATCAGCGTGTTGTGGCTGCTGCCTGAAAAAAAGACGATATGAGGTGCGTTGGGGTCGTGCTTTGTATGAGTTTGATTTTCATTATCATCAAAAAGATACGATTCCACAATGATGTGCGCATTTGTACCGCCAAAGCTGAATCCGCTTATACCTGCTGTGAAGGGCTGTTGAAAGGTATCAAGAGAGGTGCTTTCAGTCACGACGGCGGCAGGCATGTCTGCAAGGGGAATATGAGGATTGGGGCGGGTAAAGTGCAGGTTCGGCGCGAGGATTCCATGCTTCATGCACAGCAGCACTTTTATGAAACCTGCTATTCCTGCTGCCTGTTCCAGATGGCCGATATTGCTTTTTACCGAGCCTAAAGCCAGCGGGGTCCTGCGGGCAGAATCGTTACCGAACACACTGAGCAGTGCCGAAAATTCGATGGGGTCGCCCACAGCGGTGCCCGTTCCGTGCAGCTCTATGTAGTCTATGGCATCCGGAAGGCATCGTGCGTTTTTCAGAGCCTGCCGCAGAAGTTCTTCCTGTGAGCTGCCGTTGGGTACTGTCAGTCCGCTGCTGAATCCGTCCTGATTGACTGCTGAGCCTTTGATTATTCCCCATATGTGATCACCGTCTTCAAAGGCTTTGGTAAATGATTTGAGAATCACAATACCGCAGCCTTCGGAACGAACATACCCGTCGGCGGAAGCGTCGAAAGTTTTGCAGCGTCCGTCAGGTGCCATAAGCCCCGCCTGAGAGAACATGATGTGCATTTCAGGAGTCAGGATGGCATTTACTCCTCCGGCTATGGCGATTTCGCACTCATTGTTTATAATGCTGCGGCAGGCCAGATGTACAGCCACCAGCGATGAGGAGCAGGCCGTGTCTACAGCCATGCTGGGGCCGCGCAGTCCCATGAAGTATGAAAGTCTGTTTGCAACGATGGACGATGCTGACCCCGTGCCGCTGTATAATGAAATGCTGTCGGCAGACACGAGCGCCTGCCTGCCGTAATCGCTGCCGCTGACGCCGACAAAAACTCCTGTGGCTGTCCCTGCCAGTTTCTGCCAGTTCAGTCCGGCACTCCCGAGGGCCTGTACGGCAACTTCCATCACAAGGCGTTGCTGAGGGTCCATGGCTTTGGCTTCTCTTGGTGATATGCCGAAGAAATCTGCATCAAAGCCGTAAATATCGTCAATGAATCCGCCGAATCTGGTATTCATTTTTCCCGAAACACCCTGTCGGGGATCATAAAATTGTTCTATATCCCAGCGTTCAGCCGGAATTTCACTGATGGCATCGGCTCTGTTCGAGAGAAGTTCCCAGTATTTTTCAGGAGAGTCTGCGCCGCCGGGAAAGCGGCACCCGATGCCGATGACGGCAATGTCAGTATCCGCGATATTGCGGGGCAAGCCCGGACTTTGCTGTATTTCCCGGAGCGTTGCGGCAACCGGCTCCGTGGTGCGTTCCTGCGGTTGTTGTCTGCGGTAGAGCGCCCGTGCCATAAGCTGTATGTTAGGGTAGTCAAAAGCCAGTGTTGACGGCAGGCGCATACCTGTCTGTTTGCTTATGGCTGCGGTCATATTCAGCAAATCCGCAGAGGCGAGGCCGTAGCGGGCAAAGGCCATGCTTTCTTCTATAGGTTCTTTGTGCGGAAATATGCTGTTAATATATAAAGAAAGAAGCTTTTTAAGTGCATTTTCGCTCAAAGAAACCGCAGGTGCGGAACCGGTAGTGCTTTCAGGGTCGAAGTTCATACTGTCCTCTGGGCGTTGAAGAGGTTTGACAAGCTTGCCGTTACCTGTAGCCGGTTGACGTATGACTGGCTGTAAGGAACAGCTAGTTTTTTATTGCGATGAGCCAGAAAATAATATTCTGAAAATCAAAACGTTACCGCGTAATGTTCTTTTCAGTCTTTGTTGACATTGAAAATCATTTTCGCTAATCGACCGTATATAGGCCAGCAGAACAGGGGAAGCGGAAATGATACAAGAGAGAGTATGTTCAAAGGTTGAAACAACCGGCTTCAGTAATTTTTCTTTGACTACCTTTTGCCAGCGCACAGGGCGGGGCAGAGACATTTCTTTTTCTTACGTTCAGCAGGACGGCATGCTGGATGTCGGCTTTTGTGTAAGCGGGTCGTGGCATGTGCTTCTGGGGGGGCGCAAATTGAGTACCGGCAAGGGCAATGTCGGCATGTTCCATCTGCCCGGCGATTCGTGGCAGAGCCTCTATCCGCCCGATACATGCATTCAGGGCGTGGGAATTTCGGTGCGTATTGATGCACTGCGCTCAATGTTTGAGGATGAACTGGTTACACACGAAGGGTTGAACCGGCTGCTCAGAGGCGGTGCCGATGCCACTGTTCTTGAATTCGGCCAGATGACGGCGCAGGAAATGGAAGGCGTGAAACAGGTGCTGATGGCCGGCTCTGTGGACGCTTTACGCAAGCTCTTTCTGGAAGCGAAAACCATAGAGCTGCTGCACAGCTTTCTTGTGGCCCGCAATGCGCAGGGCAGAAAGCCGTTAACTGTGGCGGAAATAAGAAAAATGGCCAGTGCGGTGGAGATTATTGCTGAAGATCTGGAGGATCCGCCATGCATTTCCGGACTGGCAAGCCGGCTGGGCATGAGTGCAAGCAAGCTGAAATCCTGCTTCAAAGAATATACCGGTGACTCTGTTTATTCGTATATAAAGAAAAAACGTCTGGAAAATGCCAGACGGTGCATCGAATCAGGCGAGATGAACGTCACTGAAGCTGCTGTCAGTGTGGGGTATAGCAGTCTCGGGCACTTCAGCCGGATCTTTAAAGAGAATTTCGGCGTATTGCCCAAAGATGTGTCAAAAGGCCGGTACTGCCTGCGTCACACTGCAGGCATGTGACTGCAGGCGTTTTATCTGGTGGACCTGCTGCTTCAGTCTGTTCAGGTGTAAGCCTGTAGTCTGCGGACTCCGTGCGATGACTGGTCATACAGGCCGGTCATTGCTTTTTTTGTGTCCGTATTCTTTTAGTATTTTCTGTTTTTAAACAGCGTGTTGCGTGGTTATATCGCTCGTTTTTTCACTGCGGGGGCACGCGGGGGCCGGTTGCCAAAAAACAAGGGGCGCAGTATGTGGGCTGTGAATGGTTACTGACGCAGCTGTGCCGGTTGCGGCTGTGCGCCGGTCAGGTCGGTTATGCGGCACAGATAGACGGCTTGCAGGGGATTCTGCAGGCTTTTTTCTTTTTCGGCGCTGTTGACCTGCACCGGGGTTAGCACGGCAAAAAGGACGCTGCCGCAGGGCATACGGGCATGTGACGGGAGAATCAGTGTGGAAATACGCTATGACAAGACTGCGCGCAGTGTGAAACAACTGCAGCAGACGCTGGCAGCCTATCTGGATGCGCTGCCGGCGCTGATGTGGCATGTGGATACCGTGCGTAACGAGATGATATTTTTTAATGATCATAAGGTTGCGGGGCTTAACGGCAAGATACCTCTCATGCTGCGCAATATGTCTCTGGCGCAGGCTCTGGTGCACCCTGACGACTTCAGTGTGTTTCGCGGAGCGCTTGATGCGGTGCGGGTTCTCCAGCCATGTTCAGTGTCCTTTCGTGTGCATGACGATGCAGGCAACTGGCACTGGCTGGTGCTGATGGGAATGCCCGCACCTGACGAGTCTTTCGGGTACGTGGGGCTGGCTGCGGAATGCACCTCTCTGGTGGAGTCCATGATGGAAAGAGGGGCGGACAGCCTGCTGGCGGGCAGTATGGAATTGCTCGACAGCCCGGCTCTTCTTGTTGATTTCACGACCAAAAATGTACAGGCCGCCAATGCTGCGGCATGTGTATGCTTCGGGTATGCCGCAGCTGCCGACTTTCCTTCGTTTGAAACGATGCTGGAGGGAACAGGAGAGCAGTACAGGCGCAGCATATACGAGCACCTTATTTTTCACGCATCGTGGCGGGGGGCACTCACCTTGGCGGGCAATGGCGGCATGCGCATGTGTTGCCGGGCGCAGCTGCGTCCCGTCTCCCGTGAAGGCCATAATTATCTGTGGGTCAGTCTTACACCTGCGGTGCAGCCTGCAGAGGCAGCGCCCGTTTCCAGCCCTGTTTCCGCCGCGCTGCGCGAAGCCCTCAGCCGCGCAGCCGATGATATGTCCGCCCTGACCGCAGTGCTGGAACATCAGCCGCAGGGTATGCAGGCGGAAGGGGTTATGCTGTCCCGTATTTACGCAGCCGACGATAAAGTTGAAGTGACAGGGGCGGGAGCTCCTTTTGACGGCATGGAACCCGGTACGGCCTACCCCTACAGAGGGTCCATCGCAGAGAATATTGTCCGTTACAACCTGCCTTATCTTGTGGTCGATGAAACTGCACGCAGCATACGGCCCATTGACTGGGCTCTGTTCATTCCCGGCGGTATTCACTCTTATTATGCTGAACCGTTCTATGCCGGGGATACTCTGAAATATGTGCTGATTTACTGTTCTACCCGCAGCGAGGCTTTTTCCGCCGACGGCGCACCCGCCTGCAAGGAGGTGGTCAGGCTTCTTGCTCAGACCCTGAAGCGGCTGGACTGAGCTGGCGGAGGCATATAGGCATCGCACAGCCTGTCATCAGACGGGGGCGGACTATATATGCTTTTATACGCGGTTGCCTTTGCAACGCGGCCGGCGGCTTCGTGGCAGGCGCCGGTGTGAACACCACGGATGCTGTCTGTGGTGTTTTTTTATGCGTATGGGAAAAGGCGGCAATGAACGGTGGTACCAGATTGTTTCACTGGATGGGCCAGTTTGGTTTTTTGTGGTTTTTCCTTGTTGTCAGCGAATGATCACAGACGTAGCTTTCAATCAACAACATGACGACAGAACAACAAAAAGAATTGGTGGGACCAGAGGTGCAGAGAGCAGCATATCAGGTTGCCGAAGAGATTCTGAAACTGGTCAGCAACAGCGCTGTCAGGCCCGGAGAAAGACTGCCGGGTGAACGCGCACTGGCTGAGAGGCTGGGCTGCAGCAGAAATACCGTGCGTGAGGCGCTGTCGGCACTGTCGGCAAGAGGTCTGGTGGAAATCCGCATGCGCAGCGGTGCCTACCTGTGCAGGCAGAACCACCTGTCACCGGACGGCGGGCGGACCGGACCCGGCGAAGCACTGGACGCGCTGGTCACTCTTGGTCCGGCTCTTGTGGAGCGCGTGTGCCGGGTTGCAGGCGTGTCTGAACATGAACATGCGGAGCGTATCACGGCCCGGCTGGGCAGGGCTCTGGTAGACCGCAGCCCGCTGGATGCGTGGCGGGGGCTGACGGCATTTTACAGCGCACTGGCTGAAATAACGGGAAACAGTCTGCTGTGCGCGGCCATGGGCAGTATTGCCCGCTCCGGCGCGGCAGGCGGGTTTGAGAATCTGCCGGAACTGGCTCCTGCGGCCTTGCAGCAGTTTTTTGCAGAGCATGTGGAAATGCTACAGGCCATGCGCCGGCACGATGTGGCTCTGGCATCCCGGTGCGCGGCAGGCAGCCTTGACGCATTTGGCAGAATGCTGTGGCAGAAAAACGGCGGAGAGCGGAACTGATGATGACGCGCAGAAAATTTTTGCGGTTCTGGAAGGGCACAGCCGCCCCTCCTGCCGCAACAGGGTCTGCAGATGGCGGAACAGCGCAGGATGCGGATGCGTTGCGCAGGGCCTATCTGCGGGCCATGGGGGCCGGAGTTGATCCCGCAACGCTGGCACCCGAAGAGTTGGTGAGAAGGTTTTCTTCAGAGGTAACGTCTAATGATGCGGCAGACGGCTGAAGGAGTGCCGGGGCGACCGCCAAGTCTGGCCCCGACACAAGTGCCGTTTTCCGCAGGGGAGTTCCTTATGGACAAGGACAGCACCGGTATACTGTATCTTGAGAGCCGCAGGCTGGTCAAACGCTGGAGCGGACCGTGGCCTGCTCTGGTCAACACGCTTGTGATGGCGGTGTTTTTTTACATCACGTGGTGGATTTTTCAGGACCCGCGGGGCGTATTCCGTCTTTATACGCCGTATGTGGGCTATATGGTCTGCCGCTGGATGCTCATTCTTTTCATCTGGCTTGCGTATATTTTCGACTTCTGGCCGTTTAAACGGTCGTGGCTGGAGCGTACGCATCCCGTCGTCAAGGGAACGGTGCTCACACTGGTAAGTGTGGCCGCCATGTTTGTGCTTATCAAGGGCTTTTTCATCGAACTGCTGGGTAACTACGGCATAGCGTATTTCAACCCTTCGCGGCTTGAAGAAATGGGAATCACCGAGTTTTATGCCCTTGAATACGCAACTGAAGCCATCATGATGTTTGCAGCCATTGCTTCGTGGCTTTCACCCAGCTGGGTGGTCGCCTGCGAGGGGGCTCCGTGGAACAAGCTGAAGCAGCCGGCCAAGGGGCTTACCATAATGGTCGTGACGTTCTTCCTGAGCATGGTTGTCTATTTTGTGACCATGCACTCACACATGGCCATCTTGTTCTACCCGTGGCAGCAGTACACAGCCATTACCCCGCCGTACTGGGAAACTTTTGCCAATACGGTTTCAGGCAACTTCCACATTGCGTGGATCATGTGCTGCACTGTTGTTGTCTGGCAGTTTGAAACCATCTGGGAAAGGTATCCCTTTAACCTGATCAAAACCGACTGGCTGCGCCGCACCGCATCCTTCTTCGGTATTATTCTGATAGCTCTGGCACTGTGCTTTTTCCTGTACTACGCGCAGGATCTTGTATGGGGCGAAACCGTACGCGGTACGCGCCGTCTGGCCGCACCTGACTGGCGCTGGCTGCATGTGGGTGAAATGGCCATTTTCTGGCTGGTACCCACCCTGTTTCTTAATTTCTACTGCGGCAACTGGCCCAACAACTTCAGCCGTCCGGTACGGGTGTGCATCCGCACGTTCCTGACCGCTGCGCTGGCCGTACTGGTATACGTTGTCTACTACAAAACGTCGCACCTTTTCCTGGGAACGCAGAAGGGCTTTTCTCATCCGCAGCAGTTCCCCATGATTCCCATGATCTGGCTCATCAATATCTTTTTGATCAACGTCTGGTTCATGGACGGCTGGCCGGGATGGAAGGCTGTGCCCAGAACAGCTGAAGAACTGCAGGAAGTGGAAGACGAAAAGGTTGCCAGTGATGTTCGCTGGTCGCCTGCTCTGGCAAAAGGCCTTGCCGTGGGCATTGCCTGCGGTGTGGGGCTGTATGCCGTAGTGGTGGGTGTCCTGCCGTGGATAGGGCAGACCGTGCAGATAATTAAATAAAGGAAAGCGCAGGAGTATATGATGAAAGAAAACAATATGAGCCGGCGCGACTTTGTGAAAGGTGTGGCCACCGGTGTCTGCGCTGGTGCCTTTGCCTCCATGGGCCTTTATTCCTATACCGGTGCGGCCTACGACAGACTGCCTAAGTCGGAAAGAAAGTTTCATGATTTCGGTGCTGTGCGCAGCGTGAAAGTTGTGAACATTTCCGAGACAAGCTGGTTCAGCAATGCTGACCTGATCGGAGACATTCATGCTGCCGGCGGCCTGCTGGTAAACCAGTACACGCTTAACTGGGCACCTTTTGCCAATGGTAAAGGCACTGCAAAGGGTTCGTATGATTCCGGTCTGGCAAGCATCAAAGATCTTATTCCCCATGATCTGGAAAAAGCGTGGGATATCCAGCGCAAGCTGGCTCTGCACCCTGAAAACCCCGGCGGTTTTTCATGCCTGCTGGAAGTGGAAGCTCTGGACGGCACAAAGCATAATTACCTGCTGGACAGCGGCTGGTCCTACGAATGGATGGATAAGAGCTTCAAGCGGGAAGGCATCGACAAGATGCTTGAGGCCCGGCAGATTGAGGGGCTGTTCATTTCGCATGAACACTGGGATCATTTCTGGGGACTGCCCGTCACCATGAAGTATGACAACCGTATTCCGCTGTACATACACGACGGCTTTTACAAAGAAGGGCTGCAGTACATAAAGGACAGCGGGTACAAGGGAACACCTTTCATACAGAAGGAACCCTTGCATCAGGTCATGCCGGGCATGGCAGTGGTGAAGTTCGATGTGCCCATCATCAACCGCGTGTTCGGCGAAACGTCTCTGGCCTTCAATGTGAAGGACAAAGGCCTTGTGCTCATCTCGGGTTGCTGCCATCAGGGCATTCTGCAGATGGCCGACTTTGCCTATACCGACCTTAAATACGATAATGACAAGTTCTACGGCATCTACGGCGGGCTGCACATATCGCCCTTCGAAGACTGGGATCCCAAGTACGACGATCTGGTGATCTCGCTGGGCAAGTGGAACTTCGACCGCATCGGCTGCAACCATTGCACCGGCCACCTGACCGCCAGAAAGTTCATAGAGCGCGGCTATCCCGTGGTACGCGGGTCGGCGCGGTTCCGTTCGTCTTCGCCTGATTATCTGGGCAACGGCGATACCATTACCTTCTAGGCTGTGTAACCGGGCGGGGCATATGCTCCGCCCGTTTTCGGGTTTCGTTATGCTTACAGATTTTTTCATGCCGCCATCGGGCGGGGCAGCCACAGCCGGCCAGTTGTGTGCTCTGCCGGCCAATGCCATTGCCGTAGCCTGCCGTGATGACCGCTTCAGGCGGCTGGTGCGCTGGCTCGGGCTGGCCCGCTGTCAGGGGGCGGAAGGTGCTTTTACCTGCCGTGTGGCTGATATGCCGGGAGTGTTCGGGCTGGCATGCGAAGAAGTATGCTCTTCGGGCTGCACTCAGCAGGCGCGTTTCGGCATTTATTATTTTCCCCATGCGGACGAGCAGCTGTGTGATGCCATGCGGCTTGATGCTGCTGTACTGACGCAACATACGGCCTATGCGGCACGGGTGCGCGGCTTTGCCACCGATCCTGATTTTGCGGGGCTGTTCCGAACCGGAACACTGGATGTTCTGTATGGTTCCGTGCCTGCGGCTTTCGGTTTGCGGCTTGTGGCTGAAAACAGGCTGCGGATACGCTGCGATGCCGGATTGTACAGTGAAGAAACCGGCTGGGTGGTTGAGCCGGGCGGGCTGGAAGAAGACCTGCCTGCGCTGCTGTTGTCCAGAAGGATTTATGATGTGCTGGGCGCGGCTCTTTCTGCATGTCTGCAGGAAGCCCCTGTGTTTTTTTCGCGCACGGAGTATGGCTGCGGACTGCGGCACAGACAGGCTGACGGCAGTGTCAGGCTTGACGAACGGGCGGAAGGAGCCGATGCCGGGCGCCGTACCGGCGAACTGCTTGTCTGGGGTAACGTCGGCAGTCTGACTGCAGACATTGACGCGGGCCCTCAGCCGGGCGCAGAGGTGTTGTCATATGTTGCCTGCACTGACTGCAACGTGCAGAAAGGAAACATGCCGGAAGAAGTGGCGGCGGCCCCCTGCTGGGTGGCGCATGATCTTGAATCGGAAGCCTGCGGCCGCATGCATCCGGTGCTCAACGACAGGCGACCTGCCCTTGTGGCGGTCAGCGGTTTTCTGGGGTCCGGAAAAACAACTTTTCTCAACAACTGCATAGAATACCACCGTGCCCGCGAACGCTTTGTGGCTGTTATTCAGAATGAAATGGGGGCTACCGGCGTCGACGGGCATCTGCTGGGCGATTCCGCGTCTGTTCTGGCACTGGATGAAGGCTGTGTGTGCTGCACTCTGGCAGGCAGTCTGGCTGCGGGGGTGCGTGATCTGACAGCGCGTTTCAACCCTCAGGTGATTCTGCTGGAAACAACAGGACTTGCCAATCCGCTGAACCTGCTGGAGGAAATGGGCTCGCTTCGTGAGCTTGTGCGGCTGGAATGCATGGTAACCGTTGTGGATGCCGCAAACGGAATTTCGACGCTGTCTGACAGCGAAGTCGCCCGCGACCAGATACGGGGGGCAGATGTCGTCGTCTGCAATAAATGTGATGTGGCCGGGCCGCAAGCCGTTGCCGCCCTGAAGGACGCTGTGCAGGGCCTTAACCCCAGAGCAATGATTCATACGACGGAGTTCGGCAGCGTGCATCCCGCACTGTTTATGGATGCCGGCGAAGGCAGAAGCGGCAGCGGCCTGATGCCGGCCGTACCCGCGGCGCATGCCGACCACAGACACGAAGGCTACGGCGCTGTACGTTTTTTCATGCCGCGCCCCGTTTCGCGGGAGCAGCTGCGGCAGGCTGTGCAGCAATGCCCGGGGCAACCGTTCCGCATCAAGGGGATAGTAACCTCGGCAGGGCAGGACGCAGACCTGCGGGAGAGTCTGCTGGTCCAGCATGTGGCTGGCAGGACGGATTTTGAACTGTTGGGTGGTTTTGAGGGAAAGCCCTTTGTGGTTGTCATCGGTAAAAACCTTGATGACGAAGCGCTGTACAGTCATTGGCAGCGGCTGGGAGCAACGCGGGAATAAAGCCGTGTTGCGGGAGCGTAAAGTACGGCACGCAGGAACAGGCTGAAAAAAACGGCCTTGCGGAGCTGTTGATAAGAGCACACCGGCAGCGGCGGAAAAGCGGCTGCCGGTGTGCTCTTATCGTTACGGGCGGATGGCGGGGAAGTGCGTCCTGATATGCGCTTCGTAGCGTGACAGGTCGTTCAGAATTTCCGGATTTTTCACCACATCATGACAACTGAACGTGGGCAGTGGCTCCATGCCGAAAAAACGGAAATTCAGGTGCATGGGCCAGAAAAGATCATCCACGCTTTTTCCCTCAAAGAATTTCTGCGCCGGATCACCGAATGCGTCTGCCGGAGCATTGAATGTCAGGGAAAGAAGATATTTTTTCCCCGTCATGGTACCGCCGGAACCATACTGGCGGGCAGGGTCTTTGCGTGTTCTGCCGTCGCCGTTGCACAGCCGTCCGTCAGTTCCCGCCGTATAGACCAGATCCATATATTTTTTAAAGCTCCACGGCATGCCCATCCAGTTGACCGGCGACTGGACAATGACGGCATCCGCCGTACGGTGTTTCTCCAGCTCGGTATCCACGTCATAGTCATCCGTCATGGTCGTTTTCTGTACGGAATATCCGTTGGCAGTAAGTGTGCTCCGGGCGATTTCCACCAGAGATCCGTTCAGCTTTCCCTGAGAAAAACTGTAATATTCATGTGCATTAAGTATCAGAATGTTTTTCATTGCCGGCTCCTGCCGTAAACGGCGTGCTGTTTTGTGTCAGAATGACATTGCATTATAGCACGCTCCGGCTGCCTGCTGTCAATGCAGGGCCTTTGTGGCAGATGCCTTTGCGGCGGACGGTAACCGGTCAGGGGGCAGAGCGGGGGATGAAAGCGAAGACTACGGAAGGGAGCAGACCGGCCATACATGAAATTCCGGCGCAGCGGCGTGCCCCACACCCACGGCTCCTTTTTCCATATACAGGCAATACTGCCAGCCTTTTTCGTAACCGCTGGATGTGCAGGACCAGTACGCCGGACGCACGGCATCAAACGGGTGACCGCTGGTAAGCGCCGGGTAAGCACGCGAACAGTCGGTCAGCAGTTCCAGTTCATCAATAGTCGGCAGCCGCCAGTTTCTGCCGGTTTCCTGAGCAAAGCGTGTCACCGCCCGCAGTGCTTCGGCGTAAGTTGTTGCTCCGCCTGTCAGGTCGGCGCAACGTGACCACAAAAGACCGCTGACAGTATCGGACACTCCGCCACCTTCTGCGGAAAAACGGCGTGTGTCCCAGCACAGGCCCGTCCTGAGACTTCCATCCTGCCCGGACCCCTCACAGGGGACGGGATGCCCGTGTGTGTTATGGCACTGCTGCTGCCCTGTGGCGTGCAGTACTGGCGATATTCCCCTGACAGGCCAGAGAAAAGAGTCTTCTGTCTTTTTGCCGTAGAACATGCGCCCGCCGGAAAACTGCACCCGCCATGCATACTCCGGCAGCGCGGCAAAGGTGGTGCTGCTCCAGTACCAGCCGGACCAGATGCGCAGGAACGGATTGCCGGAAGCCACTGCGGGGTTGCTGGCTGCAGTATCGATGAGCGAAAAAAGTTCACGCCGGTTTGGCAGCCGCCAGTCGTTAAAGCCACCTTCCTGCCGCTTGTTGAGACCTTCAATGTACTCCAGCGATTCTGCCCAGCTCATGGGAAAATCCGGCAGACATGCGTCCCGCGTCCACATCAGGCCCGTCCGCGTATCCTGTACTGTTTTCAGGGCCGGATTGTCTCTGCTGATGAACCGTTGTGTCATCTGTTGTCCTGCTTGCCGTCCGGGGCAGGGGTTTCATGGTTTTCTTTATACCGGCCGTAGTTACGGGCGTGCCGGACAAGACAGGTGAACAGGCTGCGTTGTGAATTGTGCTGAGGCATGTATTCCGGATGCCATTGCACTCCGACGAAAAAAGGCTTTTTTTCATCAATGATGGCCTGCGTCACCCCTGCTTCGTCTCTGGCAGCCACCGAAAGTCCCGTGCCCAGCCTGTCCACAGCCTGATGATGCAGCGCATTCACCTTAAGCGAGGTGTACGGAAAAAAGCTTTGCAGATGCGAGCCTTTGACAATGAAAATACGCTTGTGAGGCAGCACTGTATGAGGGTGTCGGACGTCTTCGTAAAAGTCGGCGATGCTCTGATGCAGTGAACCGCCCCGCACGACGTTGATGAGCTGCATACCCCGGCAGATGCCGAGCACCGGCATTCCCAGCGTTTCTGCCTGAGTAATGAGAGACATTTCAAGTGCATCCCGCGGGCGGTCATGGCGGGGAGCCTGTTTCAGGCTCAGCAGGCGCCGGAGCAGAAAAAGAAAAACCGGCAGGATAACGGAGCCTGCAACCCTTTTGAGCAGATGCCGCGGCGGGAGAATGCCTGTTTTTTTCTTCTGTTGGGGCTGTTGTCCGTACAGTTCGGGAAAAACATCGGAGCCGCCGCTGACAATCAGTCCTTCAGCCGTGCACAGCGGCGGAGATTTGGCAGGTGTGGCCCGCAAAGCTCTGCCGCCGGCAAGCGCGACCCCCAGCTTTATGAACCACCAGGCGGCAATGCCGCCGGCGTCGGGAGTTGAAACCAGAATCACGGGCCGTTTCATCGCGAAAGCCATTCTCCCAGTTCGCTCAGCAGGCACCCAAGGCCGGGCGGCGTGGCCAGAAACGCGTCGCACACTCTGCGCAGCTCTGTTTTGTCCGCTGCCAGCTGCTCCACGCTGACCCAACGGTTCCATTCCAGCGCCATGCTCCAAGCCGGTTCATCTATACGGCAGTCGGGCATGCGGTAGTGAAATGTGGGGCGCGGTTTTACAAGGTGGGGTTCTTCAACCCGGCTCATGACGCGTCCGGCATCCAGAAAGGCAAAAGCGCAGGTCATATCCAGAGGGCGGTTGCGGGTGGGGTTGTACCGCAGGTAATCGTCAATAAGCCGGTTCTGGTCGGGGGTATAGTCCGCATGCAGTACCATGCGGACGTACTTTTCGGGAAAACTGTCGATAAACGGGGAAAGACGGCGCGAAATATCCACGTCGATTTCCTGTTCAAGCCACTGTTGCAGCACAAAAAAAGCCCGCATGTGATCCAGTATGTCCTGCGGACGGAAACTGGGCAGTTCCGGATTGAACTGCATGGCGAATGCGTACAGCAGTGAATCTCTGGTGCCCCGGGCCGCCCGTCTGCGCAGCATGCTTTCCAGCGGACGCAGTTCGTTCAGTTCGTCCAGCGGTACCGGAGGCATAACCAGCTCAAAGGGAACCGCCACCGAGGCAAGCTTCAGCAGCAGCGAGTCGAGAGAACGGGCTGTGTCCGGTTCCAGCCGGACCCCCAGATCTGCAAGGAATTCTTTGTATTTTTCGCTTTTGAGCTGCGATGCATCCACTTCCAGTGTGAAATCGCCGAAGCGTGTTCCGCTGATTTCGTACACAAAGCTGCTCCGGCGCGACACGGCACCGCCATACAGCGCCGCCACATCCTGCGCCACATCCTCCAGTTCCACGCCTGTGAACTCCAGTTCGAACCCGACCCTGCGCATGGTTCCCTGTTCGTTCAGCAGTGCGGGGGGCAGTGAAAAAACGTGTTTTTTATGCATGGTATTATTCATAATTTTTTATTGTTTTCAAAACGATTGTGCGTTGATGGTAACAGCAATTCATGTCTTTTGCGAGGGGCAGGGCGGAGCGGCTTTCTACTGCCGGTTCTTTGTGTAAGTGATTGTTGACCTTGTGCCACCGGCAGGCTAGATGTAACAAAAAAGGTAAATTTGTAGCACAATAAGCGGATGCCGGAGGAGACTGTATGCGCATGATTTCGGTTGTCACGGCCCTGTTGGTGGTTCTGTTCGGTTTTTCAGGTGCCCGGGCTGCGCTGTCCCTGCCGGCTGTGCACGATGCTGCAGGAAAGGCTCTTGCCGTACCGGTTCCCGTGCAGCGGGTTATCTGTTCGGGCTCGGGTTGTCTGCGCTTGCTGACATACCTTCAGGCTCAGCATATGGCCGTGGCGGTGGACGATATCGAAGTCCGCAGAGACCGTTTTGACGCCCGGCCATACGCTCTTGCCAACCCTTCATTTAAAAATCTTCCCGTATTCGGGCAGTTCCGCGGATACGACAACCCGGAACGCATTCTTATGCTTGCGCCTCAGCCGCAGGTTGTTTTTAAAACCTACACAAGCTCCATGGGGTACGATCCCCTTGAGCTGCAGCAAAAAACCGGCATTCCCGTGGTGGTGCTCAATTATGGCGATCTTGGAGCCGGACGCCAGCATCTGTATGACAGCCTGCGCATGATGGGGCATGTGGTGGGTAAGACCGGCCGTGCCGAAGAAGTAATCACTTTTTTTGAAAACGCCATTGCCGATCTGCAACGGCGGACCGCCGGCATTGCGGAAAATATGCGGCCGTCTGTTTTTGTGGGGGGGATAGCTTTCAAGGGTCCGCACGGGTTTCAGTCCACCGAGCCTGCTTACCCGCCTTTCAGTTTTGTAAATGCACGCAACCTTGCCGGGCAGGATGCCGTAGGCAGCAGGCTGCAGCATTCTGACGTTTCCCGTGAAAAAATTGTCCAATGGAATCCCGACTACCTCTTTGTCGATCTGTCTACTCTCCGGCTGGCGGACAAAGCCAACGGTATAGAAGAGCTTCGTTCCGACCCTGCATATGCGACGCTGAGTGCGGTGCGGCAGGGGCGTGTGTTCGGCCTGCTGCCGTACAACTGGTACACGCAGAATTACGGTTCCATACTTGCCAATGCCTACTATATCGGCTCCGTGCTGTATCCCGAACGTTTTGCCGACGTGGATCCCGCAGCAAAAGCTGATGAGATTTATACGTTTCTTGTGGGTAGTCCCGTTTTTGACCAGTTGAACAGATCCTTTGATGGGCTTGCATACAGAGCGGTTCCGGTGAACTGACATGCATTTTCATGACGGAAAGGTTCCCGAAGAGTACCGCCGGTATATATGGGCCAAGGTTGTGTTTCTGTGTGGTGTTTCTGCAGCGCTGCTGGCAGCGCTGGTTGTCTCCGTCAGCTCAGGGGCGGCGGATATCCCGCTGGGTTCTGTTGTCCGCAGCCTTGCCGGACTGGGAGCCGATGCCCGTACCGAGGCCATAATCTGGAACATCCGCCTGCCGCAGGCTCTTTCCGCCATTGTGGCCGGAGCGGGGCTGGCTGTGGCAGGTGCGGCCATGCAGGCCATATTGCGCAACCCGCTCGGGTCACCGTTCACGCTGGGTATTTCGCATGCGGCAGCCTTTGGCGCGGCTTTTTCGGTAATGGTGCTCGGCGGCGGGGCCATGACATCCACAGCCGCGGGTGCCGTCAGTGTCACTTCGCCGCTGATGACGACAGCGGCGGCCTTTGCATGCAGCCTTTCCGCTGCGCTGGTCATTATCGCTGTTTCCCGTCTGCGCGGGGCTTCTCCCGAAACCATGGTCTTGACCGGCGTTTCGTTGGGAGCTCTTTTTACCGCGGGAACCATGTTTCTCCAGTTTTTCGCTGACGATGTGCAGCTTGCGGCCATCGTGTTCTGGACATTTGGCGATACGGCACGGGCCACGTGGACAGAGCTGGCGGTTCTGGCCCTGACAACGGCGGCATGCAGTGTATATTTTTTATCCAACGTATGGAATTACAACGCCATAGATGCCGGAGACGAAACTGCCATGGGGCTGGGAGTACGCGTGGGCAGGGTGCGGCTGACAGGCATGCTTGTGGCCAGTCTGCTGACGGCGGTCATCATAGCGTTTCTGGGAATCATCGGCTTTGTGGGGCTGGTGGTGCCGCATATGGTCAGACGTGTCATAGGGGCCGATCACCGTTTTCTGTTGCCTGCATCCGTGGCGGGCGGCGCGCTGATTCTGCTGGTTTCCGACACTGCGGCCCGTCTGATTCTGGCGCCGCATGTTCTTCCGGTATCGGTACTTACCTCATTCATGGGGGCACCGGTGTTTATCTGGCTGATTATCAGGGGGCGTAAAGTCTAGGAGGCCGTAGTGCTGAATGTAAGTGATGTTTCGTTCGCCTATAACGGCAGGCACGTTCTGCGGGGCATTGCTTTCGGCGTGCAGCCGGGGGAACTGGTGGCCGTTCTGGGGCCTAACGGGGTGGGAAAGACCACCCTGCTGCGGTGCATCAACGCCATCCACCGTCCCACAGGCGGCGCGGTATGGGTTGAGGGAAAAGACGTGCTTGCCATGAGTCCACACGAGGTGGCGCTGGGCATAGGCTATGTGGCGCAGCGCTCCGAGGCGGCGCGGCTGACGGTGTTTGATGCGGTGCTGATGGGCCGCAAGCCCCATATCCGCTGGAAGGTGCAGGAGCATGACCTGAGCATTACCGACGGAGCCATCCGCAGGCTCGGACTGAAAGAACTTGCATTGCGGTACATTGACCAGCTGAGCGGCGGCGAGCTGCAGAAGGTGTGCATAGCGCGGGCTCTGGTGCAGGAACCGTCACTGCTTCTGCTGGATGAACCTACAAGTTCTCTCGACCTGCGCAGTCAGGTGGAAATAATGCGCATGCTGCGTCATGTAATTGATGATCATGGCATTGCTGCCGTGATGACGATGCATGATCTGAACACGGCATTGCGATATGCCGATAAAGCTGTTTTTGTCAAAGAAGGCAGAGTGTTTGCCGAGGTCGCCGCGCAGGAGGTCTGTGCTTCGGTCATTGAGGCTGTGTATGACCTGCCTGTGACAGTGCATAGCCTGAACGGGTACCCTACCGTGGTGCCCAAAGCGTAAGGAGGCGGAGATGACATGCGGATTTTCTACTGAACTGCTGGAAAGGGTGGAAGCCTTTCATGGGCACCGCTGCCCGGGGCTTGCCATCGGCGTGCGCGCCGCTGAACTTGCGCTGAACACTCTGGGCAGCGGGCAGGATGTTGATATGGTGTCCGTGGTGGAAACGGACATGTGCGGGGTGGATGCTATCCAGTTCATCACCGGTTGTACGCTGGGCAAGGGAAATTTGATCCATCGCGATTACGGCAAGATGGCTTTTTGTTTTTATGACAGAACTTCCGGCAGAGGTATACGCGCGGTGTTGCGTCCGGAGGCAAGAGGTGCCGGTGCGTTGCGCATGGCGGAACTGATGAAGATGCGGGCGCAGGCGGAACTGACCTCTGAAATGCAGGCAGAGCTTTCCGCTCTGCGCGATGCGCAGGAAAAACAGTTTTACACGTTACCGCTGGAAGAGATGTTCAGCGTTTCAGGGTGGGATATGGCTCCCAGACCGGCAGCCGTGCTTGCGAGTCTTGAATGCGCGGAATGCGGTGAGCATGTGATGGAGTCGCGTACCCGCCGTTTCGGGGGGCGTACGCTCTGCATACCGTGTTTCATGGACGTCGAGCAGAAAATATGAACTGTTTTTTTACCGTGAAGCCTCTCCGGCAGTCGCCGGAGAGGCTTTTTTGTTGACGGTCTTGTAACATAAACATGATTGAGAATTTCTATCAGCTAATGTAGCCTGCGCGTCTTCTGCCGTGCGCAGGGTGTTTTTTTCTGTCATGTCAGGCCATCTACCGGGAGGGTTGTATGCTGAGACACATGTCCATAGCCATGAAGCTGGTACTCGGCTTCGGAGGGGTTTTGCTGCTTGTAGGGGCTGTTTCGCTGATTTCCCTTACAGGGCAGCGCACTTTGATGACTGCTTCTGAAACAACTGGTGCTGTTCACGGCGTCATGGAAGATATGCTGCGGTCACGTCTGCAGGTGGTCTACTACATGATGACTGCGGATACGGGGCATGCGGGCAATTTTAAAGATACAGGCGAGCACATTAATGCCGCACTTGCTGCGTTGCATGCACAGGCTTTATCAGAGCATGAAACGCAGCGGTATATCATGCTGCGCCAGAAATATGAGTCTTACGCCTCTGTTTTTGCACAGTACATCACAGCCCAGAAAGCCTATGAAGAGGAACTTGCCAGAATGATCGCTGTGGCACAGACACTGGGCAAAGATCTGGACAAGCTGCAGGTCGTTTCAGAACATACACCGGAAGTAGGGACCGTATCTGCGGGAACTGCAGAGGATGCCGTTGAGAAGGAACGGGTGCAGGGGCAGGTACTGGCCGGATTTCTGCGTTCGCGTATCGCGGTGCTTTCTTTCCTGCAGCGGCAGGATCCGGCGCTGCTTCGGGACGTTTACGCCGCTCTTGATGATGTGCTGGCGGGCATGCACGACCTTGCCGCAATGTCCGGTTCCGTGCAGGAACGTAAAACCGTGGAAGCTCTTGCCGATAGCGTCACGAGCTATCGTAGCGGTGTATCTGTTTTTGAACAGGTAAGCAGACAGCAGAAGGAATACGGTGCCGCAATGACCGCTGTGGCGGATGAGGTGGCTGCCATTGTGAAGTCTGTTCTGGAAGAACAGCAGGCATCCATGGACGCGCAGACGGCTGCCGCCCGGCGTATGCTGCTGGGCATGGCTGCCGGGGCGCTCCTTCTTGGTGTTCTGTCGGCGTTTTTCATTATCCGTTCCATCCGGCGCGGGCTTGGACAGGCTGTGCAGGTGGCCGACGCAGTGGCCGTCGGCGATGCCGGAGTGGTAATTGATGCCGGTGGCAGTGACGAAATAGGCACGCTCATGTCCGCCATGCAGCGAATGGTGGACGCTCAGCAGCAGGTGGCGGACGTGGCCGGACATCTTGCGCACGGGCGTCTTGATGTAAGTGTCACGCCGCGTTCGGATAAAGACGCTCTGCTTCTTGCACTGCGCGATATGGTGGATGCCGAGCATAAGGTTGCGGGTGTGGCGGATGCTCTGGCAGCGGGCGATTTACGCGTCAGCCTGTCACTGCGTTCCGATGAGGACAGGTTGTTTGCCTCGCTGGCGACCATGGTGAACCGTTTCACCGCGGTGGTGCGGGACGTGCAGCAAAGCGCGGAAAACGTATCGGCGGGAAGTGAGGAGCTGAGTGCAACGGCCGAGGCGCTTTCACAGGGGGCAACGGAGCAGGCTGCTTCGGTGGAGCAGTGCTCTGCATCTACCGAGC
This sequence comes from Oleidesulfovibrio alaskensis DSM 16109, assembly GCF_000482745.1. Classification (NCBI taxonomy): domain Bacteria; kingdom Pseudomonadati; phylum Thermodesulfobacteriota; class Desulfovibrionia; order Desulfovibrionales; family Desulfovibrionaceae; genus Oleidesulfovibrio; species Oleidesulfovibrio alaskensis. The sequence goes on along the minus strand of NZ_AXWQ01000005.1, from coordinate 110,395 downwards.
AGATGGCAGCCCGGATTGCCCAGAATGCGGAAAATGCCAAAGCTACCGAATGCATTGCCGCTGACGCAGCCAGAGATGCCAGAGAATCGGGCAAAGCGGTGGCAGAGACCGTGGCGGCCATGCGTGAAATTGCCAGCAAGATTTCCATTATTGAGGAAATTGCAAGGCAGACCAACCTGCTGGCGCTGAATGCCGCCATTGAGGCTGCGCGTGCCGGAGAGCAGGGCAAAGGGTTTGCTGTCGTTGCTTCAGAAGTGCGTAAGCTGGCTGAACGGAGTCAGGCCGCCGCTGCAGAAATCAACGGTCTTTCGGCGTCGAGCATGGAAGTTGCCGAAAAAGCCGGTGAGCTTTTGAGCTCGCTTGTTCCGGCCATTGAAAAAACATCTGAGCTGGTGCAGGAAATTGCGGCAGCCAGCATGGAGCAGAGTGCCGGAGCCGAGCAGGTGAGCGAAGCTTTGCATCAGCTTGATCAGGTTGTGCAGCAGAATGCAGCGGCATCCGAAGAGGTGGCTTCCACTTCTGAGGAACTGGCGGCTCAGGCCGGGCAGCTGCAGCAGGCCGTGGCTTTTTTTCAGCTGGACGGAGGCATGGCCGGGGTGGTGTCTTCGGGAGGCACCGGCTCCGCTGCAGTTGTAAAACAAGTGCAGGCTGCGCCGGCAAAAGCGGCGGCGCCTGTAAGGATACGGCTGGACATGGAGAAAGCGCCGCAGGATGACGACCGCGAATTCGAGCGGTACTGATTCTTTCATCCGTATACATATGAACTCGTAAGGCTGCGGTATTGTTCCGCAGCCTTTTTTTCATGCAAGTTGCAACAGGCAGGGGCACAATGCCGTGATACCGCGTCTGTTAAGCAGAATACGCGGAATGCTGCGGTGCGGGATACAGGAAGGTACGCTGCCGTCAGCCTCCGGCAGGCAGCCGGTTCTGCGCGGCAGAGATGGTGCCGGTGTTGCACGACCGTCACATGCACCGGCGGCACATGTTTGTCTATGCCGGTTGGCAGGTGCATGCCGTTGCCTTGCCGCTGCCCAGCGGCGCCCGCCGGTCGGTCACATAGACATTGCCCTCCAGCGTTTTGGCAAAGTGTTTTATCTGCGCCGCACGTTCTCCGATTTCCTGCAGCGAGACGCTGCCGTGACATTCAATGACTGCCAGCGATACAGAAACAAGGCTGTACTGTCTTTCCACCCCGTCACGGCCCCGTGCGCGTATCCAGCCTTTTGCCAGATCTTTTTCGCAGTAGCACGAGCGCACCAGACGTTTGAAGCAGCGCACCACTGCCTGACATATTCTTTCCGCCCTGTCTGCATGCACGGCGCACACAAAGTCGTCGCCGCCGATATGCGCGGTAAAATCGCTGTCTGTGCCGTGCCGCCTTACAGCCCATGAAAGCAGGCGCGCCAGCAGCAGAATGACCCTGTCGCCGTTTTTAAATCCGTAGCTGTCATTGTAGCTTTTGAAGTTGTCCAGATCGGCATAGATAAGCGCAAAGCGCTGACCGGAATGCAGCCGACGCTCCATTTCTCTTTCCAGTGCCACATTGCCGGGCAGACCGGAGAGCGGGTTTGACCCTTTTGCCAGTTCCACCTGCACTTTTGCCAGCGTGTTGAGCAGGCTCTGCACTGATACCGCTCCGGTGAGTCTGCCTGCGCGGGTGACAAGAACATCATCGTACGCCTGCAGCTTTCCCCGCGCCATGGCTCTCTGGGCTGTGCATTCCACCGGCTCGTTTTCATCAACCACAAGCGGGGTATGGTCCATAACCGACGACACGGGCCGCTTGAAATACAGGGCCACACCGTACTGCGCCGACAACTGACGGTTCAGATGATAGTCCATGACAAGCCCCACCGGCCGCCCGTCATCGACCACGGCTATGCTGGTCATCGGATGGTGCTGTTCAAAAAGCTCGCGTACGGTACTTACTCTGGTGCTGCCCGTTACGCTGGTGACCGGCAGAGCAAGGTTGCCGGTGGGTACAGAGCAGCCCACAGGGTGCAATACCGTGCTGAAAGGCTGTATACGCAGCTTTTCAGGGCTGATTGTGATTGTCCTGCGGCCGGCGCACGGTCTGCCGAAATAAAACCCCTGTCCGAAATGCGCACCTGTTTCCGCCAGAGTCATGGCTTCCTCGCGGGTTTCAATGCCTTCGGCAATAACCCGCGAGCCTATTTTATCTGCCAGCGAAATCATGGTCTCCATCAGAGCCCGCCGGACAGGGTCTCTGTTGATGCCCCGTATCAGCGACATGTCCACCTTGATGAAATCGGGTGTTATTTCGGCAATGGAAGAAAGTCCGGAATACCCTGTTCCCGCATCGTCAATGGCTATTTTATAGCCTTGGCCCCTATAGTGGGCCAGTGTCTTGTAAAACAGGGTGAAGTTTCTGATGCTGTGGCGCTCCGTTATTTCCAGAACCACGTTTTGCGGGCTCAGCCCCGCAGCTTCCAGCATGTTACGGGTATTGCCAGTGGAAAAAGCCGGGTCTGTAAGCGTGCGGGGATGCACGTTGAGGAACAGCAGTTGTTCCGGTCCCAGCGTGCCTGCGCCGCGTACAGCGCTTTCGCGGCACAGGCGCTCAATGGCGAAAAGCTGTCCCAGTTCTTCGGCCATGTCGAACAGAATGAGAGGAGACTCGAAAACGGTGCCCTCCGGCCCCCGGGTAAGAGCCTCCCATGCGGCTGTTTCGCCTGTGCTCAGGTTGATGATGGGTTGATAAAGCGTCCGCAGTGATTTGCGGGCAAGTATGCTGCGCAATTCGCCTGCCATATGCAACTGACCGGCGTTCATACCCTGTTGCGCCAGCTGCCGCGCTTCGGCCAGGGCACTCATGAATCCGCGGGCCTGCCGGACGCTGTCTGCCGCCGGCTGACAGACTGCGCATCCTGCGTTTATCTGTATGCTTCTGCCTGTCCAGCGGACAGCCTCGGGCTCGATGCTGTTCTGGACCATAAGTCGGATGGTGTACGCTGTGTCGGCAAGATTGCCGCGCTGTGCGTTTTCAGCGGGAAATGCGGCGCATAGTTCGCCCGCTGACGGAGAAAACAGGACAGGTTTTGCGCCCTTCAGAGCAGGGGCTTTGTGCATGGCGGTTGCGGCCATGGTGATGATGTTGTCCGCCATCTCCTGACCGTACAGTTTACCCATGAGGCTGTGTTCGGGCAGTATGAGCAGGATGATATGCAGCGGGACTCCGCCCTTCAGCAGAGGCCGGACAGCCGAGTCGGGAGCTGTGTCCCCGTCAGCCCGGCCGGTTGTTAAGAGCGGCAGCGTTTCTTGCCTTGCCATGGATCCCCCCTTGGCTGACAGGCTGTGTTGTAAAGCTGGGATGTTATACGTTCAGGAACGCCGGAGACCGTGCCAGCTGTGTGACAATTGCAAAGCGATGCGGTGTCGCAGTGCGGCTTTGACTTTTCTTTCGGGCTGCCACCTGCTACGGTCGCGCCCTTGCGGCCGGTTACTGTACAATACGCCGTCCGCGTAAAGGAATGCGGGATGAATGAACCTCAGAAATGGCTGGTTGTAAGGCTCAGCGCTCTTGGTGACGTTGTGCTTACCACCGGCGTGCTCGACTACCTGTCCCGGCACCGCGGGTGGCGGTTCCACGTTCTGACGCGCAGGGCCTGGGCACCTGTATTTGACGGGCTGCCCGCCGTAGAAGGGGTTGCCCCTCTGGATGACGCGGATTTGCACATGCCGCGCATGGCCGGGGTACTGCGACGCCTTGCGCGACAGTATGAAGGCTGGGGGCTGCTTGACCTGCACGGCACTTTGCGGTCGCGGCTGCTTGGTTCCCTGTGGCGGGGACCTGTGCGCAGGTATCCTAAAATGGCGGTCTGCCGCCGGCTTTTTCTGGCCAGCGGCGGGCGTTTATGCGCTGCAGCACTGGAGCAGTTCAATGTTCCGCAGCGGTATGCTCTGGCAGTGGAAAAAAAGGCGCCGCCCAGAAATGCGCTGCTGCCCGTCATCAGGCTTGATGAGGCCGAAACTGCAGCTGCCGGCGGCCTGCTGCCGTCTGCGCCTGACAGGCCTTTGGTGGCGCTGCACCCGTACTCAACCCATTCGCACAAGGCATGGCTGGACGACAACTGGCGCGAGCTGGCGGTGGGACTGGTGCATAGCGGACTGCGCTGTGTGGTTGTGGGGGTGGGGCAGTCGCCTTTTGCAGGTATGCAGCTTCCGGAGGCATACTTTGCCGACTGTACGGGGCGTACGTCCCTGCGGCAGAGCTGTGCGCTGCTGGCCGCTGCCGATGTGCTGGTAACGGGTGATTCCGGCCCCATGCATATGGCCTGCGGAACAGGCACTCCTGTGGTGGCTCTGTTCGGGCCCACACACCGTGCATGGGGGTTTTATCCCGAGGGTCCCCGTGATGTGGTGCTTGAAGCCGATATGGCGTGCAGGCCCTGTTCGCTGCACGGCAGCAAACCCTGTGCCCATGGTCAGCGCTGCATGCAGAGCATCAGTGTTGCCGATGTGAGACAGGGGATACGGCAGGTGCTGAACAGTGCAGCGCTTTAGCGCGAAAAGAGTTTTTTTTCTGCCTGCCGGACAATGTCGGAGGCTTCAGCAAGTTGCGGGTCACGTTCCAGAGCGAGCCGTGCATAATCATAGGCCAGATCTGTCTTGCGCCAGTCCATGTACAGCTTTGCCAGATTCAGCAGAGTGACTGGGTGCCTGCCGAACTGTTTCATACCCTTCAGGTACAGCGACTCCGCTTTTTCATACTCTTTGAGAGTCTTGTATGCCTGAATGGCCCCGGCCCATGCTTTGCTGTCTGCGGGAAAGCGCCGTATGGCATGGCTCAGAACATCGGCGGCCTCGAAATATAGCCCGTATTCAAGCATGATCAGACCGATGGACGACATTATGCCTTCTTCATGGCCCCACTCGTCAACAATTCTGCGCAGGTAGCTTTTTCCTCTGGGCAGCTGGCCTTTATCAAGACAGGCACGGCCGTTTTCCAGCAGCTGCAGCTTTCTGGCCTGCTCTTCTTCTTTTTCCAGCCTCAGGGTTTCTTCTTGCAGACGTATAAGTCCGTGGAGGATAGTTTCCAGCCTGTCCACCAGCTCATCTTCTCTGCCGCGGGCATACCGTATGGGAACGGAGGTTTCTATCTTCTGGTGGCGGAAAAAACCGGTGATGCCTGAAGAACGGTTGAGGTCTGTTATAACCTCTTCCAGCAGGACTTCGGTTTCAAAGCGGGCAGTGGCAAGCAGTTCGCCCGGTACATAGGCGCGCAGTGCGGCCAGTGTACATTCTATTGCTTTGAAAATATTGTCCCGCCGTATGGCTGACTTGGCGCGCGCAAGATTTTGGCGTACGGTTCTGGGAGATGTTTTACGAAGCATGACCATGCCTTATGCGATAATTCGGCAACAGTAGCTTTCATGAGTACTGTTGTAAAGACGCTATTTGAGTACCGTTAGCGGATTCCCTTTACATTGCTTTGATGATAAAGGAAATAGCGTTCGAAACCGCGGGGGATAGGCAGGGTGTGAGGGGGACCGATGACAGCTTCAGATGATTTGCCCGGAGTATTGATTGTCGAAGACGGCAGGCTTGCCGCTGCAACTCTGCGTATCCAGCTGGAGTCATTAGGGTATGATGTGCTCGGGGTGTTTGATAACGGTGAAGAGGCGGTGCGTTGTGCCCCTGATCTGCGTCCGGACATAGCACTGGTGGATATAATGCTGTGCGGGGCATTGGACGGTGTGGAAACCGCAGCCCGTCTTGCAGCCGGATGCAATCTGCCGATCATTTTCATAACCAGCAGTCAGGATGTGGAAACATTCCAGCGGGCCAAGCGGGTCAATCCGTTCGGTTATCTGGCAAAGCCCGTGGCGGCGGACACGCTGCACCGTTCCATAGAGATGGCCATTCACAAGAAAAAGCTGGAACAGCGGCTGCTGGAAAGCGAAGCCCGCTACCGCCTGATTGTGGAAAGCCTGAATGACGGACTGGCCATTCTGGATGCCGGGTACCACATCCGGTACTGCAATACCAAGCTGGTGGCCATGCTGCAGAATACCGGTGCCGTGGCTTTGCATGCGCCTTTCACTTCTTTGCTGCATCCGGGCAGCGTTTCCCGCTTTCTGCTTACCGCACAAAGTGCAGCGACAAGCGGATTTGCTTCTTTCGGTGGCAATCTGCAGGCTGTCGACGATGTGGCTCTGCCTGTCCGGGTGGGGGTATCCTGCCGAAAGGCTGAAGGTAACCGGCAGTCGGAATATGTATGCGTTTTGACGGATGTTTCCGAGTTGGTTGCTTCTGCGGCGGCGCAGCGTGAAGCCGAAGCAAAGTACCGCACAATTTTTGAAAACGCCCACGAAGGAATTTTTCAGGCCAGAGCAGACGGTCGCTTTCTGGAAGTCAATCCATCCATGGCGGCGCTTTTCGGTTTTCCCGATGCGGCAACCATGCTGCACGAGGTGCCCTCGCTTTGCGCTTTGTTTGCCACGGGAGCGGAACAGGGTGAGCATTGCCTGCCTTTTCTTGCTTCGCAGGAGTCGGTGCATGGTTTTCAGCTGCAGCTCATGACGCGCAAAGGTGACACCGTGTGGGTGGAGCTTAGCTGTCATACCGTGCTTGATGCTGCCGGTAACGTAAACCGGCTGGAAGGCATGATCATTGACGTGACCGAGCGGCGCAAGCACGAATTGCATCTGCTGCGGCTGGCCACAAAGGATGATCTGACCGGCGTGAGCAACAGAGCGGCGTTTCGTGATATGCTGAAAAAATCTGTCGAAGAGGTGAAAGAAAGCTCCATCTGTTCGGCGTTACTGTATATTGACCTTAATTATTTTAAAAAGGTTAATGATAAATACGGTCACTACGTGGGTGATATGGTTCTGCGCGAGGTGGCGGCAAGGCTGAGCAGCAGGGTGCGCACGGCCGATGTTATCGGACGTGTGGGCGGTGACGAGTTTTGTGTGCTGCTGCGCGGCGTAGGCGGGGTGGAACGTGCCGTCAGTCTGGCCGAAGATATGCGCGGAGTGCTGGACAAGCCCTTTGAAAATTTGCCCGAAGAGCATCGTCTGGGCATGAGCATAGGCGTGCTGCTGCTACAGCCGCCCGATGTTGTTGACGCGGGCGAAGCCATGCGGCGTGCCGATTCGGCCATGTATCATGCCAAAACAACAGGCCGGGGGGTTGTCGTCTGGGAAGAAGGCATGCTGCAGAGCAAGGCGTGCTGACCGCTATGTCCAGCTGCGTTGCACTTCGGCGGCGCTGCTGTTCAGAATATGTATGACATTGTCCGGCACAAGTCCGTGAATGCTTCTTCTCTGTAGCCAGCGTTCGCGTATCAGAGAAGCGCTGACCTGCAGCGCGGGGATAGGCATATACAGAATGCGTCCGTTGGCCGCTGTGCGGAATTCGTGTTCCACGGCCGGGTGCCGGGGCATACACGGAGTCAGTGCACTGCCCGGCCAGTCATGTACTGCCTGCATGAACTCTCCGGCCGTATCTGTTCCGCGTGTGACCACCAGCAGGTCGGCCATATCGGCAAGCTCGGTTCCTTTATGCCATGCCGGTAATGTGGGAAAATCACCCGCTCCCATCACAAACAGCGGTTTTTCCTTGGTATGCCGTGTCATCATCCGCAGTGTGTCATACGTGTACGAGGGGCCGCTGCGTTCCCCTTCGGTTCTGTTTACCCTTGCCCAGTCAAAAGGCTGCACCATGGCTTCAAGCATACTGCAGCGCAATGCAAACGGCAGAATGCCGCCCGCATCCTTGTGCGGCGGGACACTGCACGGCAGCAGCTCAACGGTTTCAAGACCGAGGGCTTCATATATTTCAATAATGAGGCGCAGATGCCCCACATGCGGCGGGTTGAATGTGCCGCCGAACAGCGCTTTAGTATGCATTGAGGTACCGGAGTATCTGCCGGCAGGGCGGTATGATGCCCTGCCGGCAGGTGAAAAGGCTACTGACGAATCTGACCGTTTCCGAGCACCACGAATTTTGTCGTGGTCAGCTCTTCAACTCCCATGGGGCCGTATGAGTGCAGCTTTGAGGTGCTGATGCCTATTTCGGCCCCGAGCCCCAGCTGCCCGCCGTCATTGAAGCGGGAAGAGGCATTCACGGCAACCATTGAAGCGTCCACCTCACGCACAAAGCGCATGGCGTTCTGATGATTGCGGGTGCAGATAATTTCCGTATGGTTCGAGCCGTGCTGTGCAATGTAGTCCTGCGCTTCGTCCTGACTGTCCACCACCTTCACGACCATCACCAGATCATGAAATTCCGTGCCGGGATCGGTCTCTGCCATAGGCACGCCATGGGGTGCCAGCAGGGGCAGGGCGCGGGGGCAGGCACGAAAACTGACACCGGCGTCGCCGAGCTTTTGCGCTACGGCGGGCAGCAGCGTATGAGCTTCGGAGCGGTGTACCAGCAGACCTTCAAGAGCATTGCACACTCCGGGCCGCTGTACTTTGGCGTTAAAGATGATTTCGCAGGCCTGCTCAAGGTCGGCGCCTTCATCGACATAGGCGTGGCAAACGCCTTTGTAGTGCTTGAGCACGGGCATGCGCGCATCGGCCACCACAGTGCGGATCAGTGTTTCACCACCGCGGGGTATTATGACATCAATATATTTTTCCAGTTCACACAGGGCCTTGATGGCGCCGCGGTCGGTGGAGGGAACCACCTGCACGGCGTCTTGCGGCAGCCCGGCGAGTATAAGTGCCCTGTGGATAAGCGAGGCCAGCATCATATTGGAATGAAAAGCTTCCGAACCGCCGCGCAGTATCACGGCATTGCCGGCCTTCAGGCACAGAATGCCCGAGTCCACCGTGACGTTGGGACGTGATTCATAGATCATGGATATGACGCCGAGCGGGATGCGCATTTTGCCCACCAGCAGTCCATTGGGCCTTTGCCACTGTTTTTCGGTGGCCCCGATGGGGTCGGGCAGTCCGGCGACAAATTCGCAGGCGCGGGCCATTTCTTCGATAACAGCATCGGTCAGGCGCAGCCTGTCCATGCGCGGAGCATCAAGACTCCGGTCTGCCGCTGCGGCCAGATCCCTGGCATTGGCTTCGGTGATGGCTTTGTTTTCCTGACGGATAAGCTGTGCCAGACTGAGCAGGGCGCTTGTTTTTGCAGAAGGGGATGCAGCGCGCATGGCACGGGCGGCTGCGGCTGCTTTTTTACCCATCTGGTTGATTGTTTCCTGTATATCCATGATGCCTCCTAGCTTGATAACCGCATTATGAATCTGGCAAATTATCCGTTTCTGCACTAAGTGGCAATACACCGTCCTGACGGTTACATCGCTTAATTCCCTTTTGACATTTCTGTAAGCCATGCTTACAAGTGACTGCGTTTTCCAAGAAACGATCACGTGGAATACCGTTATGCGGCTTCCACCCAAGGAGATAGTACGAATGTCGCAAGCCCGAGAAGAACAGACGTCGCTGCTGCATCAGCTGAGTTCTGAAGTTACACCGGAAGCTGACCCTGCATTGCGCTTTATTCTTAATAATATCAAAACGATCAGTCTTTCTCTTGGGGCTGTTGTCTTACTGGCCGGCGGAGCGGCTGCCTATTCGTGGAACAGTGCCGCCACGCTGAAAAAACAGCAGGCCGAACTGGGCATGATTGTTGCCACCAAAAGCGGTGTCGAAAAGCTTCAGGCTTTGGACGCTTTTGCCTCCGGCGTTTCCGGCAAACTGCAGACCGCCGTAAATCTGGAAATTGCCAGAACCGGTTTGGAACTGAAGCAGTATGACCGTGCCGCCGCCGCTTACAACGCTGTCATAGCGCATGGGGAAGGCCCCGTGTTTATGGCCAGGTTCGGCCTGGCGCAGGCATTGCTGCAGCAGGATAAAGCTGCTGAGGCGACAGATATTCTGATGGCCCTTGCAGCAGAAGCACCTGAAAGTTTTACTGTTTCCGTAAACAGAATGCTGGCCGAAGCTGCTTTTGAAGCCGGACGCTACGATCAGGCTCTGGCTGCTTTTGAAACACTGCAAGGTGTTGTTGCAGCAGATGAAAAAGGCTATATTGCCTTTCGTGTCCAGAGCCTGAAACAGCGTATGCAGAGCGGCAGCTAGCCCTGCCTGTCATGCGGCGAGCGGACACCGGCGGCGGAGCATGGTTGTTGCCCTGTTTCTGCCGTGTGTCGGTTTCATCCGGCACGGCTGTGTGCGACTATGTTTTTTGCGGTGACTTGCCGTGAACAGCACAATGTGTTTGACCTGAACCATGCTGGTAGTCGACCTAGGTCTCAGCGCCGTGGCCGGACGCCGCAATCAGCACTTATTATGAACCAGATCAATACCCAAGATTCCAGATTACAGCCATATCTAGGCACGCTGCAGCGCATTGTTTCCGACATGGGCCCGCAGCGTCCGTTTCAGTCTTCGCTGAAGTCATTACTGCGCACGCTGGCTGAAAATCACCATTTCAAACGCCCCCACCTTGTTATATTCGATCCCGAAACACAAACGCTCAAGCTTAGCCTGACGCATGATCCTACCAAAGCGCAGGATGTGGAATATTCGCCGGGAGTGGGGGTGACCGGACAGGTTTTCAGTTCCGGACAGCCTGTCATCGTGCCGAGGATGAAAGATCATCCTTCGTTTCTCAATAAAGCGTTCGGCCGTTCGGAAGAAGAGCTGGCAACTCTGGGCTTTATATGCGTGCCTGTGCTCGGACCGGGCGAAGAAGCCTCTCCCCGGGAGGTTATCGGCACACTGAGCGTGGACACGCCCATAACTGACCTGCCCTCTCTGGAAGGACAGTGCCGTTTTCTGCAGGTTGTTGCCGGTATGATAGCCAACCAGGCTGCCTACCTGCAGGAAGAAATGGCCCGTCAGAAGCATATGATGACGCAGGGCCTCATAGGCGGTGACGTTGCCGAAAACACGGTGCAGGCCGCTAATATTGTGGCTGCATCCAAGTCCATGCGCCTTGTGCTCAATCAGGTGGCTCAGGTTGGTCCCAGCAGGGCGACGGCTTTGCTGCGGGGCGAATCGGGCACCGGCAAAGAGCTTCTTGCAGAGGCCATACATCAGGCCAGCCCCCGGCGTGATATGCCGCTTATCAAGCTTAACTGCGCGGCTTTACCATCCGATCTGGTGGAAAGCGAGCTGTTCGGCTATCAGAAGGGCGCGTTTACAGGTGCTGTCCAGAATAAAAAAGGCCTTTTTGAGCTTGCACACAAGGGGACGCTGTTTCTTGATGAAATAGGTGAATTGAGTGCCTCGGCTCAGGCTAAAGTGCTGCGTGCCATTCAGGAACAGGAAATTCAGCGGCTCGGCAGTGAACAGACCATTTCCGTTGATGTCCGCCTGATCTGCGCCACACACCAGCATCTGGAAGAGCTTGTGGAGAGCGGCAGTTTCCGTGAGGATCTTTATTACCGGATCAATGTGTTTCCGGTGTTCATTCCTCCGCTGCGCGAACGCCGCGAAGATATTCTTCCCGTTGCTGAGCATTTTCTTAAAGAATACGCAGAGGAATATCAGAAAAGCATCAAGCGTATTTCCACCCCTGCCATCGACCTGCTTACACAGTATCACTGGCCCGGTAACATCCGCGAACTGAAAAACTGCATAGAGCGTGCAGTGCTGGTGTGTGATGAACAGGTTATCCGTACGTATCACATGCCCCCTTCGCTGCAGACAGCAGAAAGCACAGCAACAGATTCCAGTCTGTCGTTCTGCGAGGCGGTGGCCAAGTTTGAGCAGGAACTACTGGTTGACGCGCTGAAAAAAGCCCGTGGCAATATGTTGCAGGCTGCCCGCGATTTGCGCGTAAGCTACCGTATTGTTAACTATAAAGTTAAGAAGTACGGTATCGATGCCAAAAAGTTCGCTGTCAGTAAAGGACGCATGGGCAGGTAGACGCCTCTGGCGGATGAAAGTAAAAGCGGAGGTTCCGGCGGGAACCTCCGCTTTTTTGTATTTCGCCGGGCGGCACGCAGCATACTGCGGGCCGGAGTAAAGGCGCCGGCCTGAGGAGGCTACGCTTCGTCTGTTTCCGCCAGCCAGGTCTGAAGAGCGTCTACGATCATTCTGGCCTGTTTCGGGCTGGAAATATTGAATTTGGACTGGGCACGGTACTCGCCGTTCATTTTGCGGTAGCGGCGGATGATGTACTTGTCGGTGCCGTAGTCTTCCAGCTTGTTGTCCCATTGTTTGTACCGGAAAAGCACTGTGGCCCATGCTCCCTTGGAAAGAATGACCTTATCAATTTCTTTGACAACAAGAATTCCGCCTTCTTCATAATCGACTGTCAGTTCTTCCACTGTTGCACTCATGAACGCTCCTCACTGCTCCGGCATGCTTCTGCATGTCTTCGGGGATTGATGATAAAAAGAGGGAGCCGCGCTCCCTCAGTGTGTCAGTCTGTTTCCTGTTCTTCTGCCGCATTTGCCTGATCTTTGGCAAGCTTCCATATTTCCGGTGCCTCGCCGAAGTGTTTGGCTGCCTGCCGCAGTCCAAGATTGAACGCCTTGACGTTGATGGCCTGAATCTTGGGGGGGAGGTTTTCTTCCAGACTTTTGCGTATCAGCCGCCGCTCGGCGAAGGGCAGAAGGTGCGTCACCGCGCCCAGCACCAGAGTGTTGATAGTCAGCGGGTTGCCTATTTTTTCTCGTGCCATGCGGGTAAAGGGCAGGCCGAGAAAGTGGTTGGTGGGGGTATGCTGTACCAGCGTGGTGTCCACAAGCAGCACTCCGGCCCGTTTCATATACCGGTAGTAGTTGTTGCAGGCTTCCTGACTGAGCGCCACCAGCAGATCAAGATTTTCTGTTTTGGGGTAGCTGATGGGGCTTGAACTGATGACCACGTCGGCACGGCTGGAGCCACCGCGGGCTTCGGGACCGTAGCTTTGGGTCTGTGTTACATGGTAGCCGTGTCCCAGCGCAAGCGATGCCCCCAGAAGCCGGCCCAGAGTGATGATGCCCTGCCCGCCGAGACCGGAAAGACGGATTTCAAACCTGTGGATATGTTGCAATGTTTTTTTCATCGGGCACCGTCCATCAGTTTTGTCTTGAGTGCCGCGTATTTTTCTTCCAGTCCGTCCAGCTTTCTGTCGCGGAAAAGACCTATGGGGATACGCGGGTCGCTCTTGGGCGCCTTGCCTGATTCAATGGCTTCCAGTTTGACTGTGTTTTTTTTGAGCCATTGATACATGTCCACGGCACTTCTGAATTTGTTTTTGCGGCCGTACTGAGTCGGGCAGGGGGAAAGAGCCTCCACCACTGAAAAACCGGGGCTCTGCAGCGCACCGGTTATCAGCCTGTCCAGCAGGTTGGCATGAAAGGTAGTGCCGCGCGCGACATAATTGGCTCCGGCCGCCTGTGCCATTTCCACGATATCGAAGGAAGGTTCCAGCGAACCGTAAGGCGTGGTCATGGAAAGGTCGCCGTGGGGTGTGGCGGAAGAACACTGGCCGCCGGTCATGCCGTAGATGAAGTTGTTGAGTATGAGGGTGGTGATGCCGATATTGCGCCGCGCGGCATGGATAAGATGATTGCCGCCGATGGACATGGCATCGCCGTCGCCCATGACGCAGATGACCTTGAGCGCCGGGTTGGCCATTTTGATGCCGGTGGCAAAGGTAAGGGCGCGGCCGTGTGTGGTGTGAACGGTGTTGAAGTCCACATATACGGCCATGCGGCCTGAGCAGCCGATTCCGGCAACGATGACCACATCGTCTTTGGACAGATTCAGGCTGTGCACACTGCGGATAAGCGAGCCGAGGACTATGCCGTGTCCGCAGCCGGGACAGAACACGTGCGGAAATTTCTTATTGTGCCGCAGGTATTCGTGGATGAGTTGGGTGACGTCTGACATGCTCCACCTATACTATGGCTTTAAGTATTTCCGACGGGGAAATGATCTGGCCGTCGACACGGTTGATTGTCTTTACCCGCGTGCTGCCGCTGTTAACCCGTTTTACCTCGCGGGACATCTGGCCCATGTTCATTTCGGGCACGATAACCGCCCCGCAGCGTTTGGTCAGCTTTTCCACCGCAGGTCTGGGGAAGGGAAACAGGGTTTTCAGGGTCAGCAGACCTGCCTTGTAACCGCGTTCACGGGCCTGTTCCACGGCCAGATGCGCAGCACGGGCAACACTGCCGTAGGCAATGACCGCTATTTCGGCATCATCCAGCAGGTATTCGTCAACCATCTGGATATCAGGATAAAACTGGTCAATTTTGCGGAACATGCGCGACATGGCTTCGTTCACTTCTTCCGGGCGTGAGGTGGGAAAGCCCATGACGTCGTGTGTCAGTCCCGTGTAATGCATGCGGTACCCCGTACCTATGGGAGGCATAGCCGCCACACCGCGTGCCGTGTCCGCAAACGGTTTAAACCATTCCGGCGGCACGGAAGGCAGAACGCGCGAGAGTATCTCCACATCTTTCTGGTCGGGAATCTCTATTTTTTCACGCGTATGCGCCGTCACTTCGTCAATAAGCAAGATGACGGGAGTGCGGTATTTTTCGGCAAAGTTAAAGGCCACGATGGTCATATCAAGGCATTCCTGCACCGTGGAAGCCGAAAGCACGATGATTGAATGATCGCCGTGGGTGCCCCAGCGCGCCATCTGGACATCGGCCTGTGCGGGGCTGGTGGGCAGTCCCGTGCTGGGGCCGCCGCGCATGACATTGACCACCACCACAGGAGCCTCTACCATGCAGGCATATCCGATATGCTCCTGCATGAGCGAAAAACCGGGACCGGAGGTGGCGGTCATGGCTTTGCGTCCGGCAAGCGATGCGCCGATTATGGCACCCATGCTGGCGATTTCGTCTTCCATCTGTATGAAAACCCCGTTATCGAGGGCCGGAAGACGGGCCGCCATGACCTCCATTATTTCAGTGGAGGGGGTGATGGGGTAGCCCGCATAGAAAGTGCAGCCCGCAAGCAGTGCGCCCTGTGCGATGGCTTCGTTTCCCTGTGCAAAAATTTCTTTTTTTTTCTTTTTTCTTTGGGCCATATCAACCTTCACTCTCAGTTTGAGGCAGTGCGGAGGGCCCGTAGACCGGACAGCTGGCACCTGCTACCCTGGGTTTGATCACAATGGCGAAATCAGGACAGTGCAGCTCGCAGAAGCCGCAGTTTATGCACTGATCCATCTTTGTGACCTCAGCCTTGCCCAGTGTATTGAGTTCAAGAACCTTGCCCGGACAAAAGGCTACACAAATGCCGCAGCCTTTACACCAGTCCGGGTACACGCACACCAGAGTTTGCCCTTTTTCTTTTTTTGGCATTGCCGATCCGCAAATGGTTGGATGGGGTGAACACTGTCTGCATGGGAATGCAGGCGCAGGCAACGCATATAACGTCGCGTCCAGAGTTTACTGTGCCTTATTGTTAAACCAGCTTGTAATGCTGCGCAAGGTTAAATCCGTTATTTGTGGTAGTTGAGTCTTCAGTCAGCAGAAAATACGTCAGGAGTGCCGTATCGTGAAAAGTTCCTTGCCTGTTTTTGAGTTCGCATCACGTCGTTCACCTGTTTATGCACCGGAGGTCATGGTTGCTGCGTCACAGCCTCTGGCTGTCAGCGCCGGTCTGGGCATTGCTGCCCGTGGCGGCAGCGCCGCCGATATGGCTGTGGCAGTGGCGGCCGTGCTTGCCGTTGTCGAGCCGTGCAGCACCGGTCTGGGAGGTGATGCGTTTGCTCTGTACTACGATTCAGCCACACAGCATGTGGCGGCGCTGAACGGTTCGGGAAAAAGCGGAGGCGGCCATACCCCCGAAGCTGTTTTTTCCGCCGGGTATGACGCAGTGCCGGCAAGGCACGGGCTGGCAGTAACTGTGCCGGGGGCATGCGCCGCATGGTGTGAACTGCATAGAAAATACGGCCGGCTGGATCTTGCCGAGGTATTGGCTCCTGCAGTGCGCCTTGCCCGTGACGGCTTTGCCGTCGGACCCGTTACCGCGCGGTTATGGGCAACCGAAGAAGCGCTGCTGCGTGGCAGCGAAGGTGGAAAAAGTCTGCTGGTCCGCGGAAGGGCTCCCCGTGCGGGCGAACGTATCCGCAACCATGCGCTTGCCCGTCTTTTGAAAAACATAGCTCGCAAGGGAACTGCAGCGCTGTACGAAGGGGCTGCTGCCGCGGCTCTGGCCGATGCGGTTCAGGCTGCAGGCGGCGTGCTGACCGCGGATGACATGAGCCGGTGCAGGGCGCAGTGGCAGACACCGGCCAGTACCGTGTACGGCGGTGTACGCGTGCATGAATGCCCGCCCAACGGTCAGGGGCTGGTGGCTCTGAGTGCGCTCAACATACTTGCTGCCTTGAGTGATAAGATAAAAGGTGCCCCTGTGTCCGCAGAACGTCTGCACTGTATGATAGAGTCTCTGCGGCTCGGTTTCGCTGACGGAACAGCGTATATTGCAGACCCTGATTTTTCGGCCGTTCCTGCGGATGGATTGCTTTCCGGGGAATATGCGGCCGCACGGGCTGCATTGATAGACTCCGGCAGGGCTTTGCCGCAGGCCGTGTGCGGTGTTCCCCAGTCTTCTTCCGATACTGTACAGTTCTGCGTGACCGACAGAGACGGTAATGCCTGTTCCATGGTGAACAGCATATACATGACGTTCGGCAGCGGAGTAGTTGTGCCTTCTTTGGGACTGGCTCTGCAGAACAGGGGGCACAACTTTGTGTTGCGGCAGGATCATCCCAACTGCCTTGCGCCGTATAAACGACCTTACCATACGATAATTCCGTGCCTGACAACGCACGAAAACGGTGAACTGCACGGAGTTATGGGAGTTATGGGCGGATTTATGCAGCCACAGGGGCATGTGCAGATTCTCAGTGCTCTGCTGGATGATGGATGCAATCCTCAGCAGGCTCTGGACAGGCTCCGCTTCTGCATTCAGCCTGACGGTGCAGCCAGTGTTGTGGCGCTGGAAGAGGGCATGGATGCGGGGCTGGCGGACAGCCTGAAGGCCAGAGGTCATGATGTCCGGCCAGTCAGCGGATACGCCCGCGACCTGTTCGGACGCGGGCAGATTATCCTGCGGCAGCCCAACGGATTCTGGGAAGCCGGCAGTGACGGGCGCGCAGACGGACTTGCGCTGGGTTTCTGATCACAGAGATATGTTGGTGAACAGCCCGCGCAGCATTTCCTGTGATACAGTGGGCATGGGTGTCTGTATCCGTGTGGGGTACTGCTCGCTTACTTTCAGCGACAGCAGATAAAAGCTTATCAGTTCATCCGAGATGGCCATTTTTTTGCCGGAATGCATGTTCTGACTCAGAGTGCGTTCCAGAAGGTCACGGCCGCTGAACGTGGAAATGTCGGAAACGATGTATGCCATGTCTATTTCCTCCTCGGCTTGTCCCCTACAGTATAAGCACGGCAGGTACGGATTGAAAAGAGCACCGGAAGTTATAGTTGGCATAAAAACAGGGGGCGGCCGGAAGATTCCGGCCGCCCCCTGTCATATGGGCATGTATGCGTCAGCGTTTTGAAATGGCAATGCAGAAAAGATAATAATCTTCAACCCATGAGGGATCGACCCGGTAGTTGTACCTGTCGTTGAGATCAAGCACCACCCGCATGGTTTTTTTGTCGGTGTTATGATGCGTTCTTACTGCCTGAATGTAGGTACCGTTCACATCGTACCTTTTTGCGCCGGACCACTCATGAATGTCTGTTATATCAAAATAAATGCGCGGTGCGCCGTTATCCACCGTCTGCAGGTCAGGAATGCGCGGTTTGTTGAAATCGATGCAGAATACATCAGCTTCCCCCTGCCTGCTGACGCCTATATTGATCACTCTGGTGGGGGTTCCTTCCGGAGGCGGCGATTTGGGCTGCAGGGTCTGTTCACCGCCGGTTTCGGCGGGCAGGGCGGTTGCCGGAGCTGCACATAACAGCAGCGCCAGAAGTATGAGGCCCGGTATATGGCGCATTTTCACGTGCAAACGACTCCTCATCCCGCTGTGCAAGCAGGACCTGTTCTTCGCATCAGTCCGTCAGCACCGCAACTGCGCATGCTCCGGGTCCGCTGTGTGTGCCCAGCACCGGTGACGCTTCAATGGTATAAAGCGGGGCAGTGCCCAGACGTTCGGTTATCAGCCGCCCGAGATGCCCGGCGCTTTCCGGCGCGGATACGTGTGCGATGGCAATCCGTATATTTTTTTTGCCGCTTATGGTTTTTTCAAGACGCCGTAACAGTTTCAGTTCCGCCATGCGTCTTCCGAGTCCTTTTTCCACGACTTTTACCGTGCCATGGTCGCGCGCGTCAAATTCAAGCACCGGCTTGATATTAAGAAATTTTGCCACCGCTCCGGCGCCTTTGCTCATACGGCCGCCCCGCACGGCAAAGTCAAGCGTGTCCATGGCGACAAATACATGGAGATTTTTTACGTCTTTTGCGGCCATGTCCAGTATGGCGGGTGCGTCAAGTCCGGCTCTGGCACGCTTGGCCGCCTCAAGCACAAGCAGCCCGAGACCGGCAGAAAGAGTTTGGCCGTCAAATGTGTACACCGGCTTTGAAGCCATTTTGCCTATGTTGGCTGCCGATTGCAGTGTGCCGCTGTATTTGGCCATGACATGCAGCGAAACGACTTCATCATGCAGCGCCA
Source organism: Oleidesulfovibrio alaskensis DSM 16109 (assembly GCF_000482745.1). Taxonomy (NCBI): domain Bacteria; kingdom Pseudomonadati; phylum Thermodesulfobacteriota; class Desulfovibrionia; order Desulfovibrionales; family Desulfovibrionaceae; genus Oleidesulfovibrio; species Oleidesulfovibrio alaskensis. Next base: position 91,828 of record NZ_AXWQ01000005.1, on the reverse strand, counting down.
GCATGTCGTCATACAGGTGTTTGAAGTCGGCGGGCGAGGGCTGAGATGTTTTCGCCGAACGGGAAACACGCAGGCGGCTGTTGAATTCAGCAGTGCTGATGGACAGTTTGTCAATGAACTCCTCTTCATCCAGATAGAGCTTCAGCGGAGCGAAGCGTATGCCGTACTCCTGCATCAGGTCTTCGGGCAGGTCGCATGTGGAGTCAGTGACAATGCCGACACGGGGGGTGCGGCCGGAAGTGAGTGCAAGATGCTGGGCCAGCATATCGTCGGCTTTGCGGCATTCCACGGTGCCGTACCCCGCTGCCAGTGCAAAGACTTCGTCTGGGCTGTTGGTGTGTACATGAACCCGTACGGTTTCGGCTGTGCCCGCTACAACAAGGCTGTCACCCATGGCGGCCAGCTTTTCCCGCAGCGCTGCGGCGTCAATGTCCGTTCCGCGGATCATGCATTCGGTGCAGTACCTGAATTCCAGCGAATCCACGGCCACACGTTCCTGTGCGTTTTCTTCCGCTTCCTCTATGACAACAGTGCTTTTTGTCGAATCCTGACGGTTCAGCGAGCCTTTTTCAGTAAATTCTACAATGCCTTCGAGAAGATATAAAAAACCAAGCCCCCCGGCATCCACCACGTCTGCCGCTTTGAGGGTGGCCAGTTTTTCTTTGGTCTGCTGCACCGATTCCCGCGCCTTGCGCAGTGAATCATACATGATATGCTGAAAATCTTTGTACGAGTCGGCGTTGCTTGAAAGATGCTCGGACCAGTCGCGGATAACCGTGAGGATGGTCCCTTCTTTGGGGTTTGATATGGATTCGAGTGCGCGTCTGGTTGCCAGCGAAGCGGCCTGAATGAAATCGGGCGGCGTTACACGTTTCAGATCTTTGACGCCTTCTGAAAAACCGCACAGAAACTGCGCCAGAATGACTCCGGAGTTCCCTCTGGCCCCCATCAGTGCCGATTCGGCAATGACCTTGCTCATACCTTCGATGGAACCGTCTTTGGTTTGCGCAGAGTTGTCCACAATGTTGCGCATGGTTCCGGCCATATTGCTGCCCGTATCACCGTCGGGAACGGGAAACACGTTGATGGCGTTCAGGTGTCCGTGTTTTTCAATAAGCCGGTGTGCAGCGGCGTTAATGGCCCGCTTGAAGCGTATGCCATCAAGATATTTTATCTTATTTGTGCTGGTGGTCAAAGAAAGGCTCCTCGGCGGGAAAAGTACGATTCCCCCATGTGATCGTGCGCTGTAGGTATAAAGCAGATCATGCGCATGTGCAAGGTTCTGCTTTTGTGCTGCAATATGCTGTTATGTAAAAGCTATATTTTATTTCTGACATTTGTGCTGCGGGTGGGCGCACAGAGCTTGGTACAGTGTCTGACGTGTGATAAGACATGGGTCGGTGCGGTATTGCCGTAGCCGGATTCCAAGTATGACCAGACAGGGCTGCTACGCCCGGGGAGAAAGAATATGTCCGATCTGCACGGTAAGAAAATTCTGATGTTTGTTGAAGAGTACTACGAGGATCTGGAGCTGTGGTACCCAAAAATCAGGCTTCAGGAGGAAGGAGCCGAGGTGGTGGTGGCCGGTCCTGCGACCGGTAAGGTATACAAGGGCAAAAACGGGTACCCGTGCGAGGCTGATGTTGCCATTGCGGACGTTGACGCCGGCGGGTACGACGGCCTTGTGCTTTGCGGCGGGTGGGCTCCGGATAAACTGCGCCGTGATCCCAGAGTGCTGGAAATAACCAGAACCATCCATGATGCCGGTAAGCCTGTGGCGCATATCTGCCACGCGGGGTGGGTGCCCATCTCGGCGGGAGTGATGAAAGGTATCCGGTGCACATCGGTAAACGCCATCCGTGACGATTTGCAGAACGCCGGAGCTCAGTGGGTTGATCAGGAGGTGGTGGTGGACAAGAACCATATCACCAGCCGTACGCCCAAAGACCTGCCTGCGTTTTGCAAGGCCATTATCGCCATGCTGAAAGCCTGATTCTGTATACAGCTACAAGCAGATGCGACGTGCCACCGGAAGTTTATGCAGCTCCGGTGGCATTTTTTTTCGGCACGGGTTGACGGGGAATGGCGGGCGGAGGGTGTCCGTGTAGGTGGTGAAGCTCTCGGGTGTTGTTGTTGAGAAGTTATGCGTCAGCGGATGCTGTGCGCCGTAATGATGAACATTACAACGGCAGTGGCACCGCCGAAAGCATACACTCCGGAAAATCCGGATACGGCATAAATGCTGGTGACAGCCAGCGGGGCGATGGTCTGCGAAAGGCGCAGCACCATGCCGTTTACAGCCATGACCGCCGCGCGTTGTTCCAGCGGGGCAAGGGCTGTAAGCAGCGTCATAAGATTGGGATAGTTGAGCCCCTGTGCCACACCGAAAAGAAAGACCGGGAGCAGCAGCCACCAGAACGTGGGCATATGCGGCATAAGCAGCATGGCGACCAGATAGAAAACGTGCCCTGCAAGCAGCAGGCGGTGCGGTTTGAACTGTTCGGCCAGTCTGCCCATGCGCGAAGCGCTGAGGGCCGTGCCCAGTGATGTCAGGGCAAAAAGTGCACCGATGGTGGCGGGCGACGCTGTGAAACGATGGTCAGCCAGAATGGGGATGAACGTGATGACAGGGCCGTACAGCATGGTGAAAGTCAGAAAAGAAACAGAGAAGAGTCCGACAGCCTGCGGGCTTTTCATGGCACGCAGGGTATTTTTGAAGTACGCCCCCATGCTTTGCGATGTGTCCGGTGCGGGCAGGGTCAGACCGCGCCAGGCTATGAACGCCATGGGCAGTGTGGCAAGCGGAAGAAAAAAAGGCGCATGCCAGCCAAGCTCGCCCAGGATGCCGCCGATGGCAGGATAAAGAGCAGTCCCCAGGCTCAGCACTCCGGCATTGTAGCCCATGGCTCTTACGCGGTCGGGGCCTTCGTACAGGTCGCCGATGATTGTTGCATACAGTATTCCCAGCGGGGCTACGCCCACGCCCTGCAGAAAACGCAGCATCAGCAATGTATGCAGGTTGTCGGCAAAGCCGCAGGCCCCTCCGGCTGTGGCAAAAAGTAAAAGTGACGGGATGAGCACTTTTTTTCTGCCGTATCTGTCAGCCAGAATACCGGCCAGCGGTGTGAGCACTATGCCGGGCAGCGTGAACGCGGTGATTATCAGCCCTATGGTGGCAACGGGTGCGCCGAGCTCGTGCGCGGCCAGCGGCAGGGCGGGAATGATACTTGAAACCCCCATGACCACGGTCAGAGTGATTCCGAAAGTTATCAGCAGATTTTTGTCTCGCAGCAGCGGGGGTATTGTCATGGAGCTTTCCGGCAGACGGTTGCATGCTGTGCCTTGTCCGGCAGGCGCGGGATGACGGCAATGAACTGTAGTCCATATGCCTGATAGCCTCACCGGTCAAGGCGGGCCCTGTGTTGCCATTGTCACGGTTGAGGGATATCATGAGCATCTTGTCATTACGGATACCCGCTATCAAACTCAAACCGCTGTCTATGCTACGAGGCACATAATATGACTGCAGAGGCTGCAACCCGTGTGCGGTGCCCCTATTGCCAGAAGGTTTTTCTGCTTAAAAAGAAAACACTGCGCGAGGGGCAGAACTCCGTCTCCGTGAAATGTCCGTACTGTGCCGAGGGCCTTGTGCTGCCCGCGGAATGTTTTATCAAATCCTGATCTGACCGGCCGCCGCAAGGCGGTTTTTTTTATGCCCGCTGCGTTCCTTCAAGGCGCTGCCGGAGCGGGCTGTTTTCTGCCATCCTCCCTTGTTATAATCAGGGCCGTCCGCTTGATTGTCATATCGTTTTCACACTGCCGTAACAATCCGGAGTCATACAGGCCTCTGTTTTTTCATGATATCGGACAACGGGGTGGGAATGATGTCCTTGCGTTTCAAAATGGCCGGCTTTTGCCTGCTTATCGGTCTTTTTCCTTTGCTTTTCATGGGTGTTTTCAGTGTGAACACTGCGTCTGAAAGTCTGCGCGGCAAAGCACGCAGTCAGCTGGAGTCTGTGCGTGAAATACAGGGCAAAGCTGTTTCAGGCGTTATTGCCACATGGCGGCAGGAAACAGTCATGTATTCCAAAGTCAAGGAAGTCTACAACGCCATAGGCATGCTGCGCGACTATACCATCGGGCTGGCCGAAGAAGGCCTGCCCATGCCGGTGGATACACCTGAATATGAAGATCTCTACACGTATGTTAAGGCGGCCTTCAGCCCGTATGTCGACGTGCTGGGATATGAAGATGCCCTGCTTATAGACGATCACGGCAGGGTTCTTTTTTCTGTGCAGCGCGGTGATGATCTGGGTGCCGACCTCAGATCGGGACAGTTTTCCGCTACCAATCTGGCTCAGGCCTGGCGTAAAGCCGTGGCCGGCGAGACAGCTTTTGCCGATGTGGCTCCCTATGCTCCGTCCGGAGGGCGTCCTGCGGCTTTTTTTGCGGCTCCGGTATACAGCTACACCGGAGATATTCTGGGGGTTGCCGCTTTGCGGCTGCCGCTGGGAAACATCACCGGCCTGATGGAACAACAGTACGGCACGGGCCGTACAGGGGACAGCTATCTTGTGGGGCCGGATCTTCATATGCGTTCGGATTCACGTCAGGATCCGGAAAAACATGCCCTGCAGACATCTTTTGCCGCCGGCAGGGAGGGGCAGGTGGATAACAGGGCCGTTCAGGACGCCCTGCAGGGCATAAGCGGCATCACTTCGGGTGACGGTCTGTCCGGAGGCCGGTCGTTGATGGCCTATCAGCCGGTGCAGGCAGCCGGGGTCACCTGGGCACTGATTACTTCTGTTTCAGAAAAAGAAGCCTTTGCCGCGGTGAGCGAGCTGCGGTTTATAGCCGGTATGGCTGGTGCCGTTACCACTGTGGTGGTCATACTGCTGACATTTGTCTTTCTGCGCCGTGAACTGCTGGCTCCGCTGGGGGCCATGCGTTCGTATGTGCAGAATGTCGCCGGAGGCGCTTTGCAGGCCCGCATGGAGACGGAAGGCGTCCGTTTCAGGGCGGAAATAGGCCAGTTGTCGCAGGGGATTCTGCAGATGGTGAGCCAGCTCAAGGAAAAGCTGGGGTTTGCCTCGGGCGTGCTGAGCGGTATCGTGGTGCCGTGCGTGGTGGTGGATACCCGCAACGTGATTTCATTTGTCAATCCGCAACTGCTGGCGCTGCTGGAGCTGGAAGGCGAAGGCTGCGTCTATTGCGGTAAACCCGCCTCGCTGGTGCTGCAGCACGGCAAGGACGGCCGGGGGACAACCTCGTGGTGCATCGAATCAGGTGAGACGGTGACCAATGTGGAGCGTGAATGGCGTACGGAAAAAGGCAACATGCGCCATGTGCGTATTGATGCCGCGCCGCTGCATGATCTGGATGGCAGAGTCATCGGTGCCATCGCACTGGTTGCTGATCTTACAGACATAAAAAGCAAAGAATACCATATCAGTCTGCAGAATGAGACGATGCACGAAGTTGCAGGTCGTGCGGACAGTATTGCTGCCGGGATTTCCGGCGAAGTGGCTGAGCTGTCGCACCGGGTCAAAAATGTATCTTCCGGAGCACGGACTCAGGTCATGCGGCTTGAAGAAGCGGCGGAGTCTGTCGGCCGCATGAACAACGCCCTGCAGGAATCTGCAGGATATGCCCGTGAGGCCGTGGCAGGTGCCGAAACCGCGGTGGCCCGTGCCGAAGAAGGTGCGCGCATTGTGACTTCTTCCGAAGAAGCCATGCACAGAGTCAGCAGCATGTCTTCCACTCTGCGCGAAAGCATGCATGAACTGGGGCAGCAGGCACAGGCCATCGGAGGAGTTCTGGATGTCATACGTGACATAGCAGACCAGACTAATCTGCTGGCACTCAACGCCGCCATAGAGGCCGCCCGCGCAGGTGATGCCGGCCGGGGATTTGCCGTGGTGGCTGATGAGGTGCGCAAACTCGCAGAACGGACCATGAGTGCCACCAATGATGTGCGCCGCAGTGTGCAGACTATCCAGAAGGCTGCGGATGAAAACATGGCGCATACCGAAGCAGCCGCCGGTGCCGTGGAGGAAACGGAACAGCTGGTGGCCGAGTCGGGCGAGGCCTTGCGCGTCATTGCCCGGCTGGCTGTGAACATGGGCGGACAGATTGAGCAGATAGCCCGCTTTGCCGAAGAACACACCAGAGCAAACGAAGGCATCATACAGACTGTGGATGAGATAAGCCGCATAGCCAGACAGACCGAGGAAGGCATGGACGAGTCTGCCCGGTCTGTGGAAGGGCTGCGGGGCAATGCCTCGGCGCTTCAGGGCATCATCGAGGAATTGCGCCGTTCGTGACACAGCGCATGCCGGTGTCGCCGGTTACAGTTGCCCGTACACCCTGAAAGCCCCGGCGCCGCCACGGACTGTGCATGCCGCACCGTGTTGCACTGCATCAGCACGCGGGTGCCGGATGGAAGCCGGATTGCCGGTGTACAGACCGCGGAGTGCAGTCAAAGCGCGGAAGGTGGCAGGATCAGGGACAGTTGCCGTTGACGCCGGCAGCGGCTGCAAAGTTTGCACGGCAGACAAGTGGCGGACGGCTCGGAATCAGAATCCGGTAACGACCGTATCCGCTGCTGCCTTGCCGGTTGCGCATTGCATCAGTGTTTCTGTCATGTCGTCCATCTGCGGGCCATGGTCGTAACCTGCAAGGTGCAGCAGTCCGTGAGCAAGCAGGCGCAGGGCGTGCCGGTGCGGTGGTTGTCCGTAAAGAAAGCTTTCCCTGTGCACGGCACCGGTGGAAAGAGCCAGAACCCCGAGGTCTGTGTCGTCCTCGGCGTGGCTGCTGTCTTTCCGGCATGCAGGGGGGCTGTCCGGTTCTTGACGGGGGGCTGCGACAGGGCCAGCGGCGGGAAACGAAAGTATGTTCGTCGGGCCGTAGCAGCCCAGAAACTCGCGGTTCAGCTGTGCGCTTTCCCCGTCATCGGTCAGAATGACCTCCACATGCGCACCGGAAAGTCCAAGACAGCTAAGCATGTTATGCAGTGCTATTCTGATGTCGTGACGGCAAAGAGGAAAACCGGTCATGGCACCGGTGCGTGTTGTTATGACAATCATGGCTGTTCTCCGCTGCGCGCAGATGTCTGGGGACGGGCAGGCCTGTCGGAAACAGCGATGAGCGTGGTTCTTTTTTCAGGCTGTTGCGTAACGGCCTGTTTTTTCTTTTCGCTCTTATCTTCCTGAGAGGCTGCGCGTTGTCCCTGTTTCGCGTCGGGGTACTCTATGCGCTGGTGGAATATGCCGGCCAGAATGCGGTGAAAGCTGTCTGTCAGCATAGACAGCTGCCTGAAAGTCAGTTCGGATTCATCCAGCTGCCCTTCGGCAAAGATGTTTTTCATGATTGTTTCAATGTGCCCTCGGATGCGGCTTGGCGTCGGTTCGTTCAGCGTGCGGCTGGACGCTTCCACGGCATCGGCCAGCATGACGATGGCGGCTTCACGGCTTTGTGGTTTGGGGCCGGGATAGCTGTAATCCTCGGTTCTGGGGTTTTCGCCGTTATCGATGGCTTTCTGGTAGAAAAAGCGGATCAGCGATGTGCCGTGATGCTGCTGAATAATGTCCGTTATCCGGTTGCCCAGCCGGTGCTGGCGGGCCATTTCCACTCCTTTTTTGACATGAGACAGCAGAATGAGTGCGCTCATGGAAGGAGCCAGCTTGTTATGCTTGTTCTTGCCGCCGGCCTGATTCTCGATGAAATATTCCGGTTTGGCCAGTTTGCCGATGTCATGATACAGCGCGGCCACTTTGCACAGCAGGCTGTTGGCGCCGATTGCCTTTGCCCCGGCTTCAACCATGTTCGCCACGATGAGTGAGTGGTGATACGTTCCGGGCACTGTGACCATAAGCTCCTGCAGCAGCGGCTGCTCCAGATTCATCAGCTCCATCAGGCGGAAACGCGTGGTATAGCGGAAGGCCAGCTCGACAATGGGGCTGAGAGCAAAAATGAGCAGCAGTGAAAGAACGGCGTTGGCCGAAGCAAGCATCAGTCCGTAACCGAAACGTGCCCAGCCCGAGCCTTCCAGAAAGGCCATTCCGCACCACAGGGCAAGTATGCCGCCTGCCAGCGGCAAAAGGCTCCAGACAACCTCCTGTCTGGTCTGAGCCCGCCGGATGACCCATGCACCCCAGACGGATGACAGAAAGAAAAAGAGCATGACATCTGTGCCGCCGTCCATCATTGCCATGCAGATGAAGGCCAGCAGCAGCGATGTGGTGACGCAGCGCCTGAATGAAAATATGAGTCCGATCAGTCCGCCCGCGCTTGCCACAGGCAGCAGAAACGGCAGAAGCTCGAATGAGTCGCCCCCTTTGCCTTCGGCCAGCGCCGCCCCCAGCACATCCAGCCCTTTGGCCATGCCGGCAAAAGCAAGTACCACGCAGGAAAGGAAAATGATGTCTTTGCTGCTTTTGAATGAAAAACTGCCTGTACGGTGTGAAAAAAGCAGCCCGGCGGCCAGAATGAGTGCCGTCAGAAAAACGCCCGCAACACGCGGTGCGGACAGATGTTCCTGTTTCTGCGACACAAGAGCCTGCAGTTTAAGCTGCATGTCTTCGGTTACTTTTTCACCCTGTCTGACAATGATTTCACCTTTCTGCAGACGGTAATACACCGGCGAAACCGCATTGCGCACTTCCTGTGTTCTGCGGGTTGTGGCTTCTCTGTTCAGAGTCAGAGTGGGCGCCAGCAGAGGAAAGAGCATGTCTGTCACGGCGCGGCGCATGCGCAGGGGAATATTAAGGTCGTGCCGCAGAAAGCTTTCCATATCTTTTTCCAGCTTTTCTATGTCGGGCACATAGCGCAGGTCTTCGCGCAACACCTCGGAACCGGAGGAAAGATCGCGGACGATGATGCCGTTACGTTCCTGCAGCAGGATGCGCTGGTCGGCCACAACGCCTGAGGCAAGGCGTGTTTCGAGCCACGGCAGCACTTCACGCTGCAGCAGGGTGGCGAACACGGGGGTGCGCCAGATATCAAAGGTGCGCGTCGAAATATCGCTGTTCAGCATTTCCGCCAGCTGCTGACGGTGGGTTTCGTGTCTGTCTGCGGACAGGTTGCGCAAAGACTCCAGGGTGGCGTTCACATTGGCGCGCAGCACATCTATGGTGGCGGTGCTCAGGTCAAAAAGCGGCGGCTGCGTGCGTGCAACTTCGTTGCGCCGTGCTTCGGTGGCGGCTGCATCTTCAACCCGCAGTTCCTGATCGGCCTGAATGTCGCGTTCGGCAACTTCGCCTGCCAGATATACAGTGGGGCTGTTTTCAAACTGCACCGAAGCCGCAACGGACAGGCAGAGCAGACTGATGAACAGAAACGCTATTCCGGCTGCCGGAACGGTTTTTTTGCGGGGGCGTATGCCGCTTACCTGCGGACCGCCGTTAGGCTTTTTCACTATGCTCATTTTCAAACCGGTCGTATGCCTGAACTATCCTGCCCACAAGAGGGTGCCGGATGACATCGTCTTCATGAAAATGCAGAAAACGTATTCCCTTGACGTTGCCGAGTATTCTTTCGGCGTGCACCAGTCCAGAACGGGAAAGCTGCCTGCCGCCGCTGCCGGGCAGGTCTATCTGGGTTATGTCACCTGTAATGACCGCCTGCGAACCGAACCCCATGCGTGTGAGAAACATCTTCATCTGTTCCGGTGTCGTGTTCTGTGCTTCATCCAGTATGATGAATGCGTCATTCAGGGTACGGCCGCGCATAAATGCCAACGGTGCTATCTCGATGATCCCTTTTTCAAGCATTTCAGAGACTTTTTCAAAGTCCAGCATGTCATGCAGCGCATCATAAAGGGGCCGCAGGTACGGATTGACCTTTTCTACCAGATCACCAGGCAGAAATCCCAGTTTTTCACCGGCTTCCACCGCAGGTCTGGTCAGGATGATACGTTTGACCTTTTTGGACAGCAGGCTGGAAAGAGCCATGGCTACGGCCAGATAGGTCTTGCCAGTTCCGGCAGGCCCCACGGCGAAGATCATGTCGTTTTCGCGCAGAGCGGCAATGTAGTCACGCTGGCTCAGCGTTTTGGCCGTGATGGTCTTGCGGGGCGAGACAACAAAAACCGCTTCCTTGAATATTCTGATCAGTTCAGTGGACGGTTCGCGTTGCAGCATGGTCCATGCGTACAGCACGTCTCTCGGGTAAAGCGGATGGCCGGCCTTGAGCACACCGTACAACTGGGTGAGCAGGTTGACCATGGTATCAGCTGTACCTGTTTCGGGCGACGTGACACACAGCATGGAGCCGCGTGTCGAAATACCCGCACCGGAGCGTTCAGCCAGCAGATTGAGGTTGCTGTTCTGCGGGCCGAAGAGAACATTCGCCAGCTGCGGGTCATCAAATTCAAGAGTTTTGCAAACGGTTGTGTCTGTCATGCTGTCCTGTGAGCAGGCCTGTTACAGGTGTAAGGGGGTTATATCTGGCAGAAACTACCTCTTTTCGGATACCGAGTCTATGTGTGTCCAGATGGCTGAAATAGCGGAAGATACATGCTCAAAACGATGATTTTGTACTGGTGGCATGCTTTATGCTCACATAAAGGCGAGGCGGCAGAACATGCAGCCGCCCCGCGTATGAATCCGGAAATTCAGGAGCCTTAAAATGTACACTTCCCCCCTTTCTTCCGCATATGGCATGAACTTTACCGCCCCGAAACAAAACGATAAAACCGGCGACGCCGCTGCTGAGACGTCCGCGCAGCAGAACACGGAAAGCGCACGCCCCCGGCGCATCAGCGCCTATACCGGCGGTGCTTCTTCACTGTCCGAGATTAAATCGATGATCAACGCGGCATTGAAAGGGGTGGAGCCCGACGGCAACGGCAGAGTTACTTTTGCCCAGCTGGAAAAGCACAGAGAAGCGATGGAAAAGGAATTTGCCGAAAAGGTGAAGGCCGACCTGCGCGAACTGGGCGTTGCAGAGGACATCGACTTCCGGCTGGTGGCGGACCCTTCTTCCGGCAAGGTGGAAGTGGTGAGTAATCATGAAGATGAGGGCAAGGTGGAACAGTATCTGAAGGACAACCCTGAGGTGGTTGAACAATTCAAGCAGATACAGACCATTGCCAACCTTGACCGTGCCCGGCAGTTCAACGGCATTTCGCGTGCGGATATGAAACGTCAGATTCAGATGGAAGCGCTGGGCAGTTTTTTCATGTCGGCTTCTTCCAACGGTATGGGCACAGGGTCCATGGTGATGGATTATTTTCAGGGCAGCGCATCGCTGATGAACGGGCTTAACATGCGGGTATGACCTTTGTATTTGGTTGCCATACGCGGGCAAACAGGCTAATGCGCGGTCTTTCTTCCGGAAGAAAGACCGCTTTTTTGTGTTGTGCACGCCCGGTTGCGGGCGGCTTTTTTTTCCGGTTACTGTCGCCATAGCCGGAGGCTGTTGATGAGAACAATACAAGTTGTGAATGTACGATGGTTTAATGCCACGGCATGGTATGGCGCGTTTCTCAGCCGTCTGTTGCGTGAAGCCGGTCACGAGACTCTGTTCATAGGTCTTGACGGCACGCAGTCTTTTGTCAGGGCACAGGAATGGGGACTTGAGCCGGTGGCACTGGACCTGAACACGGCCAGCCCGTTGCGACTTGCTGCATTGTGGGGGCGTATGCGTGCATTGGTGCGCGATTTCCGGCCCGATGTGGTCAATTGTCACCGCGGAGAGGCTTTTGTTTTGTGGGGAATGCTGCGTAAAGCAGGTGGCCGGTTCAAGCTCGTGCGCACACGCGGCGACCAGCGGCTGCCCAGAAACAATATACCCAACCGCTGGCTGCACTGTCATGCGGCGGATGCTGTTGTGGCGACAAACTCCGTCATGGCGCGCCATTTCCGCGATGTGCTTCAGGTGCCGGAACAGAAAATTCATACTATTTACGGCGGGGTTGATACCGCCGTGTTCAGCTATGACGAATCCGGACGCCAGCGGGTGCGGGCCGGCTACGGGTATGGTGCCGGTGATTTTGTTCTGGGCCTGCTGGGGCGGTTTGACAGAGTAAAGGGGCAGAAAGAACTTATTTTCGCTGTTGCCGATCTGTACCACAGGCGGGGGCTGCGTCATGTCCGCCTGATGCTTGCCGGCTTTGAAACAGCCACCAGCCGTGCAGAAGTTGAGGCGTGGATAGACGAAGCCGGAGTGCGTGACATTACCGTGATAACCGGCAAACGGGAGGATGTGGCAGCCTGCATCAGCGCCATGGATGCCGGTGTTGTTGCTTCGCTGTGGTCGGAAACCATTGCCCGTGCCGCACTGGAGATAATGGCGTGCGGCAGACCGCTGGTTTCGACCGGTGTGGGGGTTATGCCCGACCTGCTGCCGCATGAGGCGTTGTGTGCGGAAGGCGATGTGACGGCATTGGCAGACCTGCTGGAAAAAACAGTGCGCGACGAGCCGTGGCGTCACTGGTTGCAGGCAGCCTGTGTGCAAAGGATGAAGACGCTGCGGGAACGGGATTTTCTTGATACGACACTCGCCATGTACGAACAGGCATAGTCTGTCCGTCTGTGCAGGGTATAACATCTCCGACGACAAGGAATACATAGTGAAGAGCTTTGCCAGTGACAATACGGCGGGGGCGCATCCCAGAATTCTGAATGCATTGGCCCGGGCCAATGAAGGACATGCTGCCCCGTATGGTAACGACCCTTTCACCGCTCAGGCGCAGGAGTGCTTCCGCCGCATTTTCGGTGAGGAAACGCATGTGTTTCCCGTTTTTGCGGGAACGGCAGCCAATGTGCTGGCATTGCGAGGAGCTCTCAAACCGTGGCAGGCGGTGGTATGCTCTGATGTGGCCCACATCAATGTGGATGAAACCGGTGCCCCGGAAGCCATGGGCGGTATGAAACTTGTGGCGCTGCCTTCAAAAAACGGCAAGCTGACTGCCGCCTGTCTGGAGCCTGCCTTTGAGCAGATAGGAGTTGTGCACCACGCTCAGCCGGGTGTTGTGTCCATCACGCAGGTAACGGAATACGGAACCGTGTACACGCCGGACGAAGTTCGTGCCATTGCCGATGCAGTCCACGGGCGGGGGTTGCTGCTGCATATGGACGGCGCCCGCATTGCCAACGCCGCCGCGGCACTGGGGCTTACGCTGCGGGAACTGACACGGGATGCGGGAGTGGATGTGCTGACTTTCGGCGGAACTAAAAACGGTCTCTTTTTTGGCGATGCCGTGGTTGTTTTTGATGAGCGCCTTGCAGAAGGTTATGCCTACCTGCGCAAACAGACGGGCCAGCTTTGTTCAAAGATGCGTTTTATCAGTGCGCAGTTCGTTGAGCTTTTGAAGGACGGTCTGTGGCTTGAAAATGCGCGCCACGCCAATGCCATGGCTTCCGTTCTGGCACAGGGACTGTCCGGCATCGATGCCGTATCCATAACGCGTCCGGTACAGGCCAACGCTGTCTTTGCCTGTCTGCCTGCACGCGGTGTTGCGGCGCTGCAGCGCGAGTATCTTTTCAATGTGTGGGATGCCGCAACGGGCGAAGTGCGCCTGATGACGTCGTTTGCCACCACGGAAGACGAAGTGGCCGAATTTGTACAGGCTGTCCGCGCAGCTTGCTGACGCCCTTTCGTCCGGATGGAAAATCAAGGCGCGGCAGACTGTCAGGCTGCCGCGCCTTGTTGTTATCTGCGCAGAAACGAATAAATCCGCGCTGCCGCGGGATTTGCATACAGCCTGACCCGCGAGAGCAGCCAGCGGGCGGGCCTGTTTTTTACCTTGAAGCGGTGCACTGCACCGGCAGAGTGCGGCGGGTTGGCGCCGGGAGCAGTGGTAAAGAAAACACTGAAACCCTGCTGCTCCGCCATAAGTTTAGCCGCTGTTCCCGCCACGCCCCATGGCCAGCAGAAAGACCGTCTTGCATGGCCCAGTTCTTTTTCAAGCAAAGCCTTGCAGGCGGCGATGTCTTTTGTAAAACGGGCGTCGCGCTCCTCATCTGTTTCATAGCGGCCGGCCTCTGTTGCGGACAGCGCATCCAGCCTGCGTTGCAGTCTGTCCCTGTTTTCCGGTTGCTGTGCAAAGTTATAGGCTTCAATCTTGTTCTGGGGCACAGTGCTGCGCACTATGTCCATCAGCCGTGCAGAAGGCAGAAATGCATTACCGGAAAACGCAGGAGCCTTGGGATATGCCGGCATGCCCCACAGGTTTTCACCTTCAACCTCATAAAAAGTGCGCCCTCTGCCGCGGGGAAAGATAAAACCTGAGTATTCGTGCCCGCAGAAAATGTTGGCATGAGAATGCGAGTGCGCTGCAATGGTGATAACGCCGGAAGCTTCCATGGCCCGCGCCTCGCTCCAGCTGAAAAATGTGTCCTGACGTTCCGCCACGCCTTCTGCAATTTCAATGAAAGGTTTATCTACCTGAGGCAGAGCGTCAGGTCTGGCCCTTCCTTCGCGGATATCGTCGATGGTCGGTCTCAGGGTGGCGTGGTTTTCAATTTTAGAGGTAACCGCGAAAATGACGGCCTTGTGCCCGTATTTTTTAAGAACGGGCCAGGCATATATGTAGTTGTCCAGATAGCCGTCATCAAAGGTTATCAGAACGGATCTGCGGGGCAGGGGCGTGCCGTTAAGCAGAAACTGTTCTGCTTCGTGCAGGCTTATGCCGTGCCAGCCGCGGGCCGCAAGGGTTCTGCAATGATCTTCGAATGTACGCGGATCAACGGATATGGAGCCTTCGCACTTGCTGACATAATGGTACATGAGTACCGGCAGACTCTTTGTCATGAGTAATTTCGCTTGACTGCTGATTAATACGGATTACTTGAAATAACGAGGCCGTCGACGGTTGCAGACCGCAGGATGGCCGCATCATCAGGATGCTGTCAAAGGAGAGCTATACGAGATGGGAGTTGAATACAAGGACTACTACAAGCTGCTGGGCGTGTCGCGCAGTGCCTCGAAAGAGGAGATAGCCAAAGCCTACAAAAAGATGGCCCGCAAATATCATCCGGATCTTAATCCGAATGACCCTGATGCGGAGGCCAGATTCAAGGAGGTGAATGAGGCGCACGAGGTGCTGAAAGACGAGGAAAAGCGTCGTCTTTATGACCAGCTCGGACCGGACTGGCAGCACGGCCAGAGCTTTCAGGGCGCGCAGGGCCACAGGTACGCCAATTTCGGCGGAGGGGCCGGTTTTGATTCCTCGGGATTCAGCGACTTTTTCGATATGATTTTCGGCAATGCCGGTGCAGGAGGCTACAGGCACTCTTCGGGCTTCGGGCCTGATCCGTTCGGTAATTTTTCAGCCAGGCAGCGCAAGGGGCGCGATGTGGAGGCGCAGCTTACCCTGACCCTTGAAGAAGCACTGAAAGGCGGGAAAAAATCGCTTACCCTGCAGGGACAGGGAGGCGGTGATTCCAGACGGCTGGAGGTGTCAATTCCTGCCGGTGTACGTGAAGGTGCAAAAATCCGGCTTTCCGGCCAGGGGGACCCCGGCATGGGCGGCGGCCCCGCAGGAGACCTGTACCTGCGTGTCAGGCTGGCTGAACATCCTGTTTTTCATGTTGATGGCAGTGATGTGCTTGTGGATGTATATGTGGCTCCGTGGGAGGCTGTGCTGGGTGCCGCAGTGCGTGTACCCACGCTGGATGGCGAAGTGCAGCTGAAAATTGCTCCCGGTACGGGCAGCGGCAAAAAACTGCGGCTGCGCGGCAAGGGGCTGGGACCCGCAGCATCCCGCGGGGACCAGTATGTGAGGATTCAGATACGTGTACCGGAGAACCCATCTCTGGAAGAACGCGAACTGTGGGAAAAGCTGGCGGCTGTTTCAGGTTTCAACCCAAGACCCTGATCAACGAAAAGCGGAACGCACGAGGAGACGCGCCATGACTGTTAACAGGCATTCCGGAGACTTACCTATCCGATCGGAATATATCGCATGGGCCGAGTTTATTGAACTTACCGGCGTGCCCCCCGTAAGGCTGGGGGAACTGGTTGAATACGGCTGGCTTGTTCCCGTGCGTACCGCAGGGGCTGAATATCTTTTCCGCAGGCTGGATGTGTACCGTCTGAGGAAATTGCAAAGAATTTGTGACGATTTTGAACTGCCCAGCGTGGGCGGGGTGATAATCGTCGATTTGCTGGAACGTATCGATCAGCTGGAGCGTAAAGTAAGTTCATTGGAAAAACTGCTTTAGTTCTGCATTTTCTGACGATACGGAGGAGAAAAAAATGGATATAAGCAAGTTTACTGAAAAATCGCAGCAGGCTCTGGGCGAAGCGCAGAATGTGGCTGTGCGGTCAGGCCATCAGGAGGTTGATGTCGAGCATCTTGCGCTCGCGCTGGTGGTGCAGGAGCATGGGATTGTTCCCCGTCTGCTGGACAAGGCGGGAGTGCGCCCCCAAGCTTTTGCCGCGGCTGTCGAGGCGGAACTGGGCAGAAAGCCTGCTGTAAGCGGTCCGGGTTCGGCGCAGGGGCAGATTTTTGTCACACAGCGGCTTAACAGGCTGCTTGTAAAAGCGCAGGATTCCGCCCGTCGTCTGCAGGACGAGTACGTCAGTGTGGAACATATTTTCTGCGCCATGGCTGAAGAACCAGCCTCAAGCCCGGTGGGCAGAGTGTTTGCTCAGTTCGGGCTGACACAGGAAAAGCTGCTGGGCGTACTGACTCAGGTCCGCGGTGCACAGCGCGTAACGTCATCCAACCCTGAAGATACCTATGAAGCCCTCAGCCGTTACGGTCGAGATCTTGTGGAGGAGGCGCGCAAGGGCAAGCTTGATCCGGTGATTGGCCGTGATGCCGAGATAAGGCGCACGGTACGCATTCTTTCGCGGCGCACAAAAAACAACCCTGTGCTCATCGGCGAGGCCGGAGTGGGTAAAACCGCCATTGTTGAGGGGCTGGCACACCGCATACTCAACGGTGACGTACCCGAAAGTCTGCGCGACAAGAGCCTTTTTGCACTGGATATGGGGGCGCTTATTGCAGGCGCCAAATATCGCGGAGAGTTTGAGGAACGCCTGAAAGCGGTGCTGAAAGAGGTTGAGCAGGCCGAGGGCCGCATAATCATGTTCATAGACGAACTGCATACCATTGTGGGGGCCGGCAAGACGGACGGTGCCATGGATGCGGGCAACCTGCTCAAACCCATGCTTGCACGCGGCGAACTGCATTGCATCGGGGCCACAACGCTGGATGAATACCGCAAGTATATAGAAAAGGATCCGGCACTGGAACGCCGTTTCCAGCCTCTGGTGGTGGATGAGCCTACCGTGGAAGATACCATTTCGATTCTCCGCGGTCTCAAGGAGCGGTTCGAGGTGCACCACGGGGTACGCATCAGTGACTCCGCACTGGTGGAGGCTGTCACGCTTTCCAACAGGTATATTGCCGACAGGCAGCTTCCGGACAAAGCCATTGACCTTATCGACGAGGCCGCTGCGCTTATCAGGACCGAAATTGATTCGCTGCCCGCTGAACTGGACGAAGCCAACCGCAAGATCATGCAGCTGGAAATTGAACGTGAAGCTTTGCGGCGTGAGACGGATGCGGCGTCTCGTGAACGGCTGCAAAAGCTGGAGAATGAGCTGGCTGAACTGCGCGAGGTACAGGCGGGACTGAATACCCAGTGGGAACGCGAAAAGGGCTCTATAGACAGCGTGCGCGCGCTTAAAGAAGACATTGAGCGCACGCGGCGTCAGATAGAGGAGGCGGAACGCAATTACGATCTTAACCGTGCTGCGGAGCTGAAGTATTCAGTGCTGCACGATCTGGAAAAACGTCTTGCGGCAACCGAGGGCGGCGGCGAAAACGGCCCGCGGCTGCTGAAGGAGGAAGTAGGTCCGGATGATGTGGCAGAGATAGTAGCCCGCTGGACAGGAATTCCCGTGACGCGTCTGCTTGAATCGGAAAGGGAAAAGCTGCTCCGTCTGCCCGATGTGCTGCATCAGCGGGTTGTGGGACAGGATGTGGCGGTAGATGCCGTGGCAGAAGCGGTGCTGCGCTCGCGCGCCGGGCTGTCCGACCCTGCGAGACCCATCGGTTCTTTCATTTTCCTCGGACCCACCGGAGTGGGAAAAACCGAACTGTGCAAGACCCTTGCGCAGGCGCTTTTTGATACTGAAGATAATATTGTCCGGCTGGACATGAGTGAATACATGGAAAAACATACCGTGGCACGCCTTATCGGAGCGCCTCCCGGGTATGTGGGTTATGACGATGGCGGGCAGTTGACCGAAGCGGTGCGTCGCAAACCGTATAGTGTTGTGCTTTTTGATGAAATTGAAAAAGCGCATCCTGATGTGTTTAATGTGCTGCTGCAACTGCTGGACGACGGCAGACTGACGGACAGTCACGGCCGGACAGTGGATTTCAAAAACACTATCATCATCATGACCTCCAACATAGGTGCCCCGCTCATGCTGGACGGCATTTCGCCGCAGGGCGAATTTACCGAAGGAGTGGAAGACAGGGTGCTTGAAGAACTCCGGCGGCATTTCAGACCGGAATTTCTCAACAGGGTTGATGAGATAGTGCTCTTCAAACCTCTTATGCTTGAACAGATCATGCATATTGTCGATCTGCTCATGCAGCGCCTGCTGGGGCGCCTTGCCGAACGCAAAATCCGCGTGAGCCTGACAGACAAGGCGAAACGGTTCGTTGCCGAGTCCGCATACGATCCCGTATACGGAGCGCGTCCGCTGAAGAGGTACCTGCAGCAGCGCCTTGAAACTCCGCTGGCCCGCAGGATAATTGCCGGAGAACTGCGTGACGGACAGCAGGTGACCGTGGATACCGACGGTCATACGCTGTTTTTTGAATAACAGTATATGCGACAAAAAGGACGGCCGCCGTACAGGGCGGCCGTTCTGCGTTGCGTGCGGCTGTGTTGTCTGCTACATGCTGACCCATTCCATATAAAGTCCCGCTGTACGCGGGAAGATCAGGACAGGTGATTTATGAGCCTAAGACTGTTTTTTTGCTCTTTATTAACGTTAGGCCTGCTTGTAAGCGCGGCGGGTACTGCTTTTGCCCAAGGGGAGAAATCTATGGTTCGTTTTGAGACTAGCATGGGTGACTTTGTTGTGGAACTTGACGCGGAAAAGGCTCCCGCCACCTGCGAAAACTTTTTGCAGTATGTGCGTGACGGCTTTTACGATGGTACCATTTTTCACCGTGTCATGGACGGCTTCATGGTGCAGGGCGGCGGTTTCACGGAAAATATGAAGCAGAAGGAAACCCGCGAGCCTGTACAGAACGAAGCCGATAACGGCTTGAAAAATGAAGAATATACCGTTGCCATGGCCCGTACGCAGGATCCGCATTCCGCCACAGCGCAGTTTTTCATTAACGTGAAGGACAATGCGTTTCTGAATCATCGCGGAAAGTCCCTGTCCGGCTGGGGCTATGCAGTTTTCGGCAAGGTGGTTAAAGGCAAAAGCACCATTGACGCCATCAAGGGAGTACCTACGGGCAGCTACGGACCTTTTGAAAATGTTCCTCTGGTACCCGTTGTAATCAACAAAGCTGTGGTCATGGACTGATACCGCCCCGGCTTTGCTGCCTTGCGGCTTTGCGCCTGCCGGCTTGCTCCGGCAGGCTTTTTTTTTGCGGTTGTCAGATGTGTTTGTGTTGCAATAAGCTGCTGTGGCACGTGGAAACCGGTATTTTTATCCAACCCCACCCGGAAACAGCGAGGCAGCATGACCTACCGTACGGAACATGACAGTCTTGGCGAACGCAAGGTTCCCGCACAGGCTTACTACGGCATTCAGACACTGAGGGCTCTGGAGAATTTTGAAATCACAACTATTCCTGTTTCGCATTACAGCAGGTTCATACAGGCGCTGGCTGTGGTTAAAAAAGCTGCGGCCATGGCCAATATGGAGTTGGGAGAACTCGATTCCGCCGTCGGCGAAGCTATTATCCATGCCTGCAAAGACGTGCGGCAGGGCAAGCTGGATGACCAGTTTGTAGTGGATGTCATTCAGGGCGGGGCGGGAACGTCGGTAAACATGAACGCCAATGAAGTGATCTGCAACAGGGCTCTTGAGCTGAGCGGGCATGAAAAAGGGCGGTATGACATTATCCATCCGCTCAATCATGTGAATCTTTCGCAGTCCACCAATGATGTTTACCCCACGGCTTTGCGCATAGCGCTTGTGTGGTACAGCCGCGAACTGCTGCACGGGCTGCGCGAACTGCGCGACGCTTTGAGCCGCAAAGGTGCAGAATTCGGCAATGTCATTAAAATGGCCCGCACACAGCTGCAGGATGCCGTTCCCATCACGCTCGGAGCCGAGTTTGCGGCATATGCTGTTACGGTCAATGAAGACATTGACCGTCTGGAAGAGGTGATGCGCCTGCTTTGCGAAGTCAATCTGGGGGCTACGGCAGTGGGAACAGGCATCAATTCCGTTCCGGGCTACGGAGCCCGCGCCTGCGCCATTCTGGCTGATGTGACAGGCCTGCCCATATCTCAGTCGGCGAATCTGGTAGAAGCAACCAGCGATGCCGGCGCATATGTGACTCTTTCGGGACTGCTGAAACGCACCAGTGTGAAACTTTCAAAGATATGTAATGATCTCAGATTGATGTCTTCAGGGCCGTTTACCGGCCTGCACGAAATCAATCTGCCGCCGGTGCAGCCCGGATCATCCATAATGCCGGGCAAGGTCAACCCTGTCATTCCTGAAGTGGTCACCCAGATATGCTACCAGATTATCGGCAATGACATGACAGTGACCATGGCTGCGGAGGCAGGGCAGCTTGAGCTTAATGTTTTCGGACCCATTATCGCATTTAATCTGTTTCAGTCACTGGAAATTCTGACCAGAGGTGTGCACACCCTGAGAAAGCGGTGCATCGAGGGCATAACCGCTAATGATGAGCGTTGTCTTGAATTGCTCAAAGGTTCTCTGGGGGTGGTGACGGCTTTAGCTCCCGCCATAGGATATGAGGCGGCTGCAAAAGTGGTCAAACAGGCACAGGAAACGCGCAAGCCCGTGGGACAGGTGCTTGACGAGCAGGGGCTTATGACCGCCGAAGAGTATAACGAGCTGCTGGATCCGAGCAAGATGCTTGCTCCGAGAAAGTTGCCGAACCGTAAAGCGGCAGAGGATAAATGACCAGAACTGCTTTCTGCTGCTCGCATCCTGTTTCTTCCGCCATGCCGCACTGGCCGGAAGATCCGCCCACTGTGTTCACTCCGTGGTCGGACATGAACACGGACGGTTTTTTTCTGCGCAGTTTCTGTATGGGCGAGCACAGCGGCACCCATGTGAACGCGCCAGCGGCTTTCTTTCAGGGGGGGCACGGTATTGACAGTGTTGCCTCCGCCCCGCTGGTTTTTCCGCTGGCTGTTATTGATGTGCATCAGCAGGCTGCGCAGGATGTGTGTTATCTGTTACAGCCGGAGGATGTTCTGGACTGGGAACAACGGCACGGGCCGTTGCAGGCGGGGACTTTTGTGGCCGTGCACACAGGCTGGGATGCTTTCTGGCATAGTCCTGACAGGTTTCTGGGACGGTGTGCGGGCGGAGGAATGCGCTTTCCTGCCGTGTCCCGTGCGGCAGCCAGGCTGCTTGTACAGCAGCGCGGTATAGCGGGTCTGGGCATTGATACACATGGCATAGATGCTCCCGACGACGCAAACTACACCTGCAACCGGATGATTCTTTCTGCCGGAGGTATTGTTGCGGAATGTCTGTGTTCTCTCGGGGCACTGCCTGCCATCGGCGCGACTGTCGTTCTGGGGGTTATTGCCTTACAGGGCGGGACTGGTGCTCCTGCCGCGGTCACAGTTCTTGTGGATGCCTGACAGGAGAGGGATTGGAAGTCTTCCGCGTTGCGGCGGGGTACTTTTCAGAGCACTGATCTGCGTCTTTGCCGTCAGAGTGCGGAGACATAAGCCGGAAAAAATAAAACAGCACGGAGCGTAGGGCTCCGTAATGGATTACTGCGCAGAATAACCAAAACACGCCCTCTCGGGGCGTGTTTTGGTTTGCGGGTTGAGCAGGGCAGGGGGGCGCTATGCCGCGTTATCGCTTTTCATCTGTGCAATAACGGTGTGCAGATCGTCTGCCAGACGGGCAAGGTCGGCCACAGCCTGTGAAGAGGACTGCATCGCCATGGCTGTTTCGTCGGCAATGCGGGTTATCTCTTCAGTGGAACGGTTAATCTGCTCACTGGTGGCCGATTGTTCTTCTGCGGCTGTGGCGATGCTGTTCACCTGATCAGCGCTTTCCTGCACCAGCTGCATGATTTCTTCGAGAGCTTTTCCGGAAAGCGTGACCATTTCCGCTCCGGCAGAAATGGCAGTTGCAGCGCTTTCCGTGTTGCGGATATTTTTCTGCGTGCTTTGCTGTATTCTTTTGATGCTCTGGCCCACTTCCTGCGTTGCACTCATGGTTTTTTCAGCAAGTTTGCGCACTTCGTCGGCCACCACAGCAAAGCCGCGCCCCGCGTCTCCTGCCCGTGCAGCTTCAATGGCTGCGTTAAGGGCCAGCAGATTTGTCTGGTCGGCAATATCTGCTATGACGTTCATTATGGCGCCGATTCCTTCTGCCTGTTGTCCCAATTCTGCCATATCCGCCTTCAGGGCCAGAGCCTGTTCATGGGCCAGTGTAATTTTTTCAATTGTCTGCTGTGCGACCCGGCCGCCTTCAAAGGCTTTCTGCTTTGTCTGCTCGGAAAGGCCAGCCGTGGCGGTGGCATTGCGTGCAACTTCCAGTACCGTCGCGTTCATCTGCTCCATGGCTGCGGCTGTTTCGCCCGTGCGTTCCCGCTGAATGTCAGTCCCGCGCGACGACTGCTCTATCTGGGAAGAAAGTTCCGCGGAAGCGGAAGCCAGCTGTTCCGCAATGTTGCCCGCGTTTTCCGCTGTTTCTGCAATACGTTTATTTTGTTCTGCAATACGTCTCTGCTGTTTTTTAAACTCCGTCATATCAAGATACAGGCACATCCCGCCGGTTATGGTTCCTTCCATGTCCTGCAGGTATGTGACATTGGCCAGCACTTCGGTCTGTCTGCCTTTGTGACCGGTTATGGTAACCTCAAGATTTGATATGACCTGTTTTTCGGCCATGCTGCGCCCGACAGCGGTCTTTCTTCCGGGATCGTTGTAAAACAGGTCGGCAAGAGTTCTGCCCAGACATTGTTCCGGAGCTTTGTCTATCTGGAGCATTTCCAGACACGGTGTGTTGATGAATGTCGCCTTTTCATCTTTGTCCACAATGAGCAAGGGCAGGGTTATACCTTCCAGAACACTGCGGCTGAAAGCAAGCTTGTCTTTCAGTTCCTGCACCATGTTCTGAAGGCCGGTGGACAGTGCGGCCATTTCGTATCTGTGGCTTCCTGTCATGACTGCAGACAGGTTGCCCGATGCAACCGAATTGGTGTAGTCCTGCAGGCAGCGTAACGGACGTATAACCATGCGCTGCATAAAGAAAAGAACAACGGCGATAAGCGTGACAGCTGCAACGGTGCCGGTCAGCATAAGCATATTTCTTTGTGTAGCGGCCGCTGCTGCAAGATCGTCTGCGTAGCTTGTTGAAAGTACCTTGAAGCCCGTTGCGGGAATTGTCGCGCTGATCAGCGCCTTCTTCTTTCCTTTCCATGAATAAAAGATAGCTGTTTCATCGTTTTGCAGAGCCTGCTGCATGAAATCAAAACCGGCAAGAGAAGTGAACTGCACGGTTTTATCCGGGTGGGTTATAACCACTCCGGCGTTGTCGGTAACCACGATGTATCCGGCCTTGCCGATGGTTACGTGAGAAATGAAATTTTCGCTGATGCGCGACCAGTCCAGGCAGGCAATAACTCCGCCGAGAACTTTTTCGGTAATGGGATCAATGATGGGAGCGGCAAGTTTGACAAGAGCGTCCCCTGTTTTTTCCGATCTGACGGCATAACCGGCAATATATTTTTTGCCCTGAGCTACCGCCTCGATCAGCTTTTCATCTTCTTCCCGCCCGTCGGTTACCGTTTCATTTTTTTCATTCACACCGCCGAGAATATTGCCTTGGGTGTCAGTGACCAGCAGCGAAGATATAAGGTCCAGACTTTCAACGGTATTTTGGTATTCTTTTATGGGGATGGAGCGGGCGTTGTTGTATCTAAGAGCATTGACAACATAGCGTCGTTCGCCGAATGCCTGTGTCGATGCGATGTTTGACGCCAGGATATGCTCGGTACTGCTGACGATCTGGTTGTTAAGTGTTTTTATATTTGCTTCCTGATTTTCTATAGTGCTTTCATATGAACTGGCCGTGGCAAAAAATATCAGCGCGCCTATGGTAAGAACGATCAGGACGGTGATAAGTGCCGAAAGCTGGGCGCTGATGCTTCTGAGATTCATCACTGCTCCTTATTTCGAAAGATGTATGACTGACGGAGGATAGTGTGTATATCCACTTTATGCCGCAAGCTGTCTATGGAAGTGAACTTGTTGTATTTTTACTGTATGCTGGACTTTTGTCAATAACTGTACAATATCCTGATTCTGTCGCTGCGCTTTATTGCCGGCATGTGCCACAGTGAATTATGTAGCTGGCTGCGTCCGGAGTTGCAGGCATGATGTGCCTATGCTTCGCTGCTCGTATGTGTCCTGATAAAAAGGGATGTTGTCGGCGGGTATGGCGCGGTGTACTCTGCAACCGGTTAGCGGTTCCGTTTTTTTTTTAAAGGGGCAGACGTGTCTGATAGCGAATTGTATCCTGAAATTCTTGGCGTGTACTCTCTGCAGCAGGAAACAACTGTGGGAGTTGGAGGGACCCAGTCGTTCAAGCATCAGGTGACGTATTGGTATGTACGCAGGCTTTCAGAGGATGTTTACGAGGTGCAGCCTCTGAATGCTCATCATGTGCCATCGGGCATACGGCGGGAACATCCTGAACTGGATTTTTTGCGTATGTATGTTCCCGAGCCTGATTATTACAGAACGCATACTGTTCCGGCTCTGAATTCATTAAACAGAAAGCTGAAGGAGGGGGAGACTCTTCTGGATATCGGCCGGCTTGATGATGCAGAGCGTATGTTCATCAAGGCTCTTATGATTGACGATCTGAATGTTCCTGCCAATTACGGTCTTGGCGAAGTCTATTCTGAAAAAAAGGACTTCCGCAGGCTAAAGCGTGTCATCGACACGTTGCTGGGACTTGATCAGGTTTTTTGTAAAGAGCAGAAAAGCCGGTTTAACAGGTTCGGCATCAGCCTGCGCAAAAACGGGCATTATGAAGAATCGCTGCGTTTTTATGAACGGGCTTTGCAGGTGGCTGAAGATGATCACCTGCACTTTAATGTTGCCCGGGTGCATTACGAAAAAGGGGCGGTGGACAAATGCATAAGCCACCTTCAGCGGGCGCTGGAGCTTAACCCTGACTTCTCCGAGGCGGAGAAGTTTCTGCGCTACTGCGGCGGTTCTGCCAGTGTGCAGCGTGCCGGATAACAGATGCAGAGCAAAGCATAAAAAAACGGGTTACAGCTTATGCTGCAACCCGAAATTTTTATGGTCGGGGCGACACGATTTGAACGTGCGACCCCCTGCTCCCAAGGCAGGTGCGCTACCAAGCTGCGCTACGCCCCGTAATGATCGAAGAGGACTGATAGTCTAAACAGAGAGGACATGCAAGGGAAAAATGGTCAGGCCGGGGTTTCAAGTATGGCTTTGCGCACAGCAGAGAAAAGTTGTTCCAGAGCGTGTCTTGCAGATTCGGCTTCCCGCAGGTTGCCTTGCTGACAGGCAAGTTCCATTTCTCGGGCCTTATCACTCATTGCGGCGGCTCCGACCGTAGCGGAGCTGCCTTTTAATGTATGCGCGACATGTCCTGCTTCTTTAAAATTACCTGTGCTGACTGCAGCAGCAAGGGCCAAGAGTTTCTGAGGCGTATCTTCCAGATAGGCCGCATAAAGAATCTGCAGCAGGCTTGCATCGCCTCCCAGCCGCTGCAAGGTGGATTCGGTATCCAGAACCGGCAGCATATCAGTCATGCAAAAAACTCCTTGCGGTTGTCAGAACTCAATGCCTCTGGTAGCCGGAACACCGCTTTTGTACGCGTGTTTTACTTCTGTCATTTCAGTTACTGTGTCGGCCTGTTTTTCCAGCCAGCCGGGCAGCCCCCGGCCGGAGAGCACCAGATGCGTACCGCATGCGCCCGCCTTGTCAATCAGGCCCTGCAGCTGTGCCTGTGAAACAAGTCCGCAGCCAAGAGCGTAAAGAGCTTCATCCAGAACCAGCAGGTCAAGATTTTCAAGTTTCGCTGAAGCCCATGATACCAGTTTTTCCGCAGCCGCTGCATGTATTTTTCTGTCTTCTTCGCGGGTGAAAAAGCCCAGACCTTCGGCATGAAAATTGTCGTTGAGCAGCTGCTTCAGCATGTTCTGTTCGCCGGCCTGACCATCGCGCTTCATGAACTGGCCGAAACCCACACGCATCTGCTGACCGAGCGCCCGTATGGCGATGCCTATGCTGGCGGTTGTTTTTCCTTTTCCATTTCCTGTATGAATAAGCAGCATCAGAATTGCTCCCGTGTCCATATGCCGGGCAAAGTGGTGTTACACCGTGCACAACGACCGGCGGTGTTGAAATGTGCCGTAAAGCCGACCCGGCTGATAAGCAGCTGGCCGCAGACGGGGCAGTAGGTATTTTCTGCTGCATGCCCGGGCATGTTGCCGGCATAGACAAAGCGCAGCCCCGCCTTGTAACCGCTTTCGAGAGCGCGTTCAATGGCAGCCGGTACTGTGGGGGCTGTGCCGGTCATACGGTAGGCCGGGTGAAAACGGGAAACATGCCACGGTACATCCTGTCCCAGCTCTGCGGCAATGAATGTTGCGATGGCCTGCAGTTCCTCCATGCTGTCGTTCATTCCGTCAATGACCAGTGTTGTTATTTCAACCCACCAGCCATATTTTTTTGCGGCACGTAATGTGCGGAGCACGGGCTTCAGGCGGGCCCCGCAGTGGGCGCGGTAAAAGTTGTCAGAAAAAGATTTCAGGTCAAAGTTGGCTGCATGTATCGTCGCGTCAAGTCGGGAAAGTGCTTCAGGGCTCTGATAGCCGTTTGAAACCAGAATGTTTTTTAGCCCATGCTCAGCTGCAGCGGCCGAAGTTGATATGACCAGCTCTGAAAACACCGTGGGTTCGGTGTATGTATAAGAGATACTCTGCGCGCCGGAATGCAGGGCGAACTTGACCAGTGAGTCAGGAGAAACCGGTGTGCCGGCAGGCTTTTTCCCTGTCCTGACCGGTTGCGACAGGTGGTGATTCTGGCAGAATACGCACCCCATGTTGCACCCCTCCGTACCCAGCGACAGCGTCTGCGTACCCGGAAGAAAGTGGAACAGCGGTTTTTTTTCCACCGGATCAAGATTCAGGGCGGCTGCATTGTCAGCCACCAGAGTATACAGCACGCCTCTGTCATTGAGGCGTACTCCGCAGGCACCTTTGCCTCCTGCGGGAATAAGGCAGTAGTGACAGCACAATGTGCATTGCACCGCGTTGTTTTTTCCGGGTCTCCACAGAATGGCCTTGTGCATGGTGATAAAGTCTGCTTATGGCTTGTTCACCGGAAGAGTAATCTCCGGCGTGATAATAAGAACAGGTACTGTCGAGTTGGCCGCAGGCCGTGCAGGGCGCGGAGTCGTTTTGATGATCAGGTCTCCCTGATCGTTACGCCGGATTTGTGTCGCGTTGACAGATGTTCCCATGGTTGTGCTGTTTTCGGCCTGCCTGCCGGTAAATGCCGCATAACAGTGCGAACCGGCAGCGATTGTCACATAAAGTGAAATAGCAGCGCATGCGATGGTAAGAGCGCTGCATGAAAAAATGACTGTCCGCATAGGCTACCCCTTGCGCTTGAGACCCTAAAAGCCTATGAATGCCTTCCGAATTTTGACGCAACCTGTAAGGAGCAGATTACATGCCTGAGGATCGTGCAAAAGCGTACACCGAGGCGGGGGTTGATATCAATGCCGGCAACGCTCTTGTCTCGCGAATCAAGTCCATGGTCGCAAGCACCCACACCAAGGGTGTGATCTCCGACATCGGAGGTTTCGGCGGCCTTTTCAAACCTGATCTGGGAGGCATGGAAGACCCTGTACTCGTTTCGTCCACCGACGGCGTGGGTACTAAGCTTAAGCTTGCATTCATGTTTGACAAGCATGATACCGTGGGTATCGATCTTGTGGCAATGAGTGTCAACGATGTGCTGGTTCAGGGTGCAAAGCCCCTTTTCTTTCTGGATTATTTTGCAACCGGCAAGCTGGACGTGGAAGCTGCCGCACAGGTTGTCTCCGGCGTGGCAGAAGGCTGCCGCCAGGCACAGTGTGCCCTGCTGGGCGGAGAAACTGCCGAGATGCCCGACATGTATGCCCCGGGAGAATATGATCTGGCCGGATTCTGCGTAGGCATTGCCGACAATGCCCGTATCGTGGACGGTTCGGATATCCGCGTGGGTGATGTGATTATCGGTCTGGGAGCAAGCGGTGTCCATTCAAACGGATACACCCTTGTCCGGAAGCTCTTTGAAAAGAGCGGGCTGGGTGCCGATGATATTATGCCCGGCACCGACGCCCTCGTGCGTGACGTACTGATGACTCCCACCAGAATTTATGTGGAAACCATCCGTAACCTGATGCGGGATTTTCAGATAAAAGGGATGGTGCATGTGACGGGCGGTGGTTTTTACGACAACATTCCCCGTGTGCTGCCTGCTTCTGTAGATGCCCGCATAGCCTTTGGCGCGTGGGATATTCTGCCTGTTTTCCACTGGCTGCGTGATCTGGGTGAGCTTAGCTGGCCTGAGATGCTGCAGATATTCAACTGTGGTATCGGCTATGTGGTGATTGTGGGGCAGGAAGAAGCAGACGATGTGCTGGGCAGGCTTGCTGCGCTTGATCAGCCCGCATGGGCCATCGGCACTGTAGAAAGACGCCGCGAAGAAAGCGAAGAACAGGTATATGTGGATTTCGGCTGATCGGGCCGGATACTTTATGGTGCTAAAAGCCGGAGCGTGTGCTCCGGCTTTTTTTTGCGTGTTGTCGTCAGGCGGCGCCACAAAGGGAAGTTTTGTCCTGCCCATCTAAGCCGGATTTTGTGGCAGATAGGGATTGAAGTAGCCGAACTGGAGCCACGGATTGGATTTGCGCAGCCTGCGCCGGAAGTTGATGAACCCCGCGCTGGGGCCGAACTCAATGCCGTCCAGTAGCTCAAGATACATTTCGGGATCAATATTCAGGTTGCGCAGTTGCACGAAGTCAACCTTTTCCGTGCGGATCAGTTCGTCCAGAGCCTGCAGCTCAAGCTCGCAATCGGAAATTCCGGGGAAGTAGAGCAGGTTCAGCGAAACAAAGACTCCCCGTTTATGCGCTTCGGCAATGGAACTGCGCACATCGGCAAAGGTGTACCCGCGGGGGCGGTAATAGCGGTTATATACTTCTTCTCTGGCGCTGTTCAGACTGACCCGTATGGAGCTGATGCCGGCTTCGGCAAGTTTGATGACAGCCTGCGGCAGAGAGGCGTTGGTGTTGACGTTCACGGTGCCGGTTCCGCCCTTGCTGCGGAAAAGGTGTACGGCCTGAGCGATGATGTCCGCCTCGGTGAGCGGTTCGCCTTCGCAGCCCTGCCCGAATGAAAATACGGGTTTTTCGGTTTCAGCTTTGCCATGGTGCAGCATTACTTCTGCAATTTCTTCCGGCGTGGGGGTAAAGCTGAGCCTGTTCTGCGGGGTGCTGCAGATTCTGGAGCCGTCTTCCTGCTGGGAAATACATCCGACACAGCGGGCATTGCAGCTGCGCGATGTGGGCAGGGGAGCCTCGTACCTGCCCAGAGCAAGGTTACGCGCTGCCGGGCAGCAGTATGTCAGCGCGCAGTTACTCATCAGGTGCTGCATAAGTCTGTTTTCAGGATAGGCTTTCATAAGCGCATGCGCGTTCTGCTTGATGCGTTTTTTTGAAATACTGCTGAAAACCTGTCTCTCGTCCTGATCAACCCTTTTGGCACAGATGTAGAACCTGCCGTTGGCGTATCCTACTGCGCCGTAGGCAAACAGCGGCAGTGTAGGGGCGTCTGGCGAGGAGATATAGGCCGCATGTGCGGTCAGGGTGTGGGCTGGCGCGGCAAAGGCCGCCACAGCCAGCTCTTCCAGTACCTCTATTTCACCTGTTTCTTCAGAAAGGCCCACTGCCTGGCGGCCGGGCAGCAGAAACAGGTCGCTTTCTTCCGGCAGCGGCATAAGCTCGTCGGGGCGCGGCTGGGCAAACTCGTGCCCTCTGCGGCATACCATGAGCAGGTCAGGGTGATCGTATATATTTCCATCCTTGTCGGCGACAAGGAGTCTGGGCTGTATGCGTGATGATGCCATGGCATATCCTCCGGAGCGGCTATTGTGGCGGCAGCGCCTTTTGTGCTAAACGGGAATTCATACGGAATGCGAAAGCAGCGGGCAAGGGAAATTGTTCTGTACTGCGCACTGCCTTCTATACGCTTCCGCAATCAGGGAGTCATATTTTCTCATGTTCGAAGAACTGCTCACACCGTTCATGGTGTTCATGCTGCTGTGCTTCATAGGCCTTATGGTAATGTTTTTCTTTATGCTGCGCGGTATTGACGACCTGTCCCGCAGCCTGCGTTCCGAGCGTTCCGCCATGCTGGAGCAGCTGCGTGCCATCGAGGACAGGCTGGACGTGCTGACAACCGTCATGCGCAGACAGACCGGGGTAACACAGGCGGATACCCGTGCACCACGCAGAAACGGCACCAGTCTGGATGCGGCAAGACCCGCTGCCCAGCCCGAACGCGGGGAACATGACGATAACATAACCGAATTCATTCTGCACGATTAGCCCGGAGCGGCGGATGGATCCTTTATTTGTGCTGCTGGCTTCTCTTTCCGCAGTGGCAGTCATTTTTATGCTTTTCCGGCGGCGGACGCAGTCTTTTCAGCAGATCATCAACAAGCTGGAACGTCAGAACGCCCAGCTGAATCTGCAGCTTTCCCGCCTGTCAGACGAGGAAGGGCGTCTTAATGACTCGCTGGACGCGCTGGACAGCCAGATAAAAATGGCGGCGCTGCAGGCCACGGAGCATCTTGACGCTCCTGAAGAACAAAAAGCCGGAATGCGTTTTCTTGACTATCTGGTACACCGCGGGGGAATTACATCGGATCAGCTGAAAAAGGTAGAACGGTACAAAGTGCAGACCGGCAGCCCCATGAGTGCTGAAGAGCTGCTTATTGTTCTGGATATGCTGAGCCGGGAAAAGCTGCAGAGTATGAAGGAAGCGTTCGGCAGACTGTCGGACGGCAGCTCCGGAGCGGAAAAATACTGACAGAGCAGGCCGGACTTCCGGCTTGCGGTTACGTTCCGCGGGGGTAGCGGCAGGCTTCTTTCAGATATGTTTCCCGCAGATACGGGCCTGAAGACGTTTCGGCGTGCAGCAGGTACAGCAGGCGCAGGTAACGGTCATGAATTGCCGGAGCCTGCTGCAGCCTCCGGTCTATGGTTTTCTGCACATCCATTTTGTCAATTTTTTCCAGAAAATTCTGTGCTCTGTGGCGTGACCGGTGTCCCGTATCAATTGCGGCCAGACCGTTTTCTGCAAGTGTTCTGCGCAGCGGATCTGCAGCCAGCAGATCAAGTGCTGCCCGGGCGGCCGCATATGCATCGTCGGGCGGATAGGTCCGCAGGTGCACTCCGTCGCGAAAAAGTTCCTGCTGTCCGTTTTCCACTGCCGGAGTAAGCAGGCAGCAGCCGCAACCCAGCGCTTCGAATACCCGAAAGTTCAGATCTCCGTGCTCGCAGTAGTTCAGTATTACTTTGCCCTGCGGGTACAGGTCCCGATAGCTGCCCGTGGTTACATGCAGCCTGCCGGGTATTTCTTCACGCAGTTTTTCCAGAAAAATTTTACGCCGCGGAGTTGTCTGGGCGTTCACGGTGCCCACAAACAAAAGATCCCACGCCGCGGTCATGGTGCGGGGCAGGTCTTGGTCTTTGGCAAATGCGGGCATCCACCACACAGAATCATCGGCCAGCCGCATGTTGCGGAACCATGGCAGGTGGTCTCGCAGGCTTACCATGCAGATATCAAATGCCTGTGCATAACGCGGGTACCAGCTGTGAATGTGCGAATCGATACATAAAAAAGCAGTCAGGCAGGGAAATGTCTCAATGCCTCTGACAAAGGGGGGCCTGCTTTTGTCTGCCACAACAACCATGTCGGGCACACAGCCCGCAAGCCGCACAATATCGTTCCAGCCGAAAGTTTCCGGCCCTTTGAAGTCATGCCGGATAACATTGCATCCCAGTGCGCTGAGTGATGGCGCAAAAAAAGGGCTTCCCAGCCAGAAGATGGTCAACATGCCCTTTGTTTAGCCATTACTGACGGCGCGCGCAATACCTGTGCGTACTGCCGCATGCTGTTTTTCTGTTGCCAACGCGGCGGTGCAAAGCTATGTTCCGGACGTTGTGTGTGTTCCCTGGCCCCTCCCGCAGTGCTTACCAAGCCTGGGAGATAATTTTATGTCCATTCTTGAAGCAAACACCGCTCTCCGGAGCCTTCTCGACCAGCACATTTCCATGCTCGCGGAAAAAGAACATATTTCCGCAGAGACAATCCGTGCCGGTATAGAAAACGGCACTATGGTGCTGCTCGGTAACCCTTCACACGGCAATGTACTGCCTACGCTGGTCGGCCAGCCTGCCGGTGTAAAGGTGAACGCCAACATCGGCACGTCTCCTCTGAAAAACAGTGTGGCCTGCGAAATGCGCAAGCTGCAGGTGGCCGAACAGGCCGGCGCGGATACCGTCATGGATCTTTCCATTGCGGGAGATCTGGACGCCATCAGACGCGAAATGCTTTCGCAGACCAGATTGCCTCTGGGCACGGTACCTATGTATTCCGTGGCTCAGCGGTATCTTGATGCAGATCGCGATCCTGCTGAAATGGATCCTGAAGAGCTTTTCGAAGAAATCGAAAAGCAGGCCGGGCAGGGTGTCGATTTTATTACAGTGCACTGCGGGCTTACCCGTCGCGGAGCCGAACTGGCTACCGACGGCAGCCGTCTGCTGGGTATAGTTTCGCGGGGCGGTTCCATTCTTGCGCGCTGGATGCTGCGTAACAACAAAGAAAACCCTCTGCTTACCGGATTTGACCGTCTGATCGACATCTGCCGCAGACATAACGTGACGTTTTCTCTGGGTGACGGTCTGCGCCCCGGCGCCGGTCATGATGCGGGGGACGCGGCCCAGTACGAGGAAGTCATGGTGCTGGGGCAGCTGGCCAAAAGAGCTCTTGCCGCCGGTGCGCAGTGCATGATTGAAGGTCCCGGCCATGTGCCGTTCAATCAGGTACGCAGCCAGATTCAGACTATCAAGCGGATGACTAACAATGCCCCGTTGTATGTGTTGGGGCCGCTGACCATTGATTCCTGCCCCGGCTACGACCATATTGCGGGTGCCATCGGCGGAGCCATTGCTGTGGAGGCTGGCGTTGACTTCCTCTGCTATCTTACTCCCGCCGAGCATCTGACTTTGCCCACCATGGATGATGTCCATGCGGGCGTTGTGGCTTCACGCATCGCCGCACAGGCTGGTGAAGTTGCTCTTGGCAGGGCTGCCGCGCTGGAACGCGAAGAGGGTATTTCCCGCGCGCGTAAGGACCTCGACTGGGATGCCATGAAAAAATACGCTCTGGATGCGCCTAAAATCGATGAGCGTCGTGGCGAGCATAAAGACGAGGAAGAGTGCGCCATGTGCGGTAAGTTCTGCGCGGTGAAAATGCTGCGCGAAGACCCCATGGGCAAAATTTAGCCCTTTCAAACCGTAACGACAGTAGAAGGCGGGGTGCTGCGGCACCCCGCCTTTCTTTCTGATCACAGCATGTGCGCGTTGACCACATTTTGCGGTGTGCCGTGTTTGAACATCTCGATGTTGCGGGCTGTTATGCTCATCAGTGATTGCCGGGCAGTCTGTGTAGCCCATGCAATATGAGGGGTGATAAGGCAATTGGGGGCACGGAAAAGCGGATTGTCCGGAAGCGGAGGTTCCGTCTCCAGCACATCCAGACCGGCTCCGCCCAGTTTACCAGACACCAGTGCCTGTGCCAGAGCCGTTTCGTCCACCAGCGGTCCCCGTGCCGTGTTCAGCAGCAGCGCGCCGTCTTTCATCGACGCTATGCGCTGCGCGTTTATCAGATGACGGTTGTCGGCGGTGAGCGGGCAGTGCAGGCTGATGACGTCCGCCTGTGCCGTCAGTTCTTCCAGCGGGGCAAATCTGAAATTTCTGAGTGCCGGAGCTTCCTTGGGGCGCGGAGCATAGGCTATGACATCCATGCCGAAAGCGTCGGCCAGTACCGCAACCCTACGTCCTGAATTGCCGAACCCGACAATCCCCATGGTTTTTCCGGTAAGCTGCTGCTGCGTTCCTTCCCAGAAGCACCAGTCAGGGGCCTGAGACCATGCTCCCTGCTTGACAAGCGTATCGTGGCGCGCTGTTTTTCTGCATAATTCAAGCAACAGTGCCATGGTATGCTGGGCGACGGCTTCCACCCCGTATCCCGGCGCATTTGATACCGGTATGCCTCTGGCTGCGGCTGCGGCTATGTCCACCACGTCATATCCGGTGGCAAGAACCGATATGAACCGGAGCTGCGGCAGCATCGCCAGCGTTTCGGCGGTCAGACGGACTTTGTTGGTCAAAAGTATCTGCGCCTGCCCGCCCCGTTTCACAATATCCTGTCCATGCGTTCTGTCATGAACAGTAACTTCTCCCAGTTTTTCGATTTCTGCCCAGGAAAGGTCCCCCGGGTTCAGGGTGTATCCGTCAAGCACAGTGATGCGCATGGCTTTCTCCTTGTAGGTAGTGGTACTGAATGCCTTGGCGATGATACCGGAAAGCAGGATGGGACCTTATTCCGCCTGCGGTGTCAATTTGAAAGAGTTGGCATTTTGTTCTGGCATGTCTTATCTTTTTGCTTTGACGAATACAGGGTTTTCCGACGGAGCTTTCAACGTGTTGCGTACTTTATATTATATAGCGGGGGGACTGGCTGCGGTGCTGTTCCTCTGCATTGCCGGTCTCAGTGTTTTGGTGGACAGCGAAGCGCTGGGCAGATCTCTGGAAGATATGGTTTCGCGTGAGCTGGGCGTTGTCTGCCGCATTAACGGTGCGGTTGATGTGGGTGTCTTTCCGCGTCCGGGGATATCGGTACACGATGTGGTGCTGGAGCAGCCTCAGGGCTTTTCCGGTGATGCCCCGTTGCTCACCGCGGCAACCGTACGTCTGGATTTTTCTCTTTCGCGCATAGGCGAAGGCGTCATAGAGCTGGGGCAGGCCGCCATAGACCGTCCTGTCATCCGGCTGGTGCGTCAGGCAGACGGACGTTCAAACTGGCAGGTCATCTCCGCCTTCATGGGCGCGGGCAGGCAGCGGCAGGTTTCTTCAGGTGTCTGGGGCTCCATACCTCTGCGGCTCGAAAATGCCCGGTATGACGGGGTGTACATTGCACAGGGCCAGTTGTTTTTTACAGACGGGCTGCGCGGTGTATCGCTGGCTGCCGCAAACCTTGACGCAGCTTTCGACGGAGGTGACCGGCGGTTTTTTACTCTGGAGGCGGATGTAGAGCTCACGGAGGCTGCAGCCGTGCAGCATATTGCCCTTAAGGGAGAACTGGGGCTCGATTCCGGAGGTTCCCCAGCGGGGTTTGTTTCTGATGTTGCTGCCAGAGGGGTTGTCACCATCATGGGCAGGCGGCTTGATACTGCGCTGGATGCCGCTGTGAGCTACGACAATGCCAGCGGCGAGTTTGCGGTTTCTGTAACCAGAGCGGCACTGGATGCCGCCGTGGTAAGCGGCGACATATCCGTTGCCGGTGCACTGTCCGGAACGCCCGTGGTGTCCGGCCGAGCCGATGTGGAGCATCTGAGCCTGCCGTTCTGGTTCGAGTTCGGGCAGCAGTTGCCGGACAGTCTGCAGCATGCGCTTGATGACCTGAAAGGCTCACTGCTGTTCAGCCTCGACCGTGAGGGGCTGGAAGTTTCCGACCTGCGGGCCGAGGTGCTGGGCATGGTCCTGCGCGGCAAAGGGGCCGTCTCCGACTTTTCCGCTCCGGTCATTTATATAGATGTGGCAGCCGAACATCTGGATGTGAATGCTGTTTTTCCCGAGCTTGCGCCGGTCCCGCCCGCCACGCTGCCGGTGGCGGATGTCAGTCTGCCGCCGGTGCTGGTCTTCGGACCTGATGATGCCGGCGGGGTATCTGTGGGCTACGATATCCGTATTGCCGCGGAAAGCTTCAGCGTGTGGAATTTCAGCGGGCAGGGACTTTCTTTCCGCTGCTGGCCGTCTGAAAAAGGCACCTACACCTCTTACACCGTGAACTCTTTCTACAATGGCAGAGTGCATGCCGTGCTTGATATCCGGGATGATTTCGGGTTGAAGCTGGATGTGAACGGCGTGGATATCGCCACACCGGCCAGACTGCTGGCGGGTTTTCCTGCCGCAGGGGGAGTGCTTGCGGCCAAAGCGGATGTGACGGCGGACGCCTCGACCATTCAGGGGCTTCTGGCCGATCTGTCCGGCAGGCTGGATGTGTCGCTTGCCAGTGGCTTTTTTGCCGTACGCACCCGGCGTGAGGCCGATGGCCGTTTTGCAATGGAACCTTCCGCCTTCCGGTCGGTTGATTTTACCTTGAATATGCAAGGTGAAAGCGCGGACCCTGATGCACAGAGGGGGCTTATGCCTTATGCATGGCGGCTGAAAGGTACCAGAGTTGCAAGTGCCGGCGTTTCGTCCGCTTTCGAGCTTGACGGCCCCGTGCTGCTGGAACCGGATACATTGCTTCCGCGCCAGATTGCCGGAGCCCGCGTATCTGTCCGGCAAAAAGACACGGTCCGTCTGCCCCGCGGTGACAGCCCCCTTGAAATGTTTGTGTCCGGCACGCTTGGCGCTGATTTTGAAACCGGTACCCTGACATTCCGCAAGGGACGCGCGGAAGTGTGGGGTGAGAAACTGTTTTTTGACGTTGCATGTGACGATATCTATAGCAGCAGCCCGTGGACCGGGGTGTTTTCTGCAGATGGACTTTCGCCTTCACGCCTTGTTGCCGCACTGTGGGGGCCGGATGCCTATCGTCCTTCGGATCCGCGGGTGTTCAGCAGAGCCGCGGTTGGCGGCAGTTTCGTGTATCGCCCCGAACAGCTCGAGTTGCGTTTGGACAAAGGGGTGCTCGACCGGACAGTGTTTTCCGGTGCGCTGGCAGTGTCTGCTGGCAGAGACGTTTTCAAAGTGGATGTGCGGGCGGACAGCTTTGATCTGGACAGATATCTGCCGGATAAAGGCGGAGAGGAAAAGGATGAGCCGCTGGATTTTTCATTCCTGCGCGATGTGACGCTGCAGGGCAGTGTCGCACTGGACCACCTTGTATACCGGAATATGACGTACTCCGATGTGCAGGCAGGGCTGAGCGCCGGAGGCGGCAGGGTAGCCATGGAGCCTCTGCGGGCCACACTGTACGACGGCACGGTTAGCGGAATGTTCCGCGGGGATATAAAAGATAACGGTGCGCTGCAGTCCAAGATTGCGTTTTCGTTCGAAAAAGTAGACTTCGGAAAACTGACTACCCGTTTTGCCGGTGATTCTTTTGTTACCGGAGTGGCGGATATTTCCTTTGATGCCGAAGGGATGATTGACTCTTCCGCTGATATTCCGGCGTCTCTCGACGGAAAATGGGGATTTGTTGTCCGCGACGGGGCATACCGGCTGCGCCGGCAGGAAGACGGGGGAGCTGCCCCTGCGCAGTATTCCTTTTCTCGGGCATCTGCTACCGGCCTGCTGGACGACGGAGTGCTCCGCAATGATGACTTCTCACTTTCCGGCCAGCTGATTTCCATGACAGGTAAAGGAGAGGTCAACCTCCCCCGTGAGAGGATTAACTATACCGCAGTGGTGTCATTTGTCGGAATTCCAAGCTTTCCCGTAAAGTTAACCGGCTCCATGTATGACCCCAATGTGCGCGTGAAGCATCTTGAAATTCTGCCGCGGACCATCGGTAACATTGGCGGAGGTGTTTTCAACATCATACGCGGGGTTATTTCCGTACCGCTGAAAGCCGCAGATAAACTACTGGAAAAAGCTGCACCTGACCGGTGATGCATTCAGGTGTGCAAAATGTGTTTGCACCCCCAGGTTAGTTGTGCATATATTTGTGCAGGATATTGCGCATATGTTTTGTGCATCTGTGCGGAGAGCCATTTTTAATTTTTAATAACAGTATATTATGATGTGCGGTGTTTTGGCACGTGTTTTTCATGTGCTGTGCTTCGACACGTATTGCAGGAAGGCATAATGGAAGTAGCTGATTATAAACGTGAACGAAGCACGCTCATCATCGCTGTTCTTACTTTGGTAACGGTGGGACTGAGTCTTATTGTTTCCACCGGGCAGGTGCTTTCGCAGCAGGAAGAGGCAGGAACCCAGCACCTCATTCTTGCGTCGCGCTCTGTGCTTCAGGCTGTGGACAGTTCGTTACGGCGCAATATGACGACAGATGCGCAGGGCGGGGCAACATTCGGCGCAGGAGCAGCAGAATTTTTCCGTGAACTGGAACAGAGCGGAGAAGTGCTGTTTGTCGGGCTTATCGACAAGCACGGCGGGCGCGTGCTCACATCGCGCAGCAGCGGAGAGTCCGGAACCATCCTTTTTCCTCCTGATGCGTTGCGCACTCTGGCACAGACCGGCGAGTGGCATGGCAGAGTCGGCTTCGGGCTGGCCAGCGCTTATGTATACGGCAAAAGGATTATTCCCGGTAACACCGGCAGCATGAGTATTGCGCGGGCGGAAACCGGCGAGCCTCTACCCGCGTTTCTCGTGGTGGGGCTGGATATGGCCAAGCATCAAGCCATCTACCGGAAATTCCGGCAGAATGCTCTTTTTCAGGCTGCCTATATTCTGGGAGCCGCTGTACTGATATGGGCTTTGGCCATGGGGCTTATCAAACGCAGAGAAATGGCAGGCAAAGCACGTCAGC
This sequence comes from Oleidesulfovibrio alaskensis DSM 16109, assembly GCF_000482745.1. Lineage (NCBI taxonomy): Bacteria > Pseudomonadati > Thermodesulfobacteriota > Desulfovibrionia > Desulfovibrionales > Desulfovibrionaceae > Oleidesulfovibrio > Oleidesulfovibrio alaskensis. The sequence continues at coordinate 52,842 of NZ_AXWQ01000005.1, read as the reverse complement.
TCGAGCGTTTTCAGGTAAAGCTGCTGGATAATCTGCCCGACGGGCTTGTCACCATTGGTGAAAACGGCACCATTCTGGCGGCTAATCCGGCGGCAAACGGCATATTGCAGGCGCGCGGAGAGGGACTGGCAGGCAAACTGCTGGATGATCTGCCCGACGATATTCTGCGCTGCCTTGCGGCTCCGGAAACGGAAACGGCAGGGTGGCGTCAGGACAGTGTCCGCGGAGCGCATCTTGAAATTCTGAGTGTACGGATGCCCGGCAGCAGCGAAACAGACGATGCTTCGCGCCTTGTGATTATCCGTGACAGAACCCAGATACGTACATTGGAAAAAAGCCTGAGCGATGCTGAAAAACTGGCTGCAGTGGGAACGCTGGCTGCCGGTGTGGCACATGAAATACGCAACCCGCTGAGCGCGCTGCGCGGGTTTGCCCAGTATTTTGCCAAAAAATTCAAGGACAGACATCCGGAAGAAGTTTACGCGCAGACCATGGTGCGCGAGGCTGACCGTCTGAACAGGGTCATCACCGATCTTCTGTATCTTGCGCGTCCGCGACGCGTTACCCCGCGGCTTGTCCGGCTGCGTGCACTTGTTTCCGAGGTGGAAGATCTGGTCCGCTTTGATCTGGACGAACGCAAGGTCAATATGGTTGTCAGTCTGGGGCCTGAAGAGGTCTGGGCAGATGAGGATACCCTGAAGCAGGCGGTACTCAATCTGGTACTGAACAGCCTGGACGCGCTGAAGGAAACTGACGGTGGTGCCCGACAGGTGGATGTGGCATCGGGGCTGGCAAAAGACGGTGTCTGGCTTTTTGTGCGCGACACGGCCAACGGAATGACTAAAGAACAGGCTGAACAGGCGTTTGAGCCTTTTTACACCACCAAGAAAAAAGGAACAGGGCTCGGGCTTGCCCTTGTGCACAAGACCATGCGCGACCATGGCGGCAAGGCGATAATCGATACTGCTCCGGGTCACGGAACCACTGTGGGGTTGTTTTTTCCCGACCATGACGATGACGTTGCTGACGATACCAATGAAGCTGACGCTGAGAGGGATTCATGATCAAGCGATTGCTGGTTATTGACGACGAGCCCGGCCACCGCCTGATGGTCCGTGCGGTTATGGAAGACAACGGATGGCAGGTTTTTGAAGCCGCAAGCGGAGAAGACGGGCTATCTTTTCTCGGAACCGATTCTGTGCATGTGGTTCTGCTGGATATGCGCATGCCGGGTATGGACGGCAAAGAGACGCTGGCCCGTATTCTGGATATCAATCCGCAATTGCCGGTGGTGATGCTTACAGCATACGGCACTGTCGGGTCTGCTGTTGAAGCCATGAAAAAAGGAGCTTTTGACTACCTGAGCAAGCCCGCAGACAATGACGAGCTGGCAGCAGTGCTCGAAAAGGCATGGGAGTATTCGTTGCTGCTGGCAGAAAATCAGAATCTGCGCCAGAAGCTGGGGCAGGGAGACCCTGTTCAGAAAATTGTGGGTTCAAGCCCCGCCATGCTGCGGGTGCTGGATTTTATCAGACAGGCCGGTCCCAGCGAGGCTACTGTGCTTGTTATGGGTGAATCCGGAACAGGCAAGGAACTGATTGCCGAAGCTCTGCACGATGCAAGCCTGCGCCGCGAAAAAACACTGGTGAAAGTCAACTGCGCAGCGTTGCCGGGCAACCTGCTGGAAAGCGAATTGTTCGGCTATGTCAAAGGCGCTTTTACCGGTGCCGTAAAGGATAAGCCCGGCCGTTTTCAGCTGGCACGCGGTGGCACTCTCTTTCTGGATGAAATAGGTGAAATGCCCGTTGAACTGCAGGCAAAACTGCTGCGTGCGCTGCAGGAACGGGTTATCGAACCGCTGGGTTCCGTCCGGCCCGTTGATGTGGATGTGCGCATTGTGGCAGCCACAAACCGCGACCTGCGTAAAGCTATCGAACAGGGGGATTTCCGCGAAGACCTGTTTTTCCGCCTGAACGTGCTTGAGGTGGTTTCCCCGCCGCTGCGTGAACGCATTGATGATATTCCGCTGCTTGTAAGCCGGCTTGTAGATAAACTGAGCCGCAAAAACCGCAAGGAAGTACGCAGCGTCAGTCCGGAGTTTCTGGATGCACTTATGGCGTACCACTGGCCGGGTAATGTGCGTGAACTGGAAAACGTGCTTGAACGTGCTCTTATTCTGAGCAGGTCTGATATTCTGGGGCCCGAGTCGTTGCCCGCCCAGTTGCTGCAGGTCGAAGAACGCAGAGACCCCTTACCGCAGCGCATGGTTTCCACAGCTCTTGTGCCGTCTTTTGACGATGCCGAGCGCGAAACATTGCTCAAGGCGCTGGAAGCGCATAACGGACATCGCGAAAAAACAGCCGATGCGCTAGGTATAAGCCGCAGGACACTGCAATATAAGCTTAAGAAGTTCGGTCTGACACGGCGCAGCTGATTCAGATTCCGTCATGGGCTGCCCGGCGGCCCATGGCTTGTCCGGATGTGTATTTTTTTGACACGGGGCTTGGTGCGCCATGATTGCTGTCCGTGCCTCTGCCGTGCGATAGTTTTTTAGCAAAACGGTTATCTTTTTTATGAGCTGTATCGATTACCCGCGTCTGCGCAATAAATTCGGCAATGAAGATACGGTCAGGAAAATTCTGACCATATTTATGAGTGACTTCGACGAGCGTCTGCTTCGTATGAGTACCATGTATTCCCGGGACAGCCGTACCGAATTGTACCGCTCTGCCCATGCACTGAAGGGAGTTGCCGGAACCATTTATGCCACAGGGTTGCAGCATTGCGCAGCCAGTCTTGAACAGGCTGCCATGACGCAGGGCGCTGCAGAAAGCCTGCTGCAGAAAGCCTGGGAAAATCTTGAAACGGAGGCATGTTGCCTGCGGCATGAAGTCAGTCTGTTCCTGAGCTGACGGGTGTACCTCTTGTCAGGTTCTGCTGCTGCTCTTATCTGAGTATAGGTATGGCACACTCTACAGGCCATAAGGGAGGTTCCCATGGGCAGTGAACGACGCGATACAGATAAAGATTTTTCTCTTATAACCGCAGGTTGCAGCGGGTGCAGGGCCTGTGTTGAGCTTGCACCGGATCATGTGGCATGGGTGGAGGGAGACGAGCGTCCCATGCTGCTTTCCGATGTGGCACCTGACGCTGTGGTGGCAGAACTGATCGCCTTTTGCCCTGAAGACTGCTTTGAATATGATGAATGATTTCAGGCGGGAAAGACAATTGAAAAAGGGACCGGAATTCCGGTCCCTTTTTTCTCGGCAGGAGGGGTTAGAGCCATGTGCCTTTGCTGTAGCGCACTATCTCTGTTATCCGACGCATTTTAACCATGTCGAATTTTCCACCGAGAGCCTCTGAGGGAGTTTTGCCGCGGGCTTCAAATACGAGCTCGTGATAGCGGATGATTCCCACGTATTTTCCGGATGAAGCCGAGCGTTTGACCTTTGTGGTCATGTTGTCGGTGTTAACCAGCAGGTATCTGGCCACATATTCACCATTTTCCTGCACCAGTTCCTTGGCATCGGGAGAAGGTTTTATGTTGGCGCAGATTGCCTGCATTTTACTGCTGGCAAAGGCGGCCAGTTTAGCGGCTACTGCCGGATTTTCCGGCGGCAGATTTACCGCAGATGAAGGGTCCTGACCTGCAAAAGCGGTGGCGGCAAGCAAGGTGATACTTAGTGTAAGGGCCATGAACAGTTTCATGTTGCTGTCGTCTCCGGCAAACGTGTTGATGCAAAACAGCCCGGCGGGATTCCGCCGGGCTGTTTTTATTAGCGATTACAAGCCTTACTTGAAGGTGATTTCAACCCTTCTGTTCAGCTTTCTTCCTTCGGCGGTATTGTTGTCGAACTTGGGTTCGCTTTCGCCGAATCCTACGGCCTTGATGCGATTGGCGTCAACTCCCTCTTTGGCAAGAAATGCCTTAACCGATTCAGCTCGGCGCTGAGAGAGCTTCTGGTTGTACGCTTCGGGGCCGGTGCTGTCGGTGTGACCTGCAAGAGTAACCTGCTTGCCGGCATGTTCTTCGATCAGCGTTGCGGCTTCGGTCAGCACATCTTCGGCCTCATTGCTGATTTCTGCAGAGTCAAAAGCAAACTGGACACTGCGCAGAACGATGACTTCTTCAGTTTCGGGGGTGACAACCGGAGCGGGGGCAGGTGCCTTTTTCACTTCACGGGTGTCGTAGAAGACGTCTTTGACAAAGCCGTTCAGTGCTTGCTCATCAGCCAGCAGGGTTGCTGCATCGGCAGTTACGGAGCAGCCTTTCAGCGCGGCAATACGGTCAAGCACGGCTTTGCCTGCTTCAGTTTCGGCAACGGAAACCACATGCAGGCAGAGACCGGGAGCGCTTTCGTACAGTGCCTGTGCCTGAGCAACGGGGTCGCTGCCGAAGTTGGATTCGCCGTCGCTGACTATGATGACAGCGGCATTGCGGGCCATATTGTCCGCTGCGGGGCGCAGCATGTTAAGACCGTCCCCCATGGGGGTACGGCGGGCAAAGATCTCCTTGTCGGCCTTCAGGCTCATGATGCCCTGCTCAAAGCCGCTTTTGGAGTAGGGACCGTAAGGTACCACTTCTTCGTAAGGAGCAAACATATGCATGCTTGCGTTGTATTTCAGCGCAGGTATTGCATTGTTGATCTTGCTGAGCACGTCTTTGGCCACTTCGATTTTCGGTTTATCCAGCTTCTGATGAGTCATCATCATAGAGCCGGAATCATCGACAAAAAAGTCGAAGCTGGCAATTTTGGGGATGTACTCCATGTCCGCTGCATGGGAAAATGCCGGAGCCATGATCAGCATGGCCAGCAGGAACATGAAGACAGGTTTGAGTGTTAGTTTCATAACTATACCTCCAGATGGAATAATGAAAAAATTAGTTACGGCCGATACTGATGGTGAAAAACATAGCGCGAATACTTTATTGTGACAACACTAAAAGAAAAAAGAGGCAGCACTTTTTGTGCTGCCTCCTGTTCACGCATTTTCAAGCGGAGCGCTCAGTGCGGCTTCAAGAGCTTCGTCCAGTGTAGGGTGCGCATAGATTATGTCGTGAATATTTTCACGGCGCCATCGCTGCTGTACCATGACTGTGGCCAAACCAACCAGATGCGAGACTCCGTGCCCCGTGGCAGCGATTCCCCGCAGTTCGGGAGTGCCGTTGCCGGCAGCCCAGACAGCTTTTACGAACCCCTGAGTGGCCCCGCAGGACTGCGCTATGGCGTTAGAAGCCAGCGGAGCGCGTGAGACCGACACGGAGATGCCCTGTGCCGTCAGTTCCTTGGCGGTGGCACCGGTGCGCATAACCTCCATGTGCCCGTAGACACACGAAGGCATGACAGGAGCCGGGTATTCCGCGGCGGTCAGACCACGCAGCCGTGAAACAACGTACCGTGCCTGATGTTCCGCTGCATGGGCCAGCAGGGTGCGCCCGTTCACGTCGCCGACGGCGTATATATTTTCTGCTGCCTGCAGAAAATTATCAGTACTTATCCAGCCTCTGCCGTCTGTCATTATGCCTGCTTTTTCAGGGTGCAGAGCGGCAGTGGCGGGGCTTCTTCCGGCTGCCATCAGAGCTTTATCCGCACGGATGGCTGTGCCGTCCTCAAAAGTGAGCAACGCGCCTTCCTCGTCAGTGACCAGCGAACGTACACGGCGACCGGTATGTACGGTCCATCCTTCGCGCTTCAGCGCTTTGGTAAGAGCGTCTGCTATATCGCCGTCTTCTGCCGGCACAAGGTGCGGCAGTGCTTCGACAATGGTTATCTGTGTGCCGAACCGCGCGAAAAGGTCGCCCATTTCAAGGCCAATGGCTCCGCCGCCTACAATAATAAGACTTTGCGGCGGTGTTTCGAGCTGCAGTATGTGCGAAGAATGCAGCACGCAGTTTCCGTCCGGAATCAGACCGGGAAAAGAGGCCGGTTCAGAGCCGGCTGCAAGAATGAGGTTTTCAAATTCAAGCAGAGAGGAACCGTCTTCTTTTTCCACGACCACAGTGCGGGGTCCGGCAAAGCTTGCCGCGCCGGTAATGAAGTTTACTCCGGCCTGCGTCAGCTGCTTCACCAGATTCTGGCGTGTTCCCTTGATAAAACGGTCTTTACGTTGATGCAGCGCCGCCAGCGACAGGTGTACATCGCCACCGGCGGCCTTGTATTTTTTCTGAATCTGCAGCAGCGGGACGGCGGCTGTTCCTCCGAGGAGAAACTTTGTGGGGATGCATCCCCAGTTAAGGCATGTTCCTCCGGCGTCAGCTTTTTCCACCAGTGCCGTGCGCATACCCGCCGCTGCCGCGTCAAGGGCCGCCCGGCTTCCGCCGGGACCGGCCCCTATAATGACCAGATCATATTGTTCATGCGTCATCTGTCAGCACCATGCTGCGCGCGGCCAGTGTTTCATCAAGCCGGCGGACGGGCGTGGTGAGCGGAGCCTGATGCAGAGCTTCGGGATTCTGCTCACCTTCTTTCAGTATGGCTGCAAGATCATCCACAAACGTATCAAGCGTTTCCTTGCTTTCAGTCTCTGTGGGTTCAAACATCAGGCATTCTTTGACAATCAGCGGGAAGTAAATCGTCGGAGCATGATAGCCTTTATCCAGCAGACCTTTGGCTATATCCAGCGCACGCACACCGCATTCAGCCTTGTCACAGGCGGAAGCCACGAATTCATGCATGCATATGCGGTTATAGGGTATGGTTATATACTGTTCCAGCTTTTTGCGCAGGTAGTTGGCGTTCAGCACAGCCAGTTCGGCGGCTTTGGGTATTCCTTCTCTGCCCAGACGCATGATGTAGGCCAGCGCTTTGATGTACACACCGAAGTTACCGTAAAAGGGAGCCATGTACCCTATGGATTTGGGGTAATCGTAGTTGAGGAACAGGCGTCCGTCGCGAAGTCTGTCAACGCGGGAAACCGGCAGATAGGGTTCCAGCCGCTCGCTGACGCCAACGGGACCGCTGCCGGGGCCGCCGCCACCGTGCGGGGTGCCGAATGTTTTGTGCAGGTTCAGGTGCACGACATCAAATCCGACATCGCCTACGCGCATTTTACCCATGATCGCGTTCAGGTTGGCGCCGTCATAATACAGCAGAGCATCAACCGAGCGCAGTTTTTCCACAATTCTTGGCAGGTGTTTTTCGAACAGTCCAAGCGTGTTGGGGCAGGTCATCATCACGGCGGCCACGTCGTTGTCCAGCACGGCCTCCAGAGCTTCCGGATCGACTATGCCGTCTTTTGATTCCACGTTGACCACTTCGTAGCCGCCCAGCGCAGCGGAAGCAGGGTTGGTGCCGTGGGCCGAATCAGGGCAGATGATCTTTGTTTTTTTGTTCCCCTTATCACGGTGATAGGCCGCGATAAGCATTACGCCGGTCAGTTCACCATGAGCACCGGCCATGGGATGCAGGGTGAATGCATGCATCCCGTTGATTTCGCACAGCAGGCGCTCTGTTTCGTACATGACTTCAAGAGCTCCCTGCGTGTACAGGCCTGCACTTTTAATCTGTGCCATCAGAGGATGCAGTTCGGTAAAGCCGGGCAAAGCGGCCAGCGGTTCGGTGAATTTCGGGTTGTACTTCATGGTGCACGACCCGAGAGGATAGAAATTGCTGTCCACGCTGTAATTAAGACGGCTGAGGCGGGTGAAGTGGCGTACCACATCAAGTTCGCTCAGCTCAGGCAGAGCGGGACGTCGGGTACGCAGCAGGTTCTTCGGGATGAAGTCGGCTGCGTGCTCTTCTGCTTCGGGGGGAACGCAGGCCATGCGGCCCGGTACAGACTGTGAAAATACGGTCTTCATTAGAGCATGCCTCCCACCAGTTCAGCCATTATGCCGATCTGTTCAAATGAATGCTTTTCAGTGCATGCCACAAGCAGCACGTCATCCATGCCGGCGTAGTATCCGCCCAGCGGGAAACCGGGAACGACACCATGGTTTACCAGCCGGTCCACAACATCATAGGCGCTGACCGGCAGCCGCAAAGCGAATTCGTTGCAGAACGGGGCATCGTGCAGCAGTGAAACGCCCGGCAGAGCCGTGAGTCTGTCTGCGGCATAATGAGCGCGCTCCATGCTCAGCTCTGCGGTGCGGACCAGGCCCTCAGGGCCTGTCAGGCACATGTGGATGATAGCTCTCAGCGCGCACAGCGCCTGATTGGAGCATATGTTCGAAGTGGCCTTGGCCCTGCGGATATGCTGTTCACGTGCCTGCAGCGTCAGCACATATCCGGTTTTGCCGTCCACATCTTTTGTTCGTCCGGCTATTCTGCCCGGAATCTGCCGCGCCAGTTTTTTGGTGCAGGTCATTATGCCCAGATAGGGGCCGCCGAAGCTCAGGGGCATCCCCAGCGACTGTCCGTCTGCAACGGCGATATCCGCGCCCATCTCACCGGGGGTTTTGAGCACAGACTGCATGACCGGATAAACGGAAATCACTCCCAGAGCGTTGCAGGAACGGGCGTGGGTGAACAGTTCGGTAAAATCATCCACCGCCCCGAAGAAGTTGGGGTTCTGTACCACCACAGCAGCGCATTTATCGTCTACGGCATCCATCAGCGCCTGTTTGTCCGACCGGCCTTCGTTGTGCGCAACGGTCACCAGTTCCATATTCAGGTTGGACGTGTACGAGGCAAGCATGGTGCGGTAGATGGGGCTCAGGGCTTCATCAATGACAAGCTTGCTGCGTCTGGTTGCCCTGGCGGCCATCATCATGGCCTCGAAAATGGCCGAACCGCCGTCATATACCGAGGCGTTAGCCACTTCCATTTCCATCAGGCGGCAGACGGCGGTCTGGTATTCAAAAATGGCCTGCAGGGTTCCCTGTGATGCTTCGGGCTGGTAGGGGGTGTACGCCGTATAAAACTCACCCCGCGAAACAAGGTTGTCCACAGCTTTGGGAATGTGATGATCGTAGAACCCAGCTCCCAGATAGCTGACAAGATCTATACGGTTTTTTGCGGCCATGCGCTGGATGCGGGCGCAGACTTCCATCTCGCTCATTCCTTCCGGAATATCAAAGCTGCGCGGCTGCATTTCGGGCGGTATTTCAGCAAACAGGTCATCAATGCTTTTCACCCCGATGACATCCAGCATCTGGCGGATTTCTTCGGGAGTGTGCGGAGTGTAGGGCATGAAAGTTCTCCTTGCGGCCTAGTGCGCTTCGCTTTCGATGAGGGCTGCGTATTCTTCTGCGGAAAGCAGACTGTCAGCCACGGCAGACACTTTGACCTTCAGCATCCAGCCTTTGTCGTAGGGCGATTCGTTTACGGCTTCGGGAGCATCTTCAAGGTGCAGGTTCACCTCTGTCACTTCGCCGGAGACAGGTGCGTACAGTTCACTTGCGGCTTTGACGGACTCGACGGACCCCATTTCTTCGCCTGCTGTCAGGGTATCGCCTGCGGCGGGCAGTTCAATGAAAGTAAGATCGCCCAGCTGTTCCTGAGCAAACTCGGTTATGCCGATAACTGCCTCATCGCCTTCAAGGCGGACCCATTCATGACTTTTCGAGAACTTCAGTTCTGCGGGAATATTCATGATTCTTCTCCTGAAAAAGTTGGTGTGGTTGGTTCGCTTTTTACATCCACAACGCGTGCGGGGCAAGGCAAATAAAATGAAAACGGCCATGGCGCTTATGCGCATGGCCGGAAAGAGCAGAAGATAAAACGGCGGGCAGCCGGTCAGGCCACAGCCTGATCCAGTTCAATGCCGAGTGACGTTATTTCGTCCAGCAGCAGCTGGCGTCTGATGGGTTTGACAATGTAGCTTGTGGCTTCTCCCAGAAAAAAAGCGTCGTGCAGTTCCTTGGAGTCATCCAGGCCGGATATCATGATCACTTTAACAGCGTTTTCTGCAGAAACACCCATTTCTTTTTCAATTTCGCGGATTTCACGCAAAGCCTGCTGGCCGTCGATGTTGGGCATCAGGATATCAAGCGTGATGAGGCTGTAGGGTTCACCGTCTTTGAGGGCCGTTCTGAAAGCCTCAACGCCTTCCTCTCCGTCTGTTGCCACGTCCACATACCCGAAAGGGTGCAGAATTTTCTGGACAAGGCGCCTGCTATCAAAATCGTCATCGACGATAAGAAACTTCATAGGTACTCTCCCTGTAGGCCGGAACTTTTGTCTGTCGGCGCAGCCGCTAGTGGCAGCTGCGGGGTGCGCCTGTTCCGCAACGTGTCTTTTTGAAAATGCCGCTCCGGCAAGGTAGCCTCTTGTGCCTGTATGCGTCAACGTGCTATTGTATTAGTTTTTTATACCCGCAGCGGCAAATGCGTTACTGACAATTGCCTGTGCTTCTCCGGCCAGTTGTTCCAGATGCTCTTCTCCTCTGAAGCTTTCTACATAGATTTTATAGATATCTTCAGTTCCCGAAGGGCGGGCGGCAAACCAGCCCCCTGCGGAGACTACCTTCAGGCCGCCTATGGCCGCCCCGTTGCCCGGTGCGTGTGTTATAACCTTTTCCACAGGATCGCCGCCAAGCTCTGTTATCGTTACCGTTTCAGGGTTCAGGGCTTTCAGCACTTCTTTCTGCCGTCCGTCGGCGTGCGCCTGCAGACGTCTGTACACCGGCGTGCCGAAGCGTCCGGTAAGCTCTTTGTAAAGTCTGTCAGGCGTATTGCCGGTCACCGCGGTGATTTCCGCCGCCAGCAGGTTCAGGGCAATACCGTCCTTGTCGGTTGTCCACACTGTTCCGTCCTGCCGCAGCAATGATGCCCCGGCGCTTTCTTCTCCGGCAAAACCCGCCGTGCCGTCAAGCAGCATCGGTACAAACCATTTGAAGCCCACAGGCACTTCAATGACCGTTCTGCCCATGTCGGCGGCGACTCTGTCTATCATGCTGCTGCTCACCAGTGTTTTGCCGATGCCCGCCGTTGCCTTCCATGCGGGTCTGTGCCGGAACAGATAGGCAATGGCCGCAGCAAGATAGTGATTGGGATTCATCAGTCCGGCAGGAGTGACAATGCCGTGTCTGTCGGCATCGGGGTCGTTGCCGAAAGCAAGGTCATAGCTGTCTTTCAGTTCCAGCAGGCCGCTCATGGCCCACGGTGAAGAGCAATCCATACGGATGGCGCCGTCCCTGTCATACGGCATGAACCGGAACGTCTGGTCCACCTGACGGTTGGGCACATCAATATTCAGTCCGTATGTTTCTGCTATGCGGTCCCAGTAGGTTACAGACGCTCCGCCCAGCGGGTCGGCTGCCAGCCGGAGGCCTGAACGGGCAATGGCCTGCATATTGATGACAGAGCCAAGGTCGTTGATGTAGTGCGCCGCAAAATCGTGAAGGACTGTGTACTCCGACGCCAGAGCCTTTGTAAGCGGTATCCGCCGGACTGCTTTGTTGTCCGAAGCGAGCAGCAGGTTGGCTCTTTTTTCTATGTCATTTGTGACGCCGGTTTCGGCAGGGCCGCCATGCGGGGGATTGTATTTGAACCCCCCGTCCTGCGGCGGGTTATGCGACGGCGTTATGACGATGCCGTCGGCGAAACCGCTTGTTCTGCCGGCGTTATGGGTCAGGATTGCATGCGATATTACGGGGGTGGGGGTATAGCCGGATTCCGGTTCGATGAAAGTGGTCACCCCGTTGGCGGCAAGAACTTCCAGTGCAGCGCAACGCGCCGGTTCGGACAGGGCGTGCGTATCCATGCCCATAAAAAGAGGGCCGGAAAAACCGTTATCGCGCCGGAAGTCGCATACCGCCTGTGTCACGGCAAGAATGTGCGCTTCGTTGAAGCTGGCGGTGCCTGAAGTGCCGCGGTGTCCCGAAGTGCCGAACATCACGCGTTCGTCAGGGTTTTGGCGGTCCGGGCTGACGGTGTAAAAGTCGCTTACAAGCCGTGCTATGTTTATAAGCTCGTCGTGAGCAGGCAACTGGCCGGCTTTGGCGGCAGTAGTCATGTCATTTTCCTTACGTTCTGCCTGACGGCGTGAAAGAACTGTTTACGCTGGCAATATACTGTCAGCGGTAATGATAATTCAAGTACGGCTGAAAAATTATCAAGGGAGGCTGGCAGGTTGGCTGTATGCTAGCGGAGTACGCTTATATAGCGGTACATGACCATGAAATGGCAGAAACTGCCGCCCATCACAAAAATATGAAACAACTCATGAAAGCCGAAATTTTTAAAAAAGTTCGGCCGCTTGCATGCATAGATGAGGGCTCCGGCACTGTACAGAAGTCCGCCTGCCAAAAGGTATGCCAGTGCCCCCCATTTTAATGAGGTGACCAGCGGGTATACTGCGGCCAGCGCCATCCAGCCCATACCCAGATAGAGTGCCGTTGAAAGCCAGCGAGGGGCATGCAGCCAGTAGATTTTGACAAACACTCCCAGAAGCGCAAACCCCCATGCGCAGGCCAGCAGCGACCAGCCCCACGCCCCCTGCAGGGGAATAAGGCATATCGGTGTATATGTTGCCGCGATGTATATAAAAATCATGGAGTGATCGATGCGGCGAAGGAGCTTGATTCCCGCCTGCCGGAGTGGCAGCCAGTGGTAAAGAGTGCTGGCTGTGTACAGCAGCACCATGGCGACGCCGAAAACGGAAAAGGAAATTATGTGCCGCGTCAGTTCCGGCGAAGCCACACGCACAATAAGGATTATGGTTCCGATGAGTGCCAGAACGGCACCGATGCAATGGGTAAGACCGCTTACCGGATCACGAAGGGGCATGCTGTTCTCCTTGTGCGGCGCAGGCGGAAAAGAAAAAGCCCGGGAACTCCGAATTCCGCATCGCCGTGAATTCTGTTTTACTGACGGGTTCTGGTCTGTTGATTCTCTGGCTGATACGGCATTCCTGAGTCTCAGGCTTGCATTTCAAAAAGCACGAAGCGTGCCTGAAATCAGAAAATACAGTTCTGCAGGGTGTTGTCACCGTCCTCCGGAAGAAGGCTGATGATGGGACTGCGAACTGTCAATTTGCCGTCTCAGATGCTCTGTCATAAATTCCAGTACATGAATAAGTCTGGGGGCCAGAGTGACTGCCGCTTCAGTATTGCCTGAACGTCCGGCATTTTCAAGCTGTTCCGCTACGCTGCGCCCCGGCAGTGAGCCTATGCTGTGCAGCGTTGATTTCAGGGCATGTCCCTGTTCGGCCAGCGCCTGTATGTCTTTTTTCTGCAAAGCGTCGTGCAGCGCGGCTATCCTGTCCGGCATGGTTCTGACAAAAGTTCCCAGCATCACGGTAAGTACTTTCTGTTTGCCGTTCAGCATGGAGAGCGCAAGAGACAGGTCAGGCGGCGGAATCTCTGCATCCGCCTGTGCCGTACTTCCTTTGCCGGCGGCGGGCTGGAATCCATGTGCGGCGGAAGACTGGCCGGTTGATGCTGCTGCCGGCAGGGGGGCGTATTTGCCAAGCACATGATTCAGATGGTCGGGGGTGACAGGCTTTGCCAGATATTCCGTCATACCGGCCTGGAGAAACCTTTTTTTGTCACCTTCCATACTGTGGGCCGTCAGGGCGATAATGGGAATACCGGCGTTACGGTTGCCGCACGCCCCTGATCTGATTTTTTGTGCGGTCTGCACACCGTCCATGACCGGCATCTGGATGTCCAGCAGAACCACATCGAAATCTTGCGTGCTCAAGGCCTGCAACGCCTGCTCACCGTTCTGCACCAGCGTGCTGCTGTGTCCGCTGAGTCCCAGTATCTCGCGGATGACCTCTCTGTTGAACTCGTTATCTTCCGCCACCAGAACAGAAAGAGGGCTGGCGGCCTTGGAAGGGCGGACCGCCGGATTTTCAGCCGCAGGAAAGACCCGTTCTTCCGGCACTGCCTTCAGCGGCAGACAGACGGTGAAGGTGCTTCCCTGCCGGGGGGCGCTCCGCACGGTTATGCTTCCGCCCATCATGTCTGCAAGCAGTTTGCAGATGGAAAGGCCCAGCCCTGTCCCCCCGTATGTTCTGGTATAAGACCCGTCAGCCTGCGTAAAGCTGTCGAAAATAGCGCTGTGTTTTTCTTTTTCAATGCCGATGCCTGTATCGGAAACGGAAAAGCATATGTCTGCGCGGCCTGATGGAGCAGGAAATGCCTTGCAGGTAATTGTGATGTTGCCCGTATCAGTGAATTTGAGCGCATTGCTGACCAGATTGACAAGTATCTGGCGTATTTTGCCTTCATCACCCTCCACTGCACGGGGCATGTCCGGTGCCAGTTCCAGCTGCAGGGGCAGACCTTTGGCTGCCGCTGCGCTTAAAAACATCTCATGTACCTGTGTAAAAGGGGCATGCAGCATAAAAGGACTCAGCGCCAGTGTTGCCTTGCCGGATTCATAGCGTGAAAAATCAAGAATGGTGTTAAGGAGATCAAGCAGAGAATGAGCTGCTTTATTCAGTACTGTCAAGTGGTTGCGCTGCGGGGCAGACAGTTCTGTTTTCAGTATGACTTCGGACATGCCGATGATGGCATTCATGGGGGTGCGGAACTCATGACTGATATTGGCCAGAAATTCGCCCTTGGCCTTATCCGCTTCTTCCGCAAGCTCCTTGGCTTCCCGCAGAGCATGCTCTGCCTTGATCCTTTCCTCGATTTCAGCGTTCAGCAAGGCATTCTGCTGAAGTATGCGTTTTTCGCTTGCGGCGGCTGCCTCCGCACGGGCTTTGTGTTCACGTGCCCGCATGGTCGACCTGAAAACATGATAAAATGAAACCGCGATGATGGCGGCCAGCAGGGCAACGGCAACCAGCGTGACGTTGGGCGACACAGCACCGCCTATGCTCGGACCGCTGAAGACCAGCAGCAGATCAAAAGGCGAGTTGTCAACATGATGGCGTATACCGGTTTCTCTGCTGGTGGCGGCGCCGTGCTGCAGCATTTCCGGTTCGCCCTCGGAAGACAGCGTGTACAGCAGGCCCGGTTCCAGCCGTGAAGCCTGTCGTATCCATTCCGGTGATATCTGCTCTGCACGGTGCAGGGCTATGCCGCTTTGTCCCTGTAATAACAGTATGTAGGCATCGTTCAGGTCCCATAGTGATTCAAGGAAGGACGTGACGGCCCGTGTGTTGCAGAACACCACGGCGTATCCGGCCCGTGTGCTGTCTGTAACCAGAGGCACAGCGAATGTAAGTTCTTTGATTTCAGGGGTAAGAGAAAAAACGAGAGGGTAATCCACATCGCTTGCCAGTGCGCGTGCTATGCCCGCAGGCAGATGTACCGGCTCTTTGTTTGCAGATGTGTCCATAAGCATCCGCCCGGTAGAGGAAAAAAGAACAATGCGGTTGTAAAGGCGCTCCCCTGATAGGGCTTTGGAAGCGATAAAATCGGTCAGCAGGCGCCGGACTGCCTCCCGTCCGGCGGGGTGCGTCTGCCCGGGCTGTACGCTTTTTGGGGTACTGTCCGAAAAATCTATGAAGTCCTGTTGCCGGAACAGAAGGGCGGCATCAAGCTTGATTTCCCCTATCAGATGGCTGATGGCCGACGCCTGCCGCTCGGCCTGCGCCATTATGCGCAGTTGTCTGGCCTCCAGAGTCTGCCGCTGAGATATGTACACAAAGCTGATGAGGCAGACGATAAAAGCCGCCAGAGCCAGAGCGGGAAGAAGAAAAAGGAGCCTGCCGCGTTGCAGGCCGGTGTGTGCAGGCGGAGAGGATTTCATCGCTGCCCCTTTGGGTTAAGAGCACCGCAGCAGCTGCTCGGCGCAACAGACGGTCGGGGCGTGAATATATCTGGAAACACGGATCAGGCCAGATTCCTGCGGAATTCCTGACAGCCCCGGAGGTGCCGCAAAGCACCTCCGGGGAATGTATTACACATTGAAAAGGAAGTGAATAATATCCCCGTCGCTGACAACGTACTCCTTGCCTTCCACGCGAAGGACTCCGGCTGTGCGGCAGGCCGCTTCGGAACCGTGCTTTACATAGTCGTCGTATCCTATGACTTCAGCCCGTATGAAGCCGCGCTCGAAGTCGCTGTGGATGACGCCGGCTGCGGCAGGGGCTTTCCATCCTTCCTTGATGGTCCATGCGCGCACTTCTTTTTCGCCCACGGTGAAATAACTGATGAGTCCCAGCGTATGATAGCCGGTGTGTATCACTTTGGTCAGCCCGCTTTCCGGAATGCCGAAGGAGGCCAGAAAATCAAGCTGCTCAGCTTCATCAAGCCCCTGCAGCTCTTCTTCCACCTTGGCGCATATTTTGACCACGTCGCATGAGCGCGAGGCTGCAAACTCTCTGACGGTGACAACGTGTCGGTTGTCTTCTGCCAGACCTTCTTCATCCACATTGGCACAGTAGATGATTTTTTTGGCGGTCAGCAGGCCGAGTTCCTTGTACAGTGCGCTGATGGCATCGCTGTCTTTTTCGGCGAAGGTGGATGCGGGGTTGCCGGCGTTGAGATGGTCCACAAGACGTTCCATAGCGCTGACGGTAGCCGTCATGCTCTTGTCACCTTTGGACTGGCGGCGGGTTCTGTCCAGCTTGCGTTCAGCGGATTGCACATCTGCGAGCAGCAGCTCGGTTTCAATGGTTTCAATGTCGCGCAGCGGGTCAACCGTGCCGTCTACATGGGTTATATTCTCGTCGTCAAAGCAACGCACAACCTGCAGAATGGCTGCCGATTCACGGATATTTGCCAGAAACTGGTTGCCCAGCCCTTCACCTTTGCTTGCACCGCGCACAAGTCCGGCTATGTCGATAAAGTCGACGGTGGCATTGATGGTTTTCTGCGGTCTGGCCATGGCGGTCAGCTTGTCGATGCGGGCATCGGGCACGGGCACTGTGGCCTTGTTGGGTTCAATGGTGCAGAAGGGGTAGTTTGCCGACTCCGCATTCTGTGCTTTGGTCAGCGCGTTGAAAAGGGTGGATTTGCCTACGTTGGGCAGGCCCACGATGCCGATGCTAAGTGCCATGGTTTATTCTCCGGAAAAAAATATGGAAAGGCGCGGAAGCCTTCGGGCGGCTTCTTAGCCGTTTTTGTGATGATTGACAAAGAAAAAAACGGGCCGGTTTGCGCCAAACCGGCCCGGAATGTCAGGGCAGTACCCTGATGATATACGCATCCTGCGGAATGAGATATCTGCGGGCCACCTCCTGCAGGGCGGTGGCATCCACTTTTTCCGCTTTTTCGATAAGTCCTTTTTCAAAATCAAGAGGCAGCCCCGAGCCGGCAAGGCGGGCGGCTTCGTTGCTGCGGCTGCCAAGACTCTGCCTGCCCCGGTAGTAGTCGCCCCGCAGCATGTTTTTACCGCGGCGGATGGCTTCTTCTGGCAGGGGGGCCTCCTGCAGATCGCGGATTACTTTTTTAAAACCGGCGTCGGCCTGTGCAAGTTTCTCAGGGTCGGTGCCAATATAAAAAGCCAGCAGACCGGCATGTTCCGACTGCCACGGGAACGCCGTCACAGTGTAGCCAAGCCCCTGTTTGTCGCGCAGATCTGTAAAAAGCAGGCCGGATTGTCCGGCAAGAACTGTCTGCAGCAGCTCCAGCGCCGGGGTGTCTTCATGCGTTATGGGCACGGTTTTGAATATCATCAGCATATGCGCCTGATTTCTGTCCTCCAGCGAGATATCCAGCTGTGTTTCAGCAGACCACAGCGGCACCGCAGGTACGGCGACAGGCCCGGAGGGGGCGGGCAGGCTGCGTGCCAGCCCGAGAATCTCTTCGCGGTCGAACTGTCCGCATACCGCAAGCACCCATGGTTGTGTCCGCTGCACTTTCCAGAATCCGGCCACATCTTCCGCGGTGTAGGCGGCCAGACGCTGCTCTTCACCCAGATGCAGGTATCCGTAAGCACTGTTGTGGAAAAGAAACGGAAACAATCTGCGGAACGCAAGCCCGAGCGGCTGATCTTCACGGGCCTTTATGGATGCAATCTGGTTGTCTTTTTCACGCGCGGTTTCTTCTGCAGCCAGTGCCGGAGCGGTGACAACGTTGCGGAACAGACCGGTGATGTCGGCACTGAATCTTTCCGGGTAGCGCGCGCTGATGGTGAAAGACGATCTGCCTGCAGAAGCGGCCAGACTGGCTGCTCTGTCTGCCTTGAAAGCCTCCAGAGCGGCATTGTCCATCTGCTGGGTGCCTTTGGTCAGCACTCTGGCTGCAAGGGCTGCAAGACCCTGCCTGTCTTCATCCAGCAGGGCATCACCGCCGCGGAACACCAGATCGACCGCCGTATAAGGAAGTGTCTCGTCGGGAATGAGCACCACAGTGCGCCCGTCGCCCAGTTCAATCACTTCCTGCTGCTGCCCGTTGTCACCTTTTTCCGCGGGGGCGGCATGCCCGCTGCCCTTGGCGGGCCAGCCGTCGCGGAACAGCTCTGTCAGGTCATCGCTGTTCAGTCCGGCATTCTGCGGAGTAAGCAGCACTCCGTTCAGCCTTTCGGGAGTGAAAAAAGTGTCCAGAATGTCCTGAACCGATGTTTTTTCTACCTGACGGAGGCTTTGCAGATAGTTCAGTTCACTTTGTTCGCCGTTTTCAAAAAAATAAAAATGTCCCAGCTTGGAAGCCAGACCGGACAGCGTTTCCTTGGACCGGAACAGTTCGTCTTCCAGATTGAGCTTTGCCCGCGCCAGAGCGTTGTCTGTGAAACTGTCCGCACTCAGCCGCGCCAGTGCCGCCGAAAGCTCGCGGGTGAATTCCTCTGTTTTCTGCGGATCAAGTATGGCCGTAATCAGCAGAAGTCCTGTGCGCTCGAAGGAATAGGCAGAGACTGAGATATCGTCCACAAGCTGCTTGTCGTACTTGAACTCTCTGTAAAGCAGAGAGGTTTTATCTCCGCCCAGCATCTGGGCAAGTACTTCGACGGCAGGAATCCGGGCATCATGAAAGTTGGGAATAGGCAGGGCGAATCCCGCGTAGACCTTGTTCCACTTGCCCGGCTCCGCAGTCAGTGCGGGGGCGGCGGGCGAAACGGGCGGTGTGACCGGCTGCGGGGGCACGCAAGTCCGGGTGTTTGCAAGATTTCCGAAAAGCTTTTCAGCTTCTGCCAGAACTTCCTGTTCGTTCACGGCTCCGCATACCACCAACAGCATGGACTGCGGCTGGTACAGGCGGTCGATATAGTCGTGAATGTCTTTGCTGGTTATCGCGCTCACTGTTTCGCGGTACCCGATGATGGGGCGTTCATACGGGGTCCGGGCCAGCACTTTTGCCGTCAGACGTTTGAAGAGAAGACTGCCGGGGGTGTCTTCTCCGCGCTCCAGTTCGGCAAGAACAACCTCTTTTTCCGGAGCCAGCGCTTCAGGGCTGATTTTTGCACCGAAAGTCATATCCTTGAGTACGTCCATGCCCAGACGCCAGTGTTCGGAGGGTACATCTGTAAGATATACCGTATAGTCAAAGCTTGTTGCGGCATTGATGTTGCCGCCTATCTGCTCGATGGCTCCGGCAACCCCGCCTTCGGGGCGTTTTTCCGTCCCTTTGAACACCATGTGCTCAAGCAGGTGGCTTATGCCTGCCTGCTGCGGTGTTTCATAGGCTGAACCCGCATGGACATACAGCCTGAGCGAGGCAAGCGGAAAACGGTCATCCTGCTGAATCAGTACAGTCAGACCGTTGGCCAGTCTGGTTACACTGGCGGCATGAGCGGCTTGAAAAGAAAAAAACATTAAGGCTGCTCCGATAAAAAAGGCTAGAATTCGCTGTTTTTTCATATGTGTCTCCTTGGTCCGCAAAGGCGCTGCAAGGTGTTTCCTCATCGTACGGTGCAGAGTTTTACAGGTAATCCTTCTGCGGGACAAGGCAAGAAAGTCGCGCGGCCTGTCCGGCACTATCATGCGCTGGCGCATCGGCATGCTATGTGGTAATTTGCAGTGGTGGAAATTGTGCACGGTTTATCTGTCATGCAGGAATGGAGAATTTTTTTGCCAAATAGCAGGGAAGACATTCGTCAGGCTTTTTTTGATGATGCCCAGAATCATCTGGCAGCAATGGGAGTTCTGCTTCTGGAACTGGAAGTGGCAGGAAAGGATGCCGACCATGAACTGCTGGATGGTCTGCTGCGCGCTGCGCACGCGCTGAAATGCTCTGCAGGCTTTCTGGATTACCGCCGTGCGTTCACGCTGGCACGGGCTCTGGAGTCTTTTCTTGACATGTGGCGCGAAGGGACGCTGGTTCCGGATGAATCGACAGCCGCGCGCGTGGAAAAGGCCTTTGATATTCTGGCGGTCCTTCTGACTCCCTCAGGTACATCTGAAAGCGAGCAGGCCGCGAGGAGCGAAAAAAGTGCTGAAGCGGAAGCGCTGGCCGCCGTGCTGGATGCCGCCGGCGGGGTTGAAGAAAACGGCGGAGGAACACAGTGCCCGGCGCAATACCGGGTGTACGCTCCGGACGGTGCGCTGGTGTTTGAAGGCCACTGCCCCGACCTGCACCTTGCGGGAAAAACCGGCAGCAACCTGTATGTTCTTGAGTTTATCTATGAAGAAGATCTGAACCGGAAGGATCTTTCACCTCAGGCGCTGCTCGGTTTTCTGCAGAAGAGCGGTTACATTCTGGCCATCGGCGGGCGTACTGTGCCGGTGGGATACGAGCCGGCCGACGTTTTATGTGTTCTGTATGCTTCTTTTCTTGAAAAAGACCTTATCGCCGCGGTGTTTCAGATTGCAGCGGAAAAGGTGCACCCCGTTGACCTGCAGGACCTGCTTGCCGGAGAAGCCATGTGGCAGGCAGCTGTGGTGAAGGATGCCGAAGATGCGTTGCTGCACGCCGTCAGAGAGCCGCACAAGGACAGTGTGGATGAACTGGTAAGGCAGTACGACAATGCCATGGAGAAACTGCGCGCCGCTTCTGACGAGGACAAGGAACCGCTGGAAGGCTGGGACATTGAAGCGGTTGTTTCTCAGGGGAACGGCGGGGAAGTTGCCGACCCGTTCTGCATGGCTGTCGAATTGCATGCCGCCGATCCTGCGGGGGCTGAAAATACTGCATACGATGCGACGGCCGCCTCGGACTGTGCAGTTGCGCAGGGACAGACAGCAGACGCTGACGAGGCCGGACTGGTGGCGGAGTTCGAGGACAGTTTCATGGAAGATGAGGCAGAGCTTCTTTTGAATGAACTGCCGGAAGAGCATCCCCTGCGGGCTGCCTACGAAGCGGAGCCACAGGGCGACGAAGAGTTTTTCCGCGATACGGAAGAGCAGCCCGATTTATCTTACCTGAATGAAGCCTTGCCTGATGAGACTCCTGCCGGCGGCGTTGTGTTTGATCTGGCCATGCCGGTGGCAGAAAGCGATACCGGGTTGCAGTCTGCGTCCTTGCAGGATGCCAAACATAAGGGAGAGGCTGAAATGATTGCAGGATTTGCAGTGGGACCGGCGCAGGACGGCAACGCGGGCGTATTGCAGCTTGCCGGTGATATCACCATCGAGCGCAGCGCCCAGTTGCAGGAGGCTTTTCAGGAGGCTCTTTCACGCTACGAAGTGCTGCGTATTGATTCGCAGCAGCTGGAATCGGCAGATCTTACGCTGGTGCAGCTGCTGTGTGCAGCAGCTGCCCAGGCCAAGGAAAGAGGTGGGCGCCTGGAAAGCGAGGGGCTGCCTTCCGCGGGTCTGATGCAGACTCTTGTGCTGGCAGGTTTTGACGATGCCGCCATGAAGCGCAGGGGGCTTGAAACGTTTACGGGGTCCGGCGACTGAGCGCGGCAGATGATGATTATGCAGCCGACCTGCTTCTGAACAGTTTTTTACTTTTGAGATTTGCCGGACAGGCAGATTAACGCAGCCAGCCCCTCTGAGATGCTGAGGGGCTGGCTGTTGTATATCTATTCAAATTCCTGCGACAGCTTGATCAGGGAAAAGTCCAGAATGGTCGAATCAGGAACTATGACTTTGACCAGAGCCAGCGGTGACAGATACTGCTGTGACCAGTCCATGTCCAGAGCCATGCTTGTCCCGCCGATCATGCTGAAGTTGCGGAACATGGGCCTGATATCCGTGGAGCGGGGTCCCTTTTTGGTTTCCCGTGTCCAGACCAGTTCGTCCAGATTTCTGAATGCTTCCCACGCGGCAAAGAATGCAGCTTTTTTTTCTTCGGGGCCCGTGTAATCCAGCCTGTAGGTTTCTGTCACCGACTGAATGACTTTTTTCTGGTTGAACAGTTCTTCCACAAAGAGCACTTCCATTCCGGCAGGCAGTTTGCCGTACAGCGCCTGACGCACCTGTTCTGCCGTATGCGGAGTGCGCAGGTATATGCTGAACCATTCCGCACGGCTGGCCACGCCTACAGGAAGGGCTCTGCCGAACGATATAAGCGGGAGCGGGTGGAATCCCTGAGAAAAAGTCATGGGCAGGGATGCCTTGCGCATGACCCGTTCAAAAAGACTCTGGAGTTCAAGCTGGCTCAGAACAACAGCCCGATCCTCTTTGGAGTACCAGACGCGGAAATGTCCTGCTTTCACCTTCAGTTCGTCAGCAAGTTTCGGCGGTTCATTCTTGGCGGAGGGAAGCACATTGCCGGTTTCGTCCGTCAGGGGGGTGTGCGCCTGCTGATCGCGTTCCTGTCTGTTGAGCCGGTTGCGGTATGATGTGGTATCTGTAAGCCGGTCAAGACCGGATTCCTTTTTGCCCACATCACATACGCCGCAAAGCCGGCAGGCTCCGTAACGGCAGTCTTCTGTGATTTTCATGGCATAGGCCCGCTCACGTTCCTTTGCCAGAAATTCCTTTGTTGTGCCGCTGTGCAGATGATCCCACGGCAGCGGCTCGTCTGCGGCGCGTTCCCGTGTGTATTCGTCGGGCGAAAGCCCATGCTCTTCCATTGCCTGCATCCACGGATCGAGCGACAGACCTTCAACCCAGCTGGCAAATGTGGCGCCTTTCCGGTAGGCGCTTTCCACCACGCCGGACAACCGTCTGTCTCCGCGTGAGAAAATGCCTTCAAGAGCGCTCATTACCGGTTCATGCCAGCGCATCTTCATGCTTTTTTCACGCTTGAAGGCATCGCGCAGGTACTGGATGCGTTCACGTATTTCGGGCAGCGTGAGTTGCCGTTCCCATTGGAAGGGGGTGTGAGGCTTGGGCACAAAAGGTGATATGGCCGCAGTCACCTGCAGACGGCGCACTCTGCCGGCGGCTCCGCGTACTTTTCTGCACAGATCAACGATAGCATCAAGATCTTCATACGTTTCGGTGGGCAGGCCTATCATAAAGTAAAGTTTGACCTGCTGCCAGCCGTGCTGGAAAAGCTTCTGGACGTGCAGCATCAGTGCTTCTTCCGTAATGCCTTTGTTAATGACATCACGCAGACGCTGGCTGCCTGCTTCTGGGGCAAGCGTGGCGCCGGTACGGCGTATTTCCGCCATGCGCCCCATGATATCGTCGTCAATGGAACCCACACGCAGCGAAGGCAGCGAGAGCGAAACCTGTTCTTTGGCGCAGCGGTCAACTGTGCTCATGAACAGCGTTTTGAGCGCCGAAAAATCTCCTGTGCTCAGGGAGAGAAAAGACAGCTCATCATAGCCGGTGGAGGCAAGGCATTCTTCCAGCAGGTTCTGCAGATGATCCACCGACCGTTCACGCGCCGGGCGGTAGATGATGCCCGCCTGACAGAACCGGCAGCCGCGGGTGCACCCGCGGCCTATTTCCAGTGCCAGCCGGTTATGCACGGCGCCGAAGGGCACCGGCTGACTGGCGGGAAAGAACGCCGTGTCCATATCGGGAATGACACGTCTGGTGACACGGGTATAGTCCTGATGCTTCGGGGTCAGTGTGCCGTCCGCACTGTTATAGCTGAAAAGTGAGGGAACATAAATTCCAGGAATATTTCTGGCTTCGTAGAGAAATTGCGAGCGGCTCCACCCGAGAAGGCGGGCTTTGTTCTGCAGGTCAAGCACTTCCAGCATGACTTCTTCGCCTTCGCCCAGAACCATCAGGTCAAAAAAATCTGCCACAGGTTCGGCTGCCAGCGTACACCCTCCGCCGGCGGCCACAACCGGCCAGGCGGAAAGGTCATCCCCCCTGTCTGCAGCCCGCAGCGGAATACCGCCCAGATCAAGCATGTACAAAACGTT
Source organism: Oleidesulfovibrio alaskensis DSM 16109 (assembly GCF_000482745.1). Classification (NCBI taxonomy): domain Bacteria; kingdom Pseudomonadati; phylum Thermodesulfobacteriota; class Desulfovibrionia; order Desulfovibrionales; family Desulfovibrionaceae; genus Oleidesulfovibrio; species Oleidesulfovibrio alaskensis. Next base: position 28,907 of record NZ_AXWQ01000005.1, on the reverse strand, counting down.
GGTGTAGCACAGTTCATGCGTAAGGCTGAATCCGAGAAAATCCAGATCCTTCAGCGGCGTATCCGACTCTAGCGTACAGAGGGGGGCATTGTGCGTACGCAGAATATCGGCGGCTTCCGTACAGGGAGTGTATACCCGTTCCGCCCAGAATTCCGGCCGCTGGTTAAGCACTCCGTACAGTATTTTCTGGCCCAGATACGACATGCCCACTTCGTACATGTCAGGAAAGGCCAGCCCGATACGCATATCCACTGTTGCGGGGTCCTTGGTGACGGTTCCTTCCTCTATGCCGGCATAGCGGCTGGGGCGGGGCAAAAGCGAAAGCAGTTGACGCATGATATCCTCTGGGTAGACGGAAAAAGGGTGACCGGCAGGTCACCCCCTGAAAGTACAACAGACCGCGCAGAAAAACGCGTTTATTTACGGAGCAGTTCAGATACGTTGGAAAGCTTGCTTCCGCCGGCTCCGGCAGAGGCTCCTCCCAGATTAAGGCCGCCCAGACCACCGGTGGAAAGCGTCAGATTGCTGATGGCTTCCATGTATTTTGTCTTCAGATCTTCGGGGGCGGATTTGTACTCGTACAGCACATGCTTGCAGGATATTTCACCTGTGAAATCCTGCTCGAAAGGGTAACCGTAAGGAAGCATCATCATCTGCACGCCTTGCTGGGTGGGCACTGTCTGAAGCGTGGCTACTTCGAGCAGCTTGTCATTTTCCGCATCGTGTTTGCCAAGAACCAGTTCGCCGGTGATCAGTTTTACAAGACGGATATCGTAAGCCATTGGTTTGCTCCCTTTTCGTTTTGCGTTGCGCTTACACAGCGCAGTGTAAGTTCCGGCATACGTAGGGGCTGATGCCGTAACTGTCAAGTTTTGAGCGCAAGAGACAGATGGGATACCGCGGCGCGTTACCCCCTGCTGCCGGCTGTTTTTACAAGCGCTCCCAGCGCGGCAAAGTTCATGAGTCCCATGGCAATGAAACCGGCTCCGAAGCTGCCGGCGTCTCCGCACATTCCCAGTATGGCCGGAATGATGCCTGTGCCCAGCACTGCGGCCATGGGCATGATCAGGCTCATGGCCGTTGCCTGTTCTGCCGGTGTGAACGCTTCTGCAAGCAGCTTGAATACAGCGGGAAAGACAAACGCTGTGAGTAAGGCCTGCATGATAATGCTGCCCGTCAGCAGCATGCCGGAGGCCAGCCCGACCCCGAACAGCATGACGCCGTGAAATATGAGGTACAGCCTGACGGCCGTTTTTGTGCCCAGCCGGTCAGCTACAATTCCGGCGGCCAGTACCACAAAGGGACAGGCCAGGCGCGAAGCGCTTAAAATGGAGTTGGTGGTGTCAAAGGGGATGCCTTTTTCATTGACAAGATAAAGCGGCAGAACGCTGAAGGGGGCGTACTCGCCGCCTATGCTTAACCCGATAAGCACAACAAAAAGCCACAGTCTGGGGCGGACAAGCAGGCTGCGGCAGGAGACAGGCAGATTGCCTTCGCGCTGTTTTTCTCCGCCCCTGCCGAAAAACAGAAACATAAGACCCAGCACGAAAGACACCGCACCTGTCAAGCACAGAACTTCGCGCCATGAGATGAAGGCAAGCGCCAGCGAGGCGATTAGCGGAGCGGCAATGAAGCTGACATTGGGGGCAAGTTCATGCACCGCGATGGCTTTGCCCCAGTCTTTGTGCCGCACCAGACCGGCCAGCGTGGCCATGCCGGAAGGAAAGTAAAGCCCCGCCGAAAGGCCGAAACAGAGTATGGCCGCTCCTGCCTGCACACGTGTTTCCACAAAAGCGAAAGTACCCAGCGCCAGGCCTCCTGCCACTGCTGAAAGGGCAGCCACAGTGCGGTGAGCGAGCACCCTGCTGAGCACGCTGGAAAGAGCCATGCTGACGGAAAAGCCTGCCGATAACAGCAAGAGCAGGCCGGTGGCCTGCGAATGGCTCATGTTGAGCTCTGCTTCCATGGGTACCAGCAGCGGAGAAACAAGACTGCGCGGCAGGTAGTTGATGAAAAAAATCAGCGTGACGAACAGCACCCAGGGAAACGCTGTTGAAAAAGAGGGGGAGGATGAAGTGTGCAATGGAATTCCCGAAAAACGGCTTGAATATGTTTGCGGATGCCACTGGCACCGTTGTGCATGAAAGTTGCTAGCACTCCTGTCAGAAACTGCGGCAGGCAAAAAATGCCTGATGCACAGCCTGACTTCAGGAGGAACCGTGTTCAGAGTAATGACTGCCATGGGCCGGCTGCTTCTGCTGGCGGCGCTGACCTGGGGGTGCGTAAGTGCCGGGCAGAGTTATTCCAACAGGATAGCACAGGTTGCCAAAGGTGAGCCTGTGTATGAAGCCCGAGGACGTGTAAATCTGTATCCTGTGTCGGCAGAAAAATTCTGACTGGCTGCCGGTGCAGCAAAAAAAGGGGCCTGACGGCCCCTTTTCCCGTTCAGGCAGACTGTCGCTGCGTCATATGCCCATTACTTCCTTAAGATACGCAAAATCCAGCGAAGAGCTGACAAGCTGGGCGCCCTGTCTGATTTTAATGACATCACGCAGCTTGTGGCGCGAAAGAATGACTTCCATTTTTTTAGCCACGGTGTAGGTGTCGTCACGTACCACGACTATCGGAATATTGAGCACTTCCGAGCGGGTAAGAATGATATCGTTAGGATACAGGTTGCCCGTAAGCACCAGACACGGGCAGTTGCCTTCAAGGGCGACAAGCTGCACGTCGGACCTGTCTCCGCCCACAATGACGGCGGAGTTTTTGTTTTTGCGGAAGTGGGTCATGAAGTTTTCCACCTGCATGGTGCCGATAAGAAAATTTTCCACAACTTTGTCCGCTTTATTCTGAGCGGAAATGACTTTACCCCCGAGCCTTTCTGCCAGATCACCCACCTTGATTGCGCCCATAAGGGGGTCTTTGGGAATGACGCCGAGTACCTTGACACCGTTTGATTCAAGAAACGGTTTGATAAGACCGTCGACTTCATTGATGTAGTTTGCGGGTATGTCGTTCAGAATCACACCGGCAAGACTGTCGCCGAGAGTGTCTTTCAGTACTACAAGGTAGTCGTAGTTCAGCTCTTTGTGCAGTCTGTCGATAATCACTGCCTTGAGCCCGAGTTCCTTGACAACACGTATACCGTCCACGTTGCAGTATCTGCCGGAATACATGCTGCCGGATCCGGCCACCAGCATGACATCACGTTTCTGCTGCAGGGTGTCGTATGCCTCAGCGATGGAAGGCATAAGGTTGCCGCACTGACCGCTGAAAGCTCTGACGCGGAAGTCCTGCGTGACAACCACGGGCGTGACAAGCTCGGCGGGCTCTTCCAGCCCGAGTACACTTTGCACGAAAAAAGCGTCTTCATCGCCCATGACTCCGTCCATTTCCTGAGGAACGGCGCCCACCGGTTTCATATAACCTACATTGTAGCCGTCTTTCTGAAGCCGCATGCCCAGCCCCATGACGACCATGTTTTTTCCGGAGTAACCGGATGTGGAACCGATGTATATTCCGGCAGCCATAGCGACCTCCTGTGCGGGTTATGACCGTATGATATTTCGGGGGCGGATGTTTGTTACCCGCATGCGGCGGTCTTCCGGCCGGTCAGACTCCTGCCGGCTGTCCGCCGTGTGCATTTCCCCTTGAGGAACAATATATATTTTGCCGCTATTTATGGCGGAAAATCAAGTGCAAGCTTCAGTGCAGGCAAAGCACCGTTTATTTTGTGCCGGCAGCCGAAGTGCAGATTGCCCGTTCACCTTATCTTCAGGCTGCCGCGGCGACAAGGGCTTTGCTTTTGTTTTCCGCAGGGCTGGCCGGCAGCGTACAGCCTGCCGCAGGGCACCGGAGGTACCTTGAGTACAGCGGTTCGCCATATTTTTGACATAGGAGAAAGACAATACACGGCGTATATCTTGTCTGCCGCAGCTGTTTTGCAGGGTGGTGCTTTTTTGCAATACATCTTATGCTGCAAGGTCTGCCGGAACCGGTGTGTGCCAGTCACTTGACCGGACTTATTTTTCCCGAGTATTCCGTGCGTGGCAGCAGCTGCCGTGTACTGCACCGGCATCCGGCTTTTCTGGCGACGGATGTTTTTTCAAGGTTGCGCTATCGCAATGGGCCGGTAAACGAAGACGTTCCGGCTTTTTTATATGGAGAATTCTGAAAATGTTTGAAAAATTGCAGGATGTGCTGTGTTACCGTTTTGCAGATGTACGTCTGCTGGAAACGGCGCTGACGCATAGTTCCTACGCTAACGAGCGCGGTACGGAGATAGAGCATAACGAACGGCTGGAATATCTGGGCGATGCAGTTCTGGAACTGACAGTTTCCGAGCAGCTGTTCACACGCTTTCCCGAAGCCAGAGAAGGGCAGCTGACCCGCATGCGGGCACGGCTGGTGAGCAAGCCTTCGCTGGCCGAACTGGCACGTGAGCTGAAGCTGGATACCTATCTGCTGTTGGGCAAAGGTGAAGAAAGTCAGGGGGGCAGAACCCGCAGCTCTGTACTCAGCGATGCCTTTGAGGCGATCCTCGGGGCGATTTTTCTGGACGGCGGCTATGCCGCGGCCGGCAAGACGGTGCTGCATGTTTTCAGCTCGCGCTGGCCGCAGGGGGCCGAGGCAGCCCGCACCAAAGATGCCAAAAGCACATTGCAGGAGCTTACCCAGCGTCTGTTTAAGGAACGGCCGGTGTATACGCTGCTTGGCAGCAGCGGGCCGGAGCATGAAAAAATTTTTAAGGTCAGGCTGCTGCTGCCGGACGGCAGAGCGCTGGAAACAGAAGGGCAAAGCGTCAAAAGAGCCGAGCAGAAGGCTGCCGGACTTGCTCTTGAACTGCTGGAAGGCGAAAGCGCCTGATTGCGGATGAACATCGGTAAAATGACCGGGGAGGGGGAGCTCCCCGGTCATTCTGTCTTTGGTCACCCGAAAACCGATGTGGGGCGGTGCTAGTGTTGCTAGCCGCCGATAAGCTGCATGGCCATCTGAGGCAGCGAGTTAGCCTGCGTCAGCATGGCGACAGCCGACTGCGTAAGAATCTGGTTACGCGTGAATTCCGTCATTTCAGTGGCCACATCGACGTCCGAAATACGCGATTCGGAAGCCTGAAGGTTTTCGGACTGGATGCTCAGGTTGGTGATGGTGTTTTCCAGCCTGTTTTGCAGCGCGCCCAGAGACGCTCTGATTTTGTCCTTGGAAATAATCGCCTGATCGATGGCGGTCAGTGCACCCTGCGCGGCGGACTGGGTGGAAATGGTGTAACCGCCTGCCACTCTGGGGTCGGCCTGGTTGCCTATGCCCAGCATGGATGCTGTGGACCCGGCAATTTTGATGTAATAGTAGTCTTCGCTGGAGTCGTTGCCGGTGCCGAAGTGAATCTTCATGGCGCCGGTCTGCTGCAGGCCGGTACCGTCGTGGGTGCCGGAAAGCGTGCCGTTGAGCAGGTGTATGCCGTTGAAGTCCGTGGCCATGGCAATACGGGTGATTTCAGATGCCATTGCCTGATATTCCGATTCGATCATCAGACGCTGGTCAGAGTTGTAAGTACCCGTTGCGGCCTGTTCGGCAAGCTCTTTCATGCGGATGAGCTTTTCGTCGATGACCTGCAGCGCACCATCAGCTGTCTGGATCATCGAGATGGCATCGTTGGCGTTTCTGATGCCCTGTTGCATGGTGGAAATATCTGCGCGCATCAATTCGCGGATGGCAAGACCTGCAGCGTCATCCGCCGCAGTGCCGACTCTGAGCCCCGAAGAAAGCCTGCGGGTTGAAGTGGCAAGGCGCCCGTAACTTTCAGAGAGGTTACGGGTGGCGTTCATAGCCATCATGTTGTGATTTATGACCAAAGACATTTGGTGACCTCCTTATGGATTGCTGCAGTGTTTTGAGCAAAGGTGGTGCCAAAAGCTTTTTATTTATTAATTACAGCACATTAAAATGTGCGATAAAATAGCCTGCGTCGGTTTTTTGCTAGGGAGGACATTTTTTCCCTTCGGGAAGTGACGAAACTACGGCCTGTTGGAACTGATTGTGGAATTTTTTTCACCCTTGCCTAAAGTGATACGCTGCGCTGTCGATAGGAATAATGAAGGGGAGCAATCGTTCCGACTTTGTCGGGCACAGCCCGGAGGTCCGGTCATGAAAATTGAAGAACTGAGCGCCAGCAAGCTGATGCGTGCGGAGGACCCGTTCTCCCGCGTGGTAAAAGAAATGGCAGCAGAGCCGAAACAGCGGGCGGCGGCGCCTGCAATGAATGAGGCAGCAGCCGGACGTGAAGCGGCAGATACTGCCCCTGATGTGGCTCAGGTACAGCAAGCCGTAAAGCGCATCCAGGAGCGCCTTGCCGAAAAAGGGGCAGGATTCACGTTTACCGTGGATACCACGGGTCATTCGGTCAATGTGACGGTGACAGATAAAGATTCTGACAGGGTGCTTATGCGCATTCCTGCGGAAGGCGTTTTGCGTCTGGCACAGGAAGGGGATTCCCGCATCGGGACGCTCCTTAACAAATCATACTGAAGTGTTACCGCGTTCTGCATCGTATACGATACGGCTCCTTTTTACTGCCGATAGAGCAAAAGGCTCCGCCCGTTTCCGGGGGAGCCTTTTTTGTATGCATCTGCAAAAAGTTTCGGGGCTTTTTGCAGCGGGTCTCAGGAGGTTTGCAGCCTTCTGCTAACGCTTCATCTGAATAACAACTTCGAGCATGGTGTCTGTTGTGGTGATCACCTTGCTGTTGGACTGGAAGCCACGCTGCGTGGTAATCATGTTCACGAACTCCTTGGCAAGGTCAACGTTGGACTGCTCAAGCGAGTTGGAGTTGACCGTGCCGTAGCCGTTGGCATTGGCAGGGCCGGGGGCCGCCAGTCCCGATGCATTGCTTTCGCTGAACAGGTTGCCGCCCTCACGCCGGAGGTTGTCCTTGCTCTGGAAGTCGTAGAGCGTGATCTGGTAGAGATCGAGAACTGCACCGTTTGAATAGCGTCCCTGAAGAATGCCGTCGCGTGTGACGGTGACATTCTGCAGAAAGCCGAAGGTATACCCGTCCTGATAGCGTGTCGGGGTCGACGAAGAGCCCGAAAAACTGGTGGTTGCAGACGACTGACGTTCTGCCTGGTTGCCCAGCGACGGCAGGTTGGCGACGTTGGTTCCCACAAGCGAAGCGTTGGACACCCCGGCACTGGCCCATGTGGACGGGTCGGAGTTTTTAAGCCCCAGATTCAGTTCCATGATATACGGCTGCGCGGCCGGATCAGGGTTCGGCGTGACATAGCTTGCATTGGAAATGCCGGAAAAGTTGGCCACAAACATGGGGTAGCCGTTGGTGGAGAACGTGGTGGGGTTCCAGTTGCTCAGATCTTTCATCGAACCTGTGGCGCTGCTGCCCGGCGTAAAGGCGCTCTGGTCGATAAGCTGGCCTGAGCTGTCAAACGTCAGGGTGCCGGCCATAAGCATGCCTGCTGCGGGGGTTCCCTTGAAATCGATACCGTTGATGCTGCGCTGTTCATCTGCGGGATCCATGGTGACGATATATTCCCAGTGCTTTTGGCCGCTGCCTTCACCGGAAATGGTGTCACTTGCCACCTGATCGTAGTAGATGGTCAGGTTGTGGGCGGTGCCGCCTTCATCGTACACCTTGATGGTGGTCTGATAGGCAAAGCTGTTTTCACTGAGCGGAGGCTCGGCAGTGCCGTCCCAGCTGTTGAAAAGGGCAAACATGGGGTTGGCCGCGTTGGTGCTGTTGTCACCGCCGGAGGCATCATCAAGGTTACTGATGATGGTCACATTGGATGTGTGCTTGGGTTCCGCGGTGAAACCGGGCAGCTGGATATCTTTGGGGACACCGGCGCCCTTGATTTTGGATGTCGAGCTGACACTGCCAGCTGTGCTGGTGGCCAGAGAAGGTCTGGGAGTTTCAATCTGCCAGCCCTGCAGCACATAGCCGTGGGGATCTACCAGATATCCTTCCTTGTCGAAGCGGAAGTTGCCGGCGCGGGTGTAGTATGCGGTCTCTTCACCTTTGGGCGATACGGCAAAGAAGCCGCGTCCGCCTATGGCAAGGTCAGTCGCTTCCGTGGTGGTTTCAAACGAACCCTGACTGAAGTCGCCGTAAATGGTGCCTATGCCTACCCCGCGGCCCACCTGACGCGTGCCCGATGCGGTATTGACGTCCTGACTGATGAAGTCCTCAAAGTCCATTCTGGCGCCTTTGAAGCCCACGGTATTCACGTTGGCAATGTTGTTGCCAAGGACGTTCATCCTTTCTCCATGGGCCAGCAAGCCCGAAATCCCTGTCCACATGGAAGCTGTAAGACTCATTTTGACCTCCTGATATATTCGCGTATGGCGAAAAGCCCGGGCCGCTGGCCTGAGCCGCTATCCCTTTCTTTTTTGCGTTATCCGTTCTGGGCGTCCGTACCTGCGTCGCCTTCACCGTCGCCGGAACCTGTGTCGGTGCCGTCACCGCCTGTGCCGTCGTCACCGTCATCGCCGTCATTTGCGTTGCCGTTGTCCACTGTGCTTGTGTTAACAACCTCACGGACTTCGGTGAATTTGACAAAACGGCCGTCATCAAGGCGGAGCCACGAATCGTTGCCGTCGCGCTGTACGCCGGCCACCTTGCCGCTCACTTCGGTGTAGACCATTACCGGTGTGCCGTCGGCCGCGGCAGCTGCCATGGTAATGTAGTAAGGACCGTCGGCCATGCCTTTGCCGCTGTAGTCCTCGCCGTCCCAGACATATTCGTATTCACCGGCCTGCTTTGCACCCAGTGCTTCGGTACGCACAAGGTTCATTTCAGAATCATAAATATTCACATAGCCTTCGACGATGGGCGCATTAAGCGCAAAGTACACAGAGCTGGCCTTGCCGTCTTCCAGCGAAAGACTGTTACCCGCAGCGCGGACTTCCTTGCCTATAAAGCCCACGGCGCTGATCATCTGCCCCTGATTGGAGGCATCGTTCAGATTGTCTATGCCGCCGCTGATGTTTGTCAGCTGTTCAAGGCTGGAGAACTGGGCCAGCTGGGCTACAAATTCCTTGTCGTCCATGGGGTTCAGCGGATCCTGATGCGAAAGCTGGGTCACCAGAAGGGTCAGAAAGTCTTCCTTGCCCAGATCCGCCCCTTTACGCTTGGCGTAAGGATCATTGGTGAAAAATTCCTGTTCGGCGCGACCTATGAGACCACTGCTAGCCATGACTGAACCCTTTATTATGCTATGATATCCACAGACGAGGTGGTAATTCTTGCCTTATGGGCAGGACTTTGCATTTCCTGGGCCAAAGCTGAGCCTTCGCGCCGTATGGCTGCCAGACGCTGTTCGCGCTGCTGCCACTGGTGCTTCTGACGGGTTTCGTTGTGCTGCTCGGCCCCCTGCCACGAAGGTGAAGAAAACGTATCCTGCATCTGCTGCTGTACTTCCAGCCGTTCCACTTTCAGGCCCTGCCTTTCAAGGCTGGCCCGCAGGTGATGCAGCTGGTCATTAACGGCTTTCACGGCTTCGGGCGATTCCGGCCTGATGACTGCTGTGACCTCTTTGTTAACAACGCTCAGCGTCACGGCTATGCGCCCCAGTTCAGGCGGATCAAGGCGCAGGGTCATTCTGTTCTGGCCGTTGCGCATGGTCTGGATGAGGCCTTTTTCCACCTGCTCAAGTATTTTTTCGGACCGGGCTTTGTCCGCGGCCTGCTGCTGCAGTTCCTGCTGTGTTACCCGCTGCTGCTGCGCGCCGGGCAGCAGAGGTTCGGCTGAACGCACTTCGGCGTGGCGGATAAGCTGTTCGGCGGCGTTTCTGAAGTGCAGCGACTCTTTGTCTCTGCTGCCTTCGTGCCCGTGCTGCTGCTCGCGCCCGTTGTCGGACAAACTGCTGCCTTCCACAGCTTTTGCAGTGCGCTGCAGCCCGTCTCCGGACACAGCATCCGTGCTCGCGGCATCAGCTGTGCCGTTTTCTGCGGTTTTGATGTCGCGTAAACCCTGTCGGTTTTTTTCAGCCGCTGCGGCAGCTTCCGCAGCCCCGCGGGAGGGATGGGCTTCTGCCTGCAGTCTTTCGGTTATTTTGCTTTGCGTGGTATCGCGCATTATGATCAGGCTGTTGCCTGTTTCTTTTGTCTGCCGATTGTCGGCCTGCGCGGCTTTTGTTGTGTCCTCCAGAGCCTTGTTCATAGCAGGGCGTATGATGTCTCTGAGCTGGTCGACTTTATTGTCAATGGAATCCTGCACCTGAGAAATTGTTCCGGAGATTTCCGACAGAGCCTGCTTCAGGCCGTCACGGGTGATGGTCATGCTTTCTGCATTGCCCATTGCAGACTGCAGGCGTTTGAGAGCATCGGAGGGCAGCCGCATGGCAATGCCGAGGGCCTGCATCTCCGAACGGTCCAGAGAAAAGACCGCTGAATCCGGTGCGGCATCGAGCTTGCGGGTAATCGCCTGCCATGAACCGAAAACATTACCAGCCTGCACTTCTTCGGTCAGCTGCCCCACTTCCTTGTCGGTAAAGCCGAGTTTCTGAAGCAGAGACTGAAATGCGTTCCGGGTGGGAGCATCAAATTCCGCTGCGGGGAAAGCCGTTCTGGATGTAATGTCCTGCTGCAGCATCTGCATGAGCTGGTTCCAGCTGATGCCGCCGGATGCAGAGGCCTGCGTCATCATTTTATCGAGGGTCTCTTCGGAAACCCCTAAATCGGCAAGCGCATCGCGCAGATCTTTCAGTGTATCGGGAGATGCAGGCACGGAAGAGAAAAGATCGTTGGCTCTTGCAGCAGCTTTTTCAGGCACAAAAGGGGTGTCCAGAGAGTCAGGCACCACCGAGTCGCCGTTTATAACAGCACTGAGAGAACGGAAAGCCGAATTAAACCCTCCTTGAGCGGAGGATGCGGGAGCTTCGACGGCAGCATGCAACGCAGCTGCGAAAGCGGTATAGTCACCGCGCGCAGACGGACCCGTTCCGGACGGGGCTTTGGGGTCTGCGGCAAAAGCGGGAAAAACTTGCATACTGAAACTCCTTTGGCAGCATAGAATACAAAAGGCGTTCCAGATTTTTTTATTTAGATAAAACGGTGCATTGCGTTTTATGGCAAGACATCCCGCGGAAGAAGTTTCCTATCGCGGCAATGCCGCGAAGAGGGTTTCCACCAGCTTGAGAGCATGCGCGTAGGCCGGGCGGCTGTAGTCTTCATTACTAAGAGCCTGCTGCAGATAGCCTGTGAGCGGACGCAGAAAAGGAGGAAACTGCAGCCAGAAACTGTCGCCCAAGGCATGATGCCCTTTGCGCAGACCCAGTGAAAGGATACGGCTGAGTTGCAGGGATGCGGCGGGCAGCCGCTCTGCAATTGCCGGCATGGCGGTTGCCAGTGCGCTGAAGGCGGTATGCAGACTTTCGCTTTTGCCGTCAGCAAGGGTATGAAAAAAATAAGCCTGCCAGAACCGGCGCAGAAAGTCCCTGCCATATGCCGGTTGCAGTTTTCTTCCCGAAATATCGAGAGGAACAAGCCGGAAAAGCCCCGCGGTACTGCGTGAGCTTTGCAGAAGACGCTGGCCCGGCAGATGCAGGGTGGAAAGAGCGGCTGGGGTGCGGCTCAGAATCATGCGTACCAGCGATGCAATGCGTTCCGGACTGAACTGGTCGTGACAGTAGGGGCGGGGGTGTTTACAGCGCCAGCAGCCTACACAGCTGAGAGTGCTTTGCAGAACAAAATGCCCCGGAGGAAAGGGGGCGGTTTCCCAGGCAGAGACAGGTCCCAGAGAAAGGTTGAGCGTGGGTGTGCCTGTCCATGCCGCCACATGCATGGGACCGGTGTCCGGTGTGACAAGAAGCCGCAGCGAGCGCAGAACTTCCACAAATTCAGGCAGCGAAAAACGGCCGGCCATGTTCAGGGCGGGGGCTTTAAGGATGGCTGCCGTGCGTGCCGCCAGCGGCATTTCTGCTTTTCCGCCGAGGAGTACAGGCTTGAATCCTGCTGCGAGCAGTTTTTCCGCAAAGGCCGCCCAGAAAGCAGCATCGGGATGTTTATCTTGTTCGCTGGCGCCAAGAAAAAGGCCTATGCGGCCTTCCGAGCCGCTGGCGTACCGCATGGGGGGCCAGGCTGTTTTTTGCAGCATGGATGTCCCGATGCAGTCAAGTGCGTTAAGGTCGGCCCAGTGGAATGCATTATGCCTGTTGTTGTGAGTCAGACCGGCACGGTACAGATGCCAGTCCCCCTTTATGCGTGTGGCGCCGTTCGACTGGTACAGGCCGTAAAGCTCTTCAGTCCGTGCCGCGCCGGCCAGTTTTGCCGCTTCGGGCCGGTGGCTCAGGTTGATAACGGCCGTATAAGACTCTTTTGCCAGTGCAGGGGCGGCTTCCGGAGGGAAGTACGTTACTTCCGGAGACAGTGTCATCAGACCTTTGAAAAAAACAGGCTCGGCCACAACCCAGATCGGGGTGTCCGGATAACGCATTTTCAGCCAGCCCAGCAAAGGAAAACTGAGCACAAGATCGCCCAGCCGCTGCATCTGAATAACCAGCACGGGAGGATTTTTCATGGCCTGCCGAATGCTGTCCGCATGTCGTTCATCAGCTGCCGGAGCCTGTGTTCGTATGTGTGGGCGGCAAGTATGCGGCTGCGGGCTGCTGCGACAACTTTTGCTCTGGCAGCGGAGTTTTTCAGGTAAAAACGTATCAGTTCCGGGGCTTCTTCCGGTTCGGAATAAAAAATGACCTCCTTGCCGGGCTCAAACAGTTCGTCCATCTGTTTCCGTTTGTCGGTCAGCAAAAAAGCGCCGCATGCCGGAACATCAAAAACTCTCTGGTTGACAGCTCCTTTCATCTGTTTGCTGGTGCAGTTGAAGTTGATGGTGCAAAGCGGATAAAACCAGGGCAGGTCGGTGTAATAGCTCAGTTCACTGTGGGCGCGCCAGGTAGCGGGTTCGTGCCGCAGGGCCGTGCGCCAGCCCTTGTCACCGACAATGAGCGGATGGAACGCCAGCGTCTGCCTGACGCAGCTGTTACGGTACTGTCTTGTTGCTTCCCAGGTGATCATGGTTTCATATGCAAGGCGCTGCTCAGAGGCGGGAAGCTGCAGATATGCGGCAAAAATGTCCGGTCTGGCCTGCTCCAGATAGGTACGCACACAGCGCTCATCACTGTTGGAAAAGCCTGCTGCCACCGTCTTGTAGCTGCGCAGCATGACAGCGGGGAAGCGCCCGGCTTTCATGCGTTGGGCCACCTTGTACACCATGGAGTTGCCGACAAAGGAAACATCGGCACGCAGAGGGTGGGAGGCAACGGGATTCTGCAGCGGGACAAAGCGCGTGACATCGGTACCCAGCGGAAGATGGAACACATGCGCAAAGCCAAGGCGGCGCAATGACTCCAGATTGTCGGCGTCCCATGTAAAAAGTGCCGTCCACGGGGAAACCAGCCGTTTGTACATGTACAGGATAAGGTGCGGGTTATCCACAAACCAAGATGCCAGCGGCAGCTGGAGACGGGCCAGCAGGTCGGTCAGCACACCTTCTCTGTCAACCCCCAGATGGTTGATGGTAAGGGCGAAATCAGGTCGGAAGCTGACAACGGCCTTCAACAGGCGCTCGACAAACTCGTTTTGTCCCAGACTGTCATCATCAAGTGCCAGCAACTCATACGGCACCTGCATCCTGTTCAGTGCGGCCACCACTTCGCCCATCAGAAAATATTGACTGGTGATCAGCAGAATGCGCGGTGTGGTGCTCTGGAAACGAGGGTAGGCCACCTTGCCCCAGAAATCAGCTTTCTCGCTCGCAGTCACGGCCTCGTGCACTGCCGCATAATATGATCTGTCCAGCCTGAGCCATGCGGGGTTGAGCATGGCCCGCAGCGGAGCCGCGCCGTTCGCCGTCTGCCAGAGTGTCAGCTGGCGCAGCGCATCGTCGGCCGAGTCAGAGTCAATCCACACACTGCCGGCCCGGGCGAGCACATGCTGCCTGATTCCCGTATGGTCTGCAATGTCCGGTTCTTTGTCGACAACAGCAAGCGGACCGTCATAGCTTTCCATGAATTTTCTGATGGCAATCCCGGTCCCGCTGCCGATAAAGACAGGGAGCAGAGCCGCACAGTTACGGGCAGGTGAAGATACCAGTATGGACAACTCCCGCGGCGCGCCGGCAGCACCCAGCATTTTCCACCGCCGGGTGCCGACGCTTATTTCAATATCACACAGCGTCCCGTCGGCTGAATACAGCGGCGTGGCGGAATAAGAGGTACGTTGCTGCATCGGGCTACCAGCTTTTCACGCTCGGAGCGTGAAAGTAAAACTCCATCCGGCTGTTGATGGCTCTGTTTTCGTCGGTGTTGTTGGGCAAAAGTGGTTGTGAATCGGCATACCCCACGGCTTTCATACGCGACGGGGGTATGTCTCCCTCTTTTATCAGCAGACGCAGTACGGCGGCCGCCCGCGCTGAAGACAGCTCCCAGTTGCTGGGATACAGCGATTCTTCCTCTGCTTTTTCATCGCTTGTGTGACAACGGACAACAAGGTCCAGATTGCGTTCACGCAGTATTCTGACAACTGTGGCGGTTTTTGACGCGGCATCGGGCAGCGGCTTTGCCGATCCGGGAGCAAATAACGCGTAAGAGGGTATTCTGATGACAACGCCGGCGTCTTCAGTGGCTATCTTTGCGGTCTTTTTAAGCTCGGGATCCTGAATGACAAAGTTTTTTACTTCGAGAACCATCCCCAGCAGCTCTTTATTCTCTTTGTCCAGCTCCACGTCCTTGCGTTCGAACTCCGAAGGTGAGAATGCCGCAAAACTGGCTTCCTTACGCTTTATCTGTACCCCGAAAGCTTCTTTTATCGAACCCATAAGTGTTTTGAATTTATTTGCATCCTGCTGAGCGAACGACAAAAGGAGCACAAAAAAACAGAGCAGCAGCGACATCATGTCGGCAAAGGTGGCCATCCACGGCGGCAGCCCCTCTTCACAGGGGGTATCGTCCTGCCGCTTCGGTGGCGGTGGAGCTTTTTTATCTTCTGCAGCCATCGTTTCCTACTTCTTGGCCGAGCGCTGGCTCGGGGGAAGAAAAGATTCCAGCTTTTCCCGCACAATGCTCGGGTGATCGCCGTTCAGTATGGAAAGCACGCCTTCCATGGTCAGCTCCATATTATGTGCTTCTTCATTGGAGCGTTCTTCAAGACGTTTGGCCATGGGTAAAAAAAACACGTTGGCCAGTACCGCACCGTAAAACGTAGTCAGCAGAGCAACGGCCATGGCAGGGCCGATGGACGCGGGGTCGCTGAGGTTTTGCAGCATCTGTACCAGTCCGACAAGCGTACCTATCATGCCGAAGGCCGGTGCGTAGGTTCCGAGCCCTTTAAATACTTCCTGCCCGCGTCTGTGTCGCTGTTTCATAATGCTGATGTCTATCTCCATGACAGACCTGACCAGCGATTCTTCCGTCCCGTCGGCCACCAGTTGGACGCCGCGTTTAAGATACGGATCGTCCACAGAAACTTTTTCCAGAGCGACCAGACTTTCTTTGCGGGCTTTTTCGGCCAGACTGATGATCTGCTGAATGGATTCGACAGGATCAGGCGCCTTGGCAAAAAAGCACTTCATGGCCACTTTGATGGAACTGAGCACCGTTTTGATAGGGAACATGACGAATGCAACGGCGATAGTTCCACCCACAACAACGGCAACCGAAGGTATGTCTATAAATCCGCCGAGGCCGCTGCCCATCACGATGGCACCGATGATGAGCCCGATAGCACCGACAATGCCGATAATTGTTCCTATATCCATAATCTTCGCACTAATTCCGTGTTAAGTTACTTATCCACAGCAGGTGAGTGAATTACAATTTCTTCATTTTCAAGGCAGAAACGAACATCTTCCAGATAGTCATTTACCTTCAGAAATGCTCTGCCGATGCTGATTTCAACGCCGGGGCGCACTTTTCCCGGAACCAGTATTCTGCAGCCGGGTGGCACGTCCTGTGCGTCAAATTTTTCCCAAATTTCCGTGCGGATGCGGTGCATGGCCTGCAATTTTCTGCTGGCTTCATTCTTAAGCGGCGAAAATTCTGTCCGGTGTTCCGGGCTTTTGGCGCACAGCGTTTCCAGTGAATCGACTTTACTTTTCAGGTTCTTGATGCTTGCTTCCACATCTCGCAGTTTGCTGAACAGGAACGGGTCGTAGCCCATAACAAACTGTGTAGGCGTTCCCTGACCGCCGCCCAGCTGCTCCATAACATAGACGAGGCCGGAGGTGTATACGGTGCCGCCCTGAAGACGCTCTTTTACCACAAGACTGCCCGACACATATACATCAGTGTGCAGGCATGATGTGTCAATCATGACATTGCCGTGCGTGCGCAGCAGGGCATTTTCACAAAAAGGAAGCCGGATGGCTTTGGCAGCATACAACTGCGCGCTTTTCTGCCCTTTGACGCCGGTTTCGCTGGCAAGAGCGCCGCGGGCATGTATTCTGGCACCTTCGATAACCCCTTTGACCAGTACATTGTTGCCATGCACTTCGAATCCGGTGCGCACGCTGCCATGTACTGCGATATCGTTGACAAAAACGACATTTCCGGTGTGAAAGTCCACATCGCGGCGGACATTAAGCATCTTTTTTACGGTTATCAGCCCTTCGTTATAAAAAACGTATCCGTTGGCGGCGGCGACGATGGCATGGCTGTTGGCAGGGTCAATTGCACAGTTTGGACCGCAGGGCAGTACCGGCTTTTCATAGACATATCTGCTGTCCAGTCCGGCGGTCTCTTCCTGCGAAACCTCTTTCAGTTCTGCCAGCAGCTGTCCATGCACCACATTCTGGGCGTACCCCAGATTGTAGTGGTCCACCTTACCCGACTCCGTTTCCCGGGGTTTCAAATGCATGTGGTCGAAATCAGGATCAAAATGATGCTCTAAGTACCACGGCATGGGCACTCCTTCCGGCCTGAGATGTTCATTGCCGGCCGTCAGTCCGGCGGCATGTCGTCTGTCCTATGAGCCCACCACCGTCAGCAGTTCGTCTTCGGTATGTATGATGGTGAAAAAATCAAGCAGCTGCACAAGATCAAGAGTCTTTACCGCCTGATCGGACGGACGGTACAAAAGCATATGCTTGCCGCCGCCTTTTAGCCGGCTGTTTATGGAAACAAGCAGGCCGATGCCGGAACTGTCAATAAAAGGGACTCCTGACAGATCTACGACAAGGTGCGTGAATACGCCGATTTCAAGCAGCTTGTCGCACTGTTTTCTGATGGCTGGCACCACCTGCTGCGTCAGTTCCCCGTCAACACCGAGATGCAGAATATCTCCCTGTTGCTCTACGCTGAGGCCGCCCATGCTTCACTCCCTAAGTTGATTGTTACCCGCAGGGTATTTTTGTTGTCTTTCTGCAGAATAGCAAATTTATCCACCAGATTGGAAATAATATAAAGTCCTCTGCCGCTTTCGGCTTCAGGTGGGCAGAGCGGAATGGGTTTCTGCAGGTCCAGAGGACATTGCCTGAAGCCTTCGCCCCAGTCTGATATGGAGCAGACCACAGCCTTGCCCGGCAGCAGTTTGACGGCAATTTCAACGCACCCGGGGCTGTCCGGCGGATAAGCATGGCGCACAGCATTGGCGCAGGCTTCAGTCAGCAGCAGATCAAGGTCGTCTAGCAGCTGTTGTCTGACTATCCACTGCGAGACAACCTGCACTATGCCTTTTACAAGTGCGCGGCATGCCTGCGCCTCGGCGCGGGTGCAAAAAGTAAATTTAACTGGCTGTTGTTTCATTAAAAATCCACAATGCCGTAAGATCATCTCTGTAAGCCGGCATTCCGCCGCCGGCTTCTTCCAGTGTGGTGGTGATTTTTTTCAGCACATGCTCGTCGCGTCCCAGACAGCCGGTAGCCGCGGCTATGAAATCTTCCAGAGAAAAAAGCGTACCGTCCTGCTTTTTCCAGTCATAGAAACCGTCCGTGAAAAGCAGCAGCCCGCTTCCTTTTGTAAAAGGAATGCTGCGCATTTTTACCGGTGCCTTGAGAAAGCCCAGCAGGGGCATTGATCCTGTGAGCAGCTGAGGCTCTTGCGAAGGCTGGCGGAGGATGCCGGGGCAATGACCGGCGTTGATGTAGTCAAGCCGTTCATCCGTGAAATCCACATCGGCAGTGAATACAGTGACAAAGTCCTCTTCGTCCCCTATGGCATCCATCAGATGATTTTCCAGCAGGGCCACGGTTTCATCAAGCGGCATATAGCGCGACTGTGTGATGCGGAATACCGTGCGTACTATGCTCATGATAAATGCTGCGCGGGCGCCGTGGCCGGACACATCGGCCACCACCGTCCGGATTTTTCTGCCTTCCTGCACCGGAAAAAAGTCATAGTAGTCACCGCTGGCTTCACCGGATGGCTCGTACAGACTTTCAATATGAATTCCCTGCAGGTAGGGCGTTGCAGTGGGCAGGAGTTTACTTTGCAGAGAAGCCACAAGGTCTATCTCATTCTGAATGCGACGGGCGTAATCAACGAGCTGGCGGGTAAGCTTTCGCTGGCGCTCGGCCACGCCCACCCTTGCCCTCAGTTCTGCGATATCGAATGGTTTGGAAAGAAAGTCGTTGGCACCCAGGCTGAGGCCGCGGGTTTTGGTGCCCGAACTGTCGTCGGCAGTGAGAATGAGAATGTATGTTTCATCATCACCGAAGCCTTCGCGGATGGTGCGCAGCACTTCCAGACCGTTCATGCCGGGCATGTTCAGATCCAGCAGGATGATATCGGGGCGGTTGCGCGCATAGGACGCAAGCGCCTGTTCCCCGTTTTCCGCCTGTTCTATGGCATGGCTCTTTCTGAGCAGCGAAGCCAGCGCATTGCGGACAGAACGCGAATCATCGACGATCAGGATGGAGCTGCTGTCGGGCATGGCTGTTCTGTTCCCCGGTGGCGTTTCCGCAAAGTTCGATGGTTACCGGCCCCCAGTTGGTAAGCTGCACATACATTTCCGCACCAAACCGACCGGTGCTTACTTTTTTTTGCAGCAGGGTCTGCGCATCGCACACCAGCCGGTCAAAAAGTTTTTGTGCCACCTCAGGGGGCGCTGCATCGGTAAAGGACGGCCTTTTGCCTTTGCGGCAATCGGCATATAGCGTGAATTGCGGCACCAGAAGCAACTCGCCGCCATAGTCGCGCAGACCGAGGTTCATTTTGCCTTGCCCGTCAGGGAAGATGCGCAAGTCAAGCATTTTACGGATCAGTGCACTCCACATGTCCGTTTCGGGCAGGGCGGGGTGATCCTGTACTCCGAAGCCCGCAAGAACCAGCAGGCCGCACTGGATTTCGCCGATCACCTCGTTATCAACAGTAACACTGGCCTGATTTACACGTTGAAGAAGCAGTTTCATTGATCATCACTTTTTGTGTTTTTCTTTTTCCGAAGCTTTTCTTCTTCCTCGGCGCGCAAAGCGCGGCGCAGCACCTTGCCCACAATCGTCTTGGGCAATTCCTCTCTGAATTCGACCTGCCGCGGCACTTTGTAGTTGGCCAGTTTAGCCCTGCAGTGGCTTATTACTTCGTTCTTTGTCAGGGTTTCTCCTGACTTGGGTACCACGTAGGCTTTGATTATTTCACCGCGGGTGGCGTGGGGCACACCCACACTGACGGCTTCCTTGACCTTGGGATGCTCGTAAAGCACCTCGTCGATCTCTCTGGGATAAACATTGTAGCCTCCCACAATAAACATATCTTTTTTGCGGTCTACAATAAAGAAATAGCCGTCTTCGTCCATGGTGGCAATGTCACCGGTGTACAGCCAGCCGTTGCGGAGCGTACCTGCTGTTTCGTCCGGACGGTTCCAGTAACCTTGCATGACCTGCGGTCCTTTAATGATCAGCTCCCCGATTTTACCGGGGGGCAGCGGCACTGAACCGACTTCCATATCCACAATACGGGCTTCGGTATCCGGAAAAGGAACGCCGATGGAACCCGGCTTATTGAGACCGCGTATGGGGTTGAGATGTGTAATGGGCGATGCCTCTGTAAGTCCGAAGCCTTCGATGATGGCCGCACCGGTAAGTTTTTTGAACCGCTTCATCTGTTCCACAGGCATGGGAGCGGAACCGGCAATGCAGTAATCAATGGAGGTCAGATCATATTTTGAAACATCTTTCTGCTGCATAAGTGAAATGTAGACAGAAGGAGCACCCGGAAAAATGGTGGGTTTGTGTTTGGCTATGCCATCAAGAACATCTTTGGGGACATATCGGGGGAAGGGAATGATAGTGGCCGCCAGAGAAGTGGGAAAAATGAGGCAGGTTGTGAGCCCGTATACATGAAAATACGGCAGCAGCCCCATGAAAGTATGTTTCTGGTGTACCAGCTCCTGCAGCATGGCACAGCACTGCTGCACGTTGACGCTGATATTGTGGTGTGTGAGCATGACCCCTTTGGCGATGCCGGTTGTTCCGCCCGTGTATTGCAGAAGGGCCAGACGTTCGGCAGGGTCATCGATCCGGGTGCAGAAGCGTTCTTTGCCTTTCAGAAGAACTTTCCACGGCAGCAGGGTTTCGTTGTCAAACGGAACCTGTTTTGCTGTGCCCTCGCGACGTGATTTGAAATCGTAAAGAATATTAAGCGGGAAGCGGAGTGCTTCGGAAATTTTAGTGACAAAAATTTTCTCAATGCCCAGTTTGTCGCGAAGCTCACTGATTTTCGGCCAGACCAGATCCAGTGTGATCATGAAACGGGCGCCGGAATCATGTATCTGGTGCACCAGTTCTTTTTCCATATACAACGGATTGGTCATCACCACCACGCCGCCTGCTTTGAGTACAGCCCAGAAGGCAATAACCGTCTGAGGCAGGTTGGGCAGCATTATGGAAACACGGTCTCCGTCTCTCAGACCTTGCGCGCGCAGATTTGCGGCAACAATCTCCACAAGCTCATTGAGTTTTCTGTAGTTAAGCCTGTAATTGCGGAATATGATGGCCGTACGGCGCGGGTGTTCCGCGGCTGCTTCATCCAGAAAAGCGAAGAGAGCGTGTTTTTTATACTCAATGCTCGGCTGCACCCCTTCGTCGTAATGGGTAAGCCACGGGAAGCCGGTGGAATTTTCAGATGTCATCATAGCCGTCTGCTGCTGTTCAGGTTGGTTGGGCATTTCCGTATTTTCTGAGTTGTCTTTGTATGTTATATTGTTGAACCGCAGGGTGCAAGAGGCGGAAAACTAAAAGCCGGTCAGGAAGAGACTCGGCGCAGGGCGGTCACGGCCGCAACTGCCTTTATCCCTTTCTTTTCCCCGGTGAAGCCCAGTTTTTCTTCTGTTGTCGCCTTCAGGTTGACAGAAGATGCGTCCAGGCGGGTGATTCTGCAGATATTTTTATGTATCTGGTCGCGCCATGGTGTGATTCTGGGAATCTGCGTTATTATCGTCAGATCAACGTGCGTAATCAGCAGGCCTGCATTTCTGGCTTTTTCAAGCACCTCGTTCAGCATGACGGCACTATCAGCATTATCGTACGCCGCATCTGTGTCGGGAAACAGCATGCCGATGTCTCCCAGCCCCATGCAGCCGAGCACGGCATCTGTAAGGGCATGCAGCAGCACGTCACCGTCTGAATGCGCCATAACGCCCGGGCCGCCTGCTATGGGCACACCGCCAAGTTTCATGGGACGGCCGTCAGAACCGAACCGGTGCACGTCGTATCCCCATCCGACACAGGGGACTTGCATATTCTTTTTTTCTGAAGAATGCAGCATGGTCAGATCCTCCGGATGCGTCACTTTTATGTTGGATGCCTCACCTTCCACTGTTATGACAGTATGTTGTCCGAGCAGTTCGAGCATGGATGCATCATCGGTGACGGCCAGTGCTTTTTCTGCGCAATGACGGTGCGCACCGAGCAGCGCCTGAAGGCTGAAACCCTGTGGAGTCTGAACGGCCACGAGTTTTGTCCTGTCCGGAGTTGAAAGCACCGCGCCGTCTTCTACCACCTTTATAGTGTCGGTAACGGCCAGTGCCGGCACCACTCCTTCAGCTCCGGCCTGCAACGCATCCAGAATGCTGTTGGTAAGTGACGCGCTGGCAAAAGGTCTTGCTGCATCATGCACAAGCACCGTATCGCACTCTGCCGGAAGCTGCCCGAGACCTCTGGCGACGGAATCCTGCCGACGGACACCGCCTGATACGGCTTTCCATGGTATGCCCAGTGCCCGGCCTGCATCCAGTTCCCTGACCATGGCGGTTGCCTCTTCCAGCATGTCCTCAGGAAAAACAAAAATTATACCCCGCATGCGACTGACGCGGGAAAGCATGACTGCGGAATGCCAGAAAAGAGGGGCGTTCTGCCAAAGCAGAAACTGTTTGCGGACGCCCGGACATGCTGCCGCTATTCTGGAGCTCTGGCCTGCCGCCAGAAGAAGTGCCCATGTGTGCATGGTTATGTCTCTCTGTGAAAAAAACAGGGGCGCAATGAGCGCCCCTGTGTGTTGGTACAGACGGGAGCCGGACTATAAGCCGGGTTCTGTTCTTCCATAAAGGGAAGCAGCTGCCATTCCTCTAGGGCTGCAGTTACCTGCAGCCTCAAGCAACCTACCCGAAGGCATCGGCCGGGCCGGCCTTGGCGCCTTCCTATTTGGTCTTGCTCCAGACGGGGTTTACCTAGCAGGTGCCGTCACCGTCACCTCTGGTGGGCTCTTACCCCACCGTTTCACCCTTACCTGCATGGCAGGCGGTTTGTTTTCTGTGGCACTGTCCGTGAATCACTTCACCTGGGGGTTACCCAGCGTCTTGCCCTGCGGAGCCCGGACTTTCCTCTCCGTGTACAAATGACACGCAGCGGCAGCTCGTCCTGCTCCCGAATACATTTTATTCTGCTGAAGTATCATCGCAGAAATGTTCGCACCAGTATATCAGCCGCTGGCAGTTGGTGCAGCTGAGAATCTGGGTACCTTTCTGCAAATCGATAAAGCTCTGGGGCGGAATGGCAATATGGCAGCCGGAACATATACCATCCACCACGGGAACAATGACAGGATGGTCGAGGCGTTCACGGATAAATTCATAGCGGGCCAGCACCGGAGCCGGAACTACACTTCCGGCGGCAGCGCGCTTTTTATCAAGCTTGGCCAGCTCTTTTTCAGCCTCTTCAAGCCGCGCCTGCAGAGTTGCCTGCTTGGCTTCAAGGTCTTTTTTTACTTCCGTGTATGTTTCTTCCAGCTGTGTTATGGCTTCATTCTGACGCTGCAGCTCTTCAATCAGTGTAATCTTTTCTTCTTCACGCAGACGGTTTACCTTTTCAAGGTTGTCCATCTCGCGCATCATTGCATGATACTCTTTGGTGTTACCCACAAGCATCAGCTTGCTTTTACTTTTCTTTACCCGCAGAGAGTCATCTTCAATTTCAGTAACGATACGGCGTTCCTGTTCTCGCAGGTGCTCTATCTTGTCCAGCAGATGATTGCGCTGGGTTTCAAGCGCGTTGAAGCGACCCATAAGGGCTTCAACTTCTTTAGGTGCCTGTTCAAGGTCTTTGCGGATGGCCAGAATTTCATTATCGACCTTCTGCAATGCTACAAGCTGTTCAATCTGCTTAAGGTACAGGCTCAATGTCGTGTCCTCCTGATGGCTTCAAAATATCCGGCGGAGCCGGGGCTTTTGCGGCTCAGCCGTGAACCGGATGAAGCCGTATGGGATCCTGCGAAGGCAGGAACGTTATATCCAGATCGGGTGCTCCGGCGGCCAGCAGGGCGGCAAACCGGCGCATCATTTCTTCTTCCAGTGAAAAATGACCTACATCAATGATGCAGCCTGTCGTGTCCAGTGCTGTGTGGTATTTCACGTCACCGGTAATAAAAACATCGGCGCCACGGGCAAAGGCAGTCTCGGCAAGAGAGCTGCCGGACCCCGTGCAGTACGCCACTGTTTCCACAGTTTCAGGAACAGGTCCGCATGTTGTCCAGAATGTTCTTTCTACACTTTTTTCCAGCAGCTGTACAAACTCGTGCCAGCTCAGCCGGCAGGGGAGGGAACCAGATATGCCCAGCCCCAGTTCGCGCCTGCCGGCGCGTTCCTCTGCTTTCAGAAGAGACGTTCCGGCGGGCAGAACCTGCCTGATATGATCTGCTGCTGTCTCATAAACGATGTCTTCAGTGTCAAACTCGAATTCGTGCCCGATACCCTGTATGTGCCGGCAACGGATGGAACCGGCGATCACTGCAGGTATGGAGCCGCTGTCCGCAGAGGGGGCGATGATTCTGTGCTGCATGCTCGCGGCGGTAGGCTCAAGCGTTTTGCAGTTCTGCAATTTCAGGGATTCTGCCAGCCAGCCGACGGGGCCAGCGGGGTTGGCATCCAGCGAGGTATGCGCCGAATACAGACAGATATCATTTGTGATAAGCTGTGAAACCGACCTGAAATAACTGTCATTGCCTGAGAGCGGCTGAGGCTTGAACGCAAGCGGGTGGTGTGTCAGAAAAAAATCGGCACCCTGAGATACTGCTTTTTCGATATTGGCTTCCGAAGGGTCAAGCGCAACTGCAACGCTGTGTATTTCCGTGCACCTCGAAGCCACCTGCACACCGCTGTTATCCCATTCCGCAGCACCGCAAACGGGGGCTATGCGTTCAATCATATGAATAAAGTCAGTCAGGTGCATATGAACCTTCTCCGTCGAAAAAAAGAAGGCGCTTCGACGTTTGTATACGTGAAAGCACCGCGCAACACGTTGGCATTCCAGCAGCCGGACTCCCAGTGCTTGGCAGGAGTCAATAAAATCTGCCCGGTGGGCGCATCAAAAAAAGCTGTGCGCCGATCCCAAAAATACGACAGAAATAGATATACTATCGTGCTCGATAGGTCAAGAATTGCATGAAGCGCAGGTGCCTGAAATAACTCCTGCTCCGAAAAAATCATTTTTTCGCTTGCATGGTGTTTGGAAATAAATTAAATATGCCGCCTCTTGAACGTCACAAGCGTTCTTACGCGGAGAGGTAGCGAAGTCCGGCCGTAACGCGCTCGACTCGAAATCGAGTTACGGGTTAATAGCCCGTACGTGGGTTCGAATCCCACCCTCTCCGCCAGCGCATATAAGCAGCTGTAATAGCTGAATTTTTAGCAGGCTTATATCCCAAAGCACCGGCTGGTACACAGCGGTGGTACACAAGGGGTATAAGCCTGTGTCGTTTTGTTCTCCTGCCATTGGTTCAAATTCGGCCTCAAACGCAGCCGCACCTGCCTACTTGCTTCCTCGTCCAAGCGGATTATATTTCCGCATACGTATTCCAGCCGACCTTCAGCCGACGCTGGGAAGGACTGAGTATCGTCTTTCCCTTGGCACTTCGCACCTGAAGGAAGCCCGTCCAAAGGCTATGCGGCTGGCATCCAAGGCGCATGACATCTTTTCGGAAATCCGACGACTGAAAACGAAATCGACTACTCTTGAAAACAGAAACCGAAAGGCCATGACTGAAGCGAATGAAACACTCCAAAACCATCTTACCGATGAAAAGATTCGGGAACTTGTAGACAGGGAAATGAAGGAGACGCTCAACTATGAATTTGAGTTGCGCGTCAATCGGGAAAGACCTTGGCAGGATAATGAGCTTGAAAAGCACTTAGCTTCCCGCCAGCGCATTGCCTCGGACATTCGCGAACAGGCGGCACATGCCGATTATCGCGGCGTGAAGAATCTTGTCAGCGGGATTCTGGAGCAGGAAGGCATCAAGGTCTCGGAGAAATCCACGGACTACAAGAAGCTGTGCGACGCCCTTATGAAAGGCATTGCCAAGGCGTATGACGAAGCTGGCTCCATTGACTTTTCACCGCTTGCCAGCAAGCTCTCGGAAGCTGAAACAGGCAAGACTGTTGTCGTCACGCAGCAACCTGCCGCTCCTTCCCGCAAATCGCCCACCATCACCGAAGCCGTTGAGAAGTACATCAAGACCAAGACGGAAAGCGGTGAATGGAAAGTCACCAGTGTGAAGGACTTGGCTCCGCAGCTTCGGCAGTTCGCGGAAATGGTTTCCAATGGCAAAAAACTGCCGACACACGAGATCACCCGCGACCACATGCGGAAATACCGCGAGGAACTGGTCAAGCTGCCCTCGCTCCGCTATCGCTGTCATTACAAGGGCAAGAGCAAGGTGCAGCTCCTGAAAATGGACATTCCTGAGAACCACCGTCTCAAGCCAAAATCCATCAAGACGCGCTTTGACAATGTGCGCTCATTCATCAACTGGGCAGAGCTTGAGGGCTACGTGGACAAGGCAAAGCCTCTCAACGTGGCGTTGGCCTTCAAGAAGAACACCCTCAAGGCGAAGCAGGCCAAACGCCGCGCTTTCACCCGCGATGAACTGAAAGCCCTGTTCCACAGCGCGCCTTACCAAGGCACGGCCACGGGCAAGCAGAAGTTCACAAAAGCATGGCAATTCTGGGCACCGCTTATCGCCCTGTTTACAGGCGCACGTGTTGAAGAAATATGCCAGCTCCATCTGGACGACATCCGCGAAATCGACGGCGTTCCCTGCATCGACATCAACAACGAAGGCGACAAGGAACTCAAGACAGCCGCAGGCAAACGCATTGTCCCGGTCCATCCGTTCCTTATCAGGCTCGGCCTGCTTGAACGCGTGAAAGCACTTAGGTCAAAAGGCGAACTACACCTGTTCTCCCGCAAGACCTTGAGCAAGCGCGAAGGCAACGTCTCCGCCAACGTGACGCAGTGGTTCACGCGCTTCCGTCGTGATTGCGGCGTTGGCGCGGGTGAAGGCGAAGTCAGCAACGTTACCTTCCATTCCTTCCGGCATACGTTCATCACTTGGGCAAAGCTCCACGACATTGACCGCCGCAAACTGAAGGAAGTCGTAGGGCACGAAAAAGGCGAGTTCGACGACATCACGGCAATCTATGAAGGCAGCTACCCTGCATCCACACTCTTCCGCGATGTCATTCAACCAGTGGACTGGGACAGGGAAATCACGCTTGACGCCCTTGTGCCGCATGGAAAGCAATGGATTAAAAGCCGTTAGAGCGTCTTTTTGAAGTCGTCATGATGGATTTCATATGGACGAGGCGAAACGCGCCTTAGAAACGAAATGTGAAAGCTGACTTGCGGCTTTCTGCGTCGAATCTTCAGCGGGATTGGCAGGATTAAGGGGAAGGAGAAACGGGAAGACAGGAATGGTGAAGCCCGTTGCGAGGAAAGTGAAGCCGTCGAGGTCATGAGGTGCATGGGGTAGGGAAGACGTTTGTTGGGAACGGAATAGGAAGAGAGTCCAAAATTGGGCTTTCTAAAATCTACCGAACATTCAAGGGCTTCGATGTACTTGATCTTGAACTCGGCGGCTCTCGCTCCGTTGAATCCCATCGCCAAGAAGGTGAACCCATCAAGGGTCATCAGGTACATGGGGTCCATGCGGGTTCCGAATCCAACTTTCACCGGATACTCATTCAATCAAAAGTTCGATTCAATGAAGGATGTAGGGCAGTCGAGGTTTCTTCCCGAACACCTCAGCCACCTTGAGGCTGGTGGTCATGGGCTTGTTGTTCTCAAGGACGGTCACGAGGTTGCCACTTCTTGAACCTCTTGGCTTCCGGCTTGCGGGAGCGGCGAATCAGGGAGTAGAGGCCGGATTCGTTGATGAGAGTAACTTGCCCGTTGGGGTTCGAGGTCAAGCTCGGATTATTCATCAGAGCTTTCTCATCTTCATCCAGATACTTGGTAGCATCGCTGGCGTATTTGAAACCAAGTGCATCACATACGTCCTTGGCGACGAACCAGATTTCACCACCTTCACCCTTGAGGACGCGAACGGTACCGAATGCAATCACAGACGCCTTACCGGAAACAAGGACGACAAGGAAAACGTCCATATTCCACTTCTAAAGACTTAAAAAAGAAAACACGACGAATGACAAGCGAAGACGACAAAAACACCTCAGAATCAAAATATGGAGCAAATAGCCCGCTCCTAGCCACTTGAGGGCATTAAGAGCATGAGGGAAGACAAAACACTGATAAAGACAAAAATACACGAATAATTGTAATTGAAATTCACTTTCAATAAAAAGACTGACAAGCTAGGAAGAACGACAAGGCTACCTCTTATGTGTCCATTGTGTCAGTCTGCACACTTCGTTCATGTCTTCGTACCTTTATCCTTCTCCTGCTTGCCAGTCCCGTTGCTGTCATATCATTTCCCTGTCAGCGAATAGCGGCCTGTGAATTTGCCGTTCTGGTCGTATATCGGTTGCTTGTACTGGTCATAATAACCAAGCCCCTTGCTTCCAATCGACAAAGCCGCACCGACCATTGAACCTACATTAGGAAAGTTGACAGGCTTGGGGATGTATCGACCTGAAGCCGTTCCTCGGTTCTTGGCGGTATTCCTGAAGCCTTTCACGGATATGCCGTATGCGTCCTTGTCCATATCAAGTTGGTGCTTTACTGAATTCCTGTAGAGGGCTTCTTGTCTGTGATAGTCGTCCATGAGGAACTGGAGCGACTGGCCTGCTGCCTCACTTGAAGCTAAGGCCGTCCCTTGCTTTTCAAGGCGTTCCCTTTGAATCCGTTGCACTTCTTGTGCTGCCGCCTCTTGCTTCTGCATGAGCGCAATGCTTTCAGCGGCTGTCTGTTCGATGTAATCCTTGTTGGCGAGTTCGGCGTTCTTGACCGCTGTCTTGTTGTAATTGTCTGCCATTTCGCTTTGATATGAGTTCATGGCATTCGCCTGTTCACTTTGAGCGACCATGTTGGCGGCTGTAGAAGCGGCGGCAATGGCTAGGGAGTACATGAACATTTGAGACGCTGTAATCGTAGACGCTGCGGCAGTAGTGCCTGCTGTGGTTCCACCTACTGCGGCTGTGGTTCCCGCTGTAGCTGAAGCTGGTTCACACATAGACCTGTCTCCTACTCAATCTTGATACACTGTTAAAGGGTTGCTATGAGGTAGGTAGCTGTGAAG